>JAIXUU010000345.1 GCA_027483405.1 Planctomyces sp. | reverse complement strand
CCGTGAAGCTAGCGGTCGTGAGCTTTCCATTGGGAGCAAAAGCGGCTCCGCCATTCTGCCCATTGTTGGGGTCGTAGACGAGATACCGGCCGATGTTCATGGCGTAACACAGGGGGTAATGCTCGGGAGTGCCACTGCTGTTCAAGCGGGCGCGATCGCCGGGATCACTGGGGCAAATCAGAACTGAAACCCTGGTGGCTGCCGGCCCGAAAGGTGGGTAAGCGCTGGTGTTCACGGCATGGTGATAGCCCAGCGAGAAGTTCATTTTGCTGTAGATTGTGCCCCCATCCAGATACGGGAGTATGAAGGCTTGAGCCGACCAGGGCTGTTGTGAAGTGCTGTTGCGATCAATGCAGCCGGAGGGTGGAAAGACACTGAAGGCATCGTGGTAGTTGTGCAGTGCCAGGCCCAGTTGCTTGAGGTTGTTTTTGCACTGAGTTCTCCGGGCGGCTTCTCGCGCCTGCTGCACAGCGGGCAAGAGGAGTGCAATGAGAATGGCGATGATGGCAATTACGACGAGCAGTTCAATGAGCGTAAATGCCGAGCGAGCATTTCTCATAGGGAAATCTCCAGTCGATGTCGGGCAGGGCAAAGAGGTCAATCGGCGGGCCGAACATGGCTGGCTGGGAAAGTTGCGACGCTGCGAGCTGTTCAACTTTCTGGCTGGCGTTATTAAGACTGAGATTCAGTCTCAATAGTTAAGCGATTGTAAGCTTGGAGATTCTTTTTGGCAAACCTTGATGTGAAAAAGAATTCAACGAGCAATCGTTGATTTGCGTAACAGATTTCCTGACAAGAGGTTGCCACTAAGGAGACCAGCCTGCTCAGCAAGGACAATCTTGCCAGATGCCGTTAGGGAAGCGGTCGAGTGGCCAGATCGAGGATGACCAGCGGAACCGCGCGAATCATGAACAACACCACCAGAAGTCCGCAGACAGACCAGGAGGTAAAGATCGCGCGGAAAATTCCTCGAAACTCCTCCAGCATGGGTGAATAAAGGCCCAGATCAAATTGGAGGCCCCAGAGGTAACGGCGGTTCATCACCCACAAGAAATGCCGCGACACGACATACCAGCCCAGCAATTCGACCACTTCAAGACCGCGAGGAAACGGCAACCCGTTCCGCACATAACAGAGAACGACGATCACCTGGATCACTCCCATGATTACCGCCGGGAGAAGAGAGAGCCCCAACCAGCCATCGGGCGAAAAGAGATTCTGGAGTTGGAATGGCTTCATCACAAGCACTTTTTGCAGGTGGGAGTCGATTTCAGGGTGTTCATGGACAGCGAGGGGGTATGAAGACGCAGAGGATGAGTACGGCAAAGGCCGCCATATCGTAGAAGACGGTTCTATGCAACCGGGCCTGAGAATTGGTGCATTCCGAAGACTTCATGCACCCTACTCATAGAGTGAGGATTGTGTATAGGTCGTGCGATAACGAGTTGATCGATTTGTCGCTTCAAGGGTTCACATTTTCGTCGGTCGAATCGTTTTCTCGATGAGTTGACGATGACTTCAGTATTTGAATTTTTCGCCGAGTCTTGTTTACCTCGACAAGTACGATCTCAGGATTCTCTACACCGCTGATGTCGATGGACTCCAGATGCAGGCACCGCAGAATCACGCGTATTTCTTCGTCAGTCACTGTGCCTTTGACGATCACCTGCTTGATACTGGCTTCCTGGCAAAGCTCTTCCAACGTGACTAACCAATGCAGATATGCGGGTTCGTATCGCTTTTCTCGAGGGGAAGTATCACCTGCTGCCGTCGAGACTGTCAAAGTCTGGCCGTCGATGGATAGCCGAGCTCGCTGATCAGGGTTATTCTTACCATACAAACTACTCCAAAGATGCTTTACATGTGGCTTACTCAAAGGTGGCGGAATCCCAGGTTCGCGAGCCGTCAATTCTGGTGCCGGCCTGAGTGATTCCGGCCCTTGCATGGCGTGCCAGATTGATTCATCAGCTTCAAGATTGACCGCTTTGACAGAACCATCACCCATAAGGCCATGCGTGACCTCTCGACCATGTGAGCTGAATCCGAAGGGCGAAGTGTTTCGCGGCACATTGACTTCGCGCCAGGCAGTCGTTGAAGCAAAAATATCAAATGGCTCGGAAGCATCGGCTGCGAGAAGCGTGTGAGCCGAATCACCAAGATCCTTAAGCGTGACATGACTATTGCGATGCATGACCCAGGAGTTGGCCGCGACATGAATCAGCGGGTAGCCATTGGCTGAAGATGGTGTCTCAAGACTGGGGTCCAGCCACCAAATGTTTTCCCGGCAATGACGATCTGTAAACCATTCGACCTGCCGGGGATCATTCCACGGGATATTCTGATCAAGTCGATTGTAGAATGGAGTACATGCCAGGTCAGGAATCAAGGGAACAGGCCAGCCAAAATAGCCGTGTCCTTCCGAATTATAGACACCGCCCGATGGGAATGATCGAAAAGTATCGTGGTAGTTTTGCAGTGCCAGACCAATCTGCTTGAGATTATTCCGCCACTGCGTACGCCGAGCCGCTTCCCGGGATTGCTGGATCGCCGGTAGAATCAGCATGATAACGAGCAGTGGAAACAATACTGCTGCGGCAATCTTCAGGTATCTCATGATGTGGCCTCAGATTCTTAATGATTACCTGATATTGGATGTCACTTTAAGTAGCAGCAGCCGCTTATTCAGAGGCGTCAGGCGTCTCAATAATTTTGATTCGGCGTGACTCTTTTTCGAGCAGTGGACGAATCACGGGTGCATTTCGAATCGCACGAATATCGACCGTCTTCAGGTTCTTGCAGGACAATAGAACCTTCACCTCTTCGGGCGATGGATAGCGATACAATTTTGCCGATTGCACATCCCCTTTCGCACATAATGCGGACAACCCATTCAGCCAGTATTGGAAGACTTCCTCTCGCCGTTCTCCCTGCAGTGACGGATCGGCACACTCAGTATTGAGTATCAGATGGTGACCATCAGCAGTCAGTGTCGCTCGCTGGATGTCTTTGTGAAACATGTCAGTCCAGATGCGGCGGTCAAAGTGAGTTGGAGCTGGTGGAATTCCCGGCACGCGATCTGTGAGTTGTTCTGCCGGTCTGAGTGACTCTGGCCCTTGCATCTGTTTCCAGATCGATGCGTCGATGTTTACATCGACAGACCGGACGGTTGCATCGGCCATGAGACAATGAGTCATAAGACGGCCATGTGAGCTGAAACCTAATGGAGAGCTGTTGATAGGAATGCTGGCGTCTCTCCAGGCAGTTGTGGAGCCGTAAACATCGAATGGTTCGGAAGCATCGGCTGCCAGCATTGTCGAGGCGAGGTCTCCCACATCTTGTAAGGTCACATGACTGTTGCGATGCATGACCCACGAATTCGCAGCTGCATGAATGAGCGGGAAGGTGTTTTTCTGAGTGAGGGTGAGGCCAGGGTCTTGCCACAAGTGGCCTTCCCGGCAATGGGCCATAGTGAACCATTCAATTTGCCGGGGATCATCCCAGGGGATTCGATCATCGACCCAAGCCGAAAAGGGAGTCTGCGTTTGAAATTGAGCCAGACGGCTGGGCCATCCCTGATAACCTTGCCCTGCATCACTGTAGATTCCACCAGGTGGCAGGCAATTGTAAACATCATGGTAGTTATGGAGTGCCAGGCCAATCTCTTTCAGCCGGTACATCCAGTCTGATCGCCGGGCCTGTTCTCGTCCATTGAGAACTGCGGCACTTAAGAGTGTCAGCACAACGACCGTGAGAACGAGCCCAATGGCAATCTTCAGGATGTTCATGATGTCATCTCACGTTCAGGCTGCAGGGCACGAACACCAGCAGTTTCCATAGAGGCCGGATGTTCATAGTCGATGTGCAGCTTCAATTGAGACTACACCTTGAGTTCTTCTGCCGCCAGACCGAGTATGCTTTGATAGCGCTGGCGGATGGGGGTGATGATCTCGGAAACAAATTGCTCGACCTGTTCCGGCGCTCGGCCCACAAATCGCCGGGCATCGAGAGCGGCACCCAGATCGACCTTGGCAAAGGCGGCATCTCCCTTAAGTCGCTCAATAAGGTCGTTGGGTAAGCCGTGCTCTTTGACCTGTCGGGCTGCTTCCTGACTGTGAATGCGGACGCGCTCGTGGAGATCCTGCCGGTCGCCCCCGGCGCGGACACCCTCCATGAGAATCTCTTCGGTCGCCATGAATGGCAACTCGGCAGCGAGTCGCTGGGTAATCACCTTCGGGTAAACCACCAGCCCATCCACCACGTTCCTATAGAGAATCAGAATGGCATCGGTGGCGAGGAATGCCTGCGGAATGGAGAGCCGCCGGACGGCACTGTCGTCGAGAGTCCGTTCCATCCACTGCGTAGCGACTGTCTGGCCGATCGAGGCCGTCACACTGGAGACAAACCTCGCCAGGCTGCACATCCGCTCAGACCGCATGGGGTTGCGCTTGTAGGCCATGGCCGATGAACCGATCTGCTGCTTCTCGAACGGTTCTTCGATCTCTTTGTTACTTTGCAGAATGCGCAGGTCGGTCCCCGTCTTATGGGCACTCTGGGCAATGCCGTCGAGGACATCGAGAATCTGCACATCGAGCTTGCGTGTATAGGTCTGGCCAGTCACTGCGCAGCGCTGGGCAAAACCCATCTTCTCGGCCACCCTCCGGTCGAGTTCTTCAACCTTCGCGTGATCGCCGTTGAACAACGTGAGGAATGTCGCCTGTGTCCCTGTGGTGCCCTTCGCACCGCGGAATCTCAGGTTTTCAATACGATGTTCCAGATCTTCCAGATCGAGTACCAGATCGTAACACCAGAGTGTGGCTCTCTTTCCCACCGTTGTCGGCTGGGCAGGCTGCAAATGGGTGTACCCCAGGCAGGGGAGGTCTTTGTATTCGACAGCAAACTTCGACAGCCGGTCGATGGTGGCGACGAGTTTATCGCGCAGCATCTCCATCCCCTCCCGCATGAGAATGAGGTCGGCGTTGTCGGTCACATAGCAGCTGGTGGCTCCCAGGTGAATGATGGGCCGGGCTGAGGGGCATTGATCACCCCAGGCGTGGACGTGAGCCATGACATCGTGCCGCAGTTCCTTCTCGTAGCGGGCGGCGGCAGCGAAATCGATATCTTCGAGGCGAGACTTGAGTTCATCGATCTGACTTTGCGAAACCGGCAGACCCAGTTCGTGTTCGGCTTCCGCCAGCGCCACCCACAGTTTGCGCCAGGTGGCATGCCGCACCTGCGGCGACCAGAGGGCACTCATGGCTTTGGAGGCGTAGCGGGAAACGAGTGGGTTGTCGTAATGTTCGTGAGACACGGAAAACTCCGGGTGAAAGGCCTGTTACGGGCTACGGGAACCCGAACAAACCGAATGTCAGAAACAATGAAGTCAGGAAAATTCTCGCCCGAATCTGGCACGGGCGTCTGCATGCGTTACGATGGAACTACTTTAACAGGTCGGCGAGATGTTGCCGACTCATCCCGTCGTCTTACGCTCTCTTTCGGAAACAGGCCCTGCTCATGCCGACACCTCTTGAAACCCTCGTTGCCTGCGGCACCAAAGTCTGGCTCGACAGTATCGATCCCGCACTGGTCGTCGAAAACCGCAAATTTGGAGCCACAGGTGCCACATCCAATCCGATTATCATTGCGGACCTGCTGAAGACGGGTCGCTTTGATGATCAGATTCGCGCATTGGTGGCCGAAGGGCATTCCGATGATGCGATTGCCTGGGCGATGACAGATCGTCTTGTCCGCCAGGCGCAGGAAGTTTTTGCCAGCGTTTACACAGAATCTGCGGGCAATAATGGCTACGTGAGCTTTGAACTCGATCCTCTCCTGGAAGATACCGCGAACACGTTGAGCGTGGCTGAAAAGGCCAAGAAGTATGTCGAGCTGGGTCAGCATTGGGCGGCAGGACATTCCAACCGGATGATCAAGGTTCCCGCCACACCGGGTGGATTAGCTGCTCTCGAAGAGCTGGCCGCTTCCGGGATTACGCTGAATGTGACGCTGATCTTCTCGGAACGGCAGTATGAAGCGGCTCGGGAAGCAGTCTGGAAGGGTGCTCAGCGGCACGGCAAGCTCGAACGCTTCAAATCGGTCTACAGCATTTTTGTGAGCCGGATCGATGTCTACACCAAGAAGCACGTTCCTACGTTGATCCCTGCGGCGCAGGGTCAGGTCGGGATTGTGAATGCCCAAAGGCTCTGGGCAGAGAATCAGAAATTCTGGGCCGACAAGAAGCTGCCACTTCAGCAGGAAATCATCTTCGCAAGCACAGGGACGAAAGACCCTGCAGAAGCTCCTGATCGCTATGTGAGTGCACTGGCTGGTTCCGATATCCAGACCAACCCACCGGCGACGAACGCGGCTGTCCAGAGCCTGACAGGTAAGGTTTACACCCGCAAAGTCGATCAATTGCCACCAGCCGAGGTTCTGGCCGATATCGATGCGAAGGTCGATTTCGCCAAAATGGAACACGTGTTGATGGAAGAGGGCCTGGCCAAGTTCGCCGATCCATTCAAGTCGCTTCTTCAGGTGATCGCTTCGAAGCGCTAGTGCCGAAGTGGATTAAACTCCAGGGAATAAGAAACTCAACGTTCCAGAATTAAAATCGATGCCGCATTTCTGTTCTGCCGTGATACGATCGGTGGAGTGGAAGTGCGGTCTTTGTTTTGGATTATGCGTATATTTTGTTCGTTAAATTCTCCATGAGAAGGAGTCTTCCCATGCTGCTTAAAAATATCCAGATCGAAAACTTCCGCAGCTTCGAGCACTATAAAGTCGAGAATCTGGCGCAAGTGAATCTGTTTGTGGGCGACAACAACTCGGGGAAGACCAGTGTGCTGGAGGCGATGCACGCACTTATCGCTAATGGGAATATTCAGTGTGTCTGCGAAACACTTCAGTTTCGAGAAACGATCAAGGCTGCCCCACCTCGCAAAGATGGCACCATTGTTGGCCACCTTGATTGCGTGCCACTATTCCGTCGGCACTTTGAAACGCCACTTGACGAACTGCCGAGAATTACAATCAGTACTAACGATGATGTTCAGCGATCTGTCTCACTTTATTTGGAGACTGATGCTGATGGCATGTCATCAAAGCTTATGTCTGCCTGCGAAGTAGATGGCTTTGTTGTTCGCAAT
>JAIXUU010000119.1 GCA_027483405.1 Planctomyces sp. | reverse complement strand
CAAGGAGACTGGATGCTGGTTCCTGAACTGTTCTTGCGGGTTGCCAAAGTCGAAACCTATGGCCAAGGCCAATTATTGACAAATGCCAGCGGTTTCTTTTTCGAATGGCAATCCGAGCTTTACCTCATCACAAATCGGCATGTTTGCTTCGATCAACTGGCCGGGCATCGGCCTGACACTCTCAAACTTCAGTTGCACACTGTTAAGGACGATCTCACGAAAAGCGGGCCCCTGGAAATTCAGCTCTACAAGCAGGGAGTGCCTCTCTGGAAAACGTATCCTCGTCCAGTGAACGATATCGATGTCGTAGCTGTCCCGTTACCTGGTAAACTGCTCAAACAGAACTATGTGATCTCCAGTTTTGGAGCGTCAGATATTCTGGGCCCTGAGGAAACGTTGCCACCCGGCCAGCAAGTGCTGATCACCGGATTTCCTCTCGGATTCCACGATACATTGAATAACTTGCCACTTGTCCGGCAGGCCGTGGTTGCCAGCGACTTTTCGAGGCCCTTTAAGGGGAACCCTTATTTCGTCACCGATGCGCGGACGCATCGCGGCACCAGTGGATCTCCTGTGGTGACGAAACTGCTCAGACCCACCCCGGTCGCTGGTCAATTTGAGGAGCGCTGGTGCCTGTTGGGGATTCATGCCGCCACATTAGATGTTTCCAATCGAGACCCGATGTACGATGATCGACTCGGGTTAAACGTCACCTGGTTTGCCAGCTTGATCCCGCAGATTATCGAAGGAATACTTCCAGCAAATCCAAATCCAACGCCGACCAGCGATTCGGTTTGCTTCAATTAATCTCGAACCTCAGAACTCAATTCTCGACCAAAGGCAACAGTCTTAAGAAAACTGACATTGTCAACAATTGTTTGTCATGTTGAACTCACGTTAAGATCATGTGGCCTGAGGTAAGTCATTGACTTACCAGATTGAATTCCAGAGGAGTCCATGGATGGACATGCTGATTATTCGGGGAGGCATCCCACTGGCCGGCAATGTCCGCCTCGCTGGCGCCAAGAACGCATCTCTCCCGATTATGGCTGCATCGATTGCCGTCAATGGCCTATCACAATTGCGGCGTGTGCCTCACCTGGCGGATGTCTCGACGCTAACACAAGTGCTCGAATCATTAGGAGCCGTTGTCACCCGGGATCTCTCGACTGGCGAACTTGCCATTTCCCCTCCCCACGCAACCACCGGGATTGCCGATTACGATCTGGTCAGGCGCATGCGAGCCAGCGTCTGTGTCTTGGGCCCTCTTCTGGCACGCTGGGGAAAAGCTGTTGTTTCACTTCCCGGCGGGTGCAATATTGGTCACAGACCAATCGACCTGCACCTCAAAGGATTGGTGGCACTGGGAGCTCGGATTCGTATTGAAAGAGGCTACGTTCACGCCGAAGCCACACGGCTGCATGGTGCAGAGATTTACCTGGGTGGCCCATTTGGCAGCACGGTCACAGGGACGGCGAACATCATGACAGCCGCAAGCCTGGCGCGAGGGATGACTCGAATCTCCGCAGCAGCCTGTGAGCCAGAAATCGTCGATCTGGGGAACTATCTGAATGCTGCCGGGGCTCGCATCACCGGTCACGGCACACCCGTCATCGAGATTGAAGGTGTTGACGAGTTGCATGGTGTGGAGCATGAAGTCATTCCCGATCGCATTGAAGCCGGCACAATGATGATTGCTGCCGCAGCCACTTGCGGCGATGTGTTAATTGAAGATGCCCAGCCGCGTCACCTTTCGGCAGTGATCGATATCCTGCGTCAGATTGGAGTCTCAATTGAACCCTCATCAACGAATGATGGCCGGATGGGTCTGCATATTTCAGGTGCCGCCCACTTGAATCCGGCTGATTGCACCGCATTACCTTATCCGGGAGTGCCGACCGATCTTCAGGCACAACTCACAGCTCTGCTGTGCCTGGTCCCGGGGATCAGCGTGATCACTGACAAGGTATTCCCCGACCGGTTTATGCATGTGCCTGAATTATTACGGATGGGGGCGCAAATTCGCCGGGAAGGTGCGAGTGCCATTATTGCCGGGCCCGCGCATTTGAGTGGTACCAATGTGATGGCTTCCGACTTAAGAGCCAGTGCTGCCCTCGTGATTGCTGCTCTGGCTGCAGAGGGCGAATCCGTCATTCGTCGTGTGTATCATCTGGATCGTGGCTACGAAAAGCATGATGAAAAGCTGCGACAACTCGGTGCACAGATTCAAAGAACAACCGACCATCCCGAAGCACTGCCGGATAGCCTCCGCATGACGGGAGAATCAAGTATGGAACAACACAAAATCCAGGAAATCCCCGGCCGGTTCACTCAACCCATCCAGAATCCGTTGGCAAAACCACACTTTCTCAGCGACGGTTATGCGATTGCCAGACCCATGGTCGCGCAGTCGGATGAGCCCTCATCACCAGCTGTCGATCTTCCGTAGTATTCATTTCTCGGGTTATTGAACCCCATATGGACTCCGCACCTCTCCCGCAAACCGAATTGACTGCGACCGCTTACCACGAAGCGGGGCATGCGGTGGTCGCACTTTTTCTGGGCAGACCTGTTCACGAAGTGACCGTCGAGCCTAACAGCTTGCGTTTGGGTCAATGCCGACTGAACAAAGGGAATTTCAAGCCCAGCAAAGATGTGCTGGAAGGAGAAATACTGATTCTCCTGGCGGGTGTCGCGGCTGAAGCAAGATATCGAGGCGATTATCGCTGGGAAGGCGCCGTGAGTGATTTAAGACAAGTCAGACATTTTTCGAGTATGCGGGCTACCAACATCAAGCAGATGGAACGTCTGGAACAGCGGTTGCTCAATAAGGTCGAGCATATTCTTTCCCAGGCAGGCCCATGGCTGGCCGTTGAGGAGATTGCCCGGGAACTGATCAGCCGCACGACGATCAGCGGTCGCTCAGCCAGACATCACTTCGATCTCGCGATGGAGCGTTTTGCGGAGTAGGACAATCCGCCTGGCATCTCATCTGATAAAAAATCGACCCCGATTGCAGCGAGTACAACCGGGGTCGATGAATGAGATTGCGAGAGATTCCTGAGAATCGACGCTCTCGATGTTTATGGCTTAAAACTCTTTCGCATTGATCCACTTCATCATTTTGCGAAGATCGCGGCCAACTTTCTCAATCTGATGTTCGCGTTCACGACGGCGGACAGCCTTGAAGCTGGCCTGATTCACGCGGTTTTCGAGCAGCCAGTCACGAGCGAACTGACCCGATTGGATTTCACCCAGAATCTTCTTCATTTCCTGCTTGGTTTCAGCAGTGATAATTCTCGGGCCACGAGTGTAATCACCATACTCGGCTGTGTTGGAAACACTGTAGCGCATGTAGTTCAGACCGCCCTGATAGAACAGGTCCACGATCAGCTTCATCTCGTGCATACACTCGAAGTAAGCCATTTCGGGCTGATAGCCAGCTTCAACCAGAACTTCGAATGCCGCCTTGATCAAGGCACTGACGCCACCACAAAGAACAACCTGCTCACCGAAGAGATCGGTTTCGGTTTCTTCGGCAAAGGTGGTTTCAATCACGCCGCCGCGTGTTCCACCAATCCCTTTGGCGTAGGCCAATGCCAGTTTACGGCTGTTATCGGAAGCACCTGGCCACAAAGCAATGAGTGAAGGGACCCCACCACCCTTTTCATATTCGCTACGGACGAGATGTCCCGGGCCCTTCGGAGCCACCAGAGCGGCATCGACACCAGCGGGCGGTACGATCTGACCGAAGTGCAGGTTGAAACCATGCGAGCAGAGCAGCAGAGCGTTGGGCTTGAGATTCGGCAGAATTTCCGACTTGTAAGTATCCCCCTGCACTTCATCCGGGAGGAGGATATTGACAAGATCGGCCTGCTTGACCGCTTCAGCAATCGAAAGGGGCTTGAAACCATGGCTGACAGCGAGGTCGTAGTTCTTACTGCCGGGACGCTGACCGACGACAACATTCAAACCGCTGTCACGCAGGTTCTGGGCCTGGGCATGCCCCTGGCTGCCGTAACCTAGAATTGCGATGGTTTTCCCTTTTAACAAAGAGAGATCAGCGTCATCGTCATAATAAACCTTAGCTGCCATGGTGCTGTGATTCTTTCGTAGAGTGTCAAAAAGCAACAAGTCTCGCTCTGTTGATTCTGTTGCTTAACAGACAGAACAAGCCAGTGATGTCCCTTGAAAGTCGTGGAACCTTCGGAGCATCCATCTGTGAAGCAAGAGTTTAATCAATTTCCGCAGATTTTCAGCCGAGCGGGCACCAATTGCAAGAAAAGGTGCCAGAAGTTCGCTGATGGCCGTCAATTCCCGTGAAGTCGAACTCATGACAGGGGAATCGTTTCACCAGAAAATGTGACCCCACATCCATTCGGCTTAGACTTCGATTTCGACTGCGGAAGTATCGTAAGGGGTCGGAGGCTTCAGAGCATCTTCGACAGAAAGTGACACTTCCCGAGCCAGTGCAATCCGTCCGGTACGCACCAGTTCCAGAATGCCAAATGGTCGCATCAGATCGATAAAAGCGTCGATTTTGCGTTCCGGCCCAGAGAGTTCGATCATGACATGGCTTTGGCCCACATCGACGATCTTGGCACGGAAAATTTCCGCCAGTTCCTTGACCTTGGAAAGTCCACTTTCAACCGTCGAGACCTTCAACAGCATGAGATCCCGCTCAAGAATGTCCTGATCCCGGTAATCCATCACCTTGACCACGGTGACAATCTTTTCCAGCTGCTTACGGACCTGATCGACGACCTTATTGTCGCCTGCCACAACAAACGTGATCCGGGAAAAATCAGGCCGTTCCGTCTCTCCGACAGCCAGACTTTCAATATTGAATGCACGGGAAGCCAGCATCCCGGAAATATGGGCGAGAACACCCGGCTGATTCATCACCATGGCCGACAAAACATGTTTCATCATCGACTTGATCTCTTCATTGATACGCTTCAAACAGGACGTCGTGAGGCGAATTGAAACCATTCAATCCCGCTCATATTCTGAGGCCAGATTCCGTCCAAGCCTCAGCAATCATTCAATTGTCAATTTTGACACTGACAATCCTGACACGGACAATCCTGTCTGTCGAATGTTCACCTTGAAAGGAGGCAAAAATCTGCTACCTCGGAACTTCCTATGTCCGTAGGAAGTCTACTTCCGCGCTCAAGGATCTACAACCTGGCACGTCAGCGGAGAGTTTTGACCCAACGCGCAGAGATGGACTGCGTCATAAGAAGCCAGAGAAAGCGGAGAGAAGGATTCACTGTTCATGCATTGAACAATTCTCTGCGAATGTCTTTTCGACAGAATCCAAGCTTGAATCTGGAGATGAATTTTCAGCGCATCCCACCAGAAATCTGTGGAACCCGCCCGGTATCCGGACCAGTCATGCCGTTCTGCGAGACCTGAGAAAAGGTGTCTTTTGTGGGAAAGCGATCCGCTTTGAACCACTTCTCAAACAAAGTCGCATGCCGCAGTCTGGGATCATTCATGGCGACTTGATGCTGCTTGCCTCGACGAGTCACCAGTTGCAAGGTGCCATCAGGAGAGACTGAGCGAACTGTCCAGTACTTATCAACGTAGTAGTTGTACGTTTCGCCATAAGGGGCAGGGCGCACATCCTGAGCACGCGGCCCAGGCTCAGTACTGAACTTGGTGATTCGAAAAACCACATAGTCACCTGGATGAAACTGCGCCATCTGTACACCTTCAAGCCATTTACCACCAGCCCTTACATGAACCAACAGTCACCATGTCCATAAATTATTACGCCATCTATCGATTCGAGACAAGTTCGGAAATCGACTTAAAGTTGACTGAGAGTAAAATTCACGAAAAAAACAGCATTTCTCAACACTTTCTCAACCTGCTCGTTTCCTCATCGCTAACGCACCTTGTCTCTCCTGAGATTATTGATCGACTGCAGAGAAAGTGAACTTCGCGAATTTCGTGGGGTTGGCACAAAATCATCTCATGTTTATAACTACTGATAATCACAGAAGTTGGGACATTTGATGAAATCAGTTACAGTCAGCTTCCGGGGGTGATCATCGTGGATCTGGCAGACCTGGTCAGTGGAATCCGGATTGTCGAGTTGACTGCCAAAACGCGTCAGGGAGCGATCCGCGCTCTGGTTCAGGCCGCCAACTGGGACGATGATGGAATCAATCCCGAAAATGTTCTCGAAGCCATCGAGGAACGTGAGGCCGCCGCACAAACTCTTGTGGCTAATGACTTTGCATTACCACATGCGTTTATCGACTGGGAT
>JAIXUU010000110.1 GCA_027483405.1 Planctomyces sp. | reverse complement strand
TGCCGACTTCAGTGAACTGGCCTCGGGATGTTCGACAATCGCCTGCGAGACGACCGCCAACAGGCTGGCCCCCTGCTTCCAGACTTTGGCATCCTTCTTGTAAGTTTCTTCCGATTCCAGAGTTTTACCAACAGTAGCAATCAGAGCTTCTGCTTCCGCATTGAGATCGCTGACAGGAGCGACATTGACGATGGGAATCGGGCTCTCTGCTCGAGCGAAGGTAGAAACTCCGATGATGCAGCCCAACACCATCGTGCTCTGGAACAAACGATCGGCAATCACTGAAACCACTGGGTTCGTAAAAGACTTCGGCAGCACGGGTGTCCTCCTCACTGAGAGATTTAACGGAGAGATTTCTTAGAGCGGTTTGTTAAAAGAGCCCTGGACTCAGCTAAGATTGTGAGGGTGTAAGTGCATGTCCGCAAGTGCCGGTCAGAGAGTTCACCGGAAATGTGAATTCCCATCGATGGCGTAACCCACAGGGATACCGAACGAGATGATCTTCGGAAAACAAATGCCACTGAATATCGTCGCTGTCTGGTGCAGATCACTCAGTACACTCCTGCACTCGGGGGTGGCTCTGATTCGAGCCTTGGAACTTGCCGGCAAGCGGGCTGGCGATCAGCGTTTCGGGCCTGTCACTCAACGATTGATTCAGGAAGTGCGGTCTGGCAATGGATTATCCGAAGCCTTGATCGCTGAAGGTTCCACATTTCCGGCACTGCTGGTGGATATGGTCAGTGTGGGTGAACAGACGGGGAATCTTCCCGAAGTTCTGACATCGCTGGCTGGGCATTTCGATCATCAGGTGCAAATGCGGCGCACCTTTATAGCCGCCATCACCTGGCCTGTCCTGCAGGCCGTCGCTGCCATACTGATTGTGGCCATTCTGATCGTCGTCCTGGGGATCGTAGCTCAGGTAACCGGTTCATCACCACTGGATGTTCTGGGTGTGGGATTGACGGGAACAACCGGCGCAGTGGCATGGCTGAGTGGTTGGGCCATGCTGCTGGTGGCCGGTTATATTGGCTGGGAGATGATCAATCGCATGGGACAAAGAGGGGCCTTTGACCGATTACTGCTGACGATCCCTGTCGTGGGTCATTGCCTGAGATCGTTTGCTTTGTCTCGTTTCTCCTGGGCGTTTGCCATTACTCAGAATTCGGGCATGATGATTGGCCCGAGTATCTCGGCCAGTCTCAAAGCCAGTGGTAATGCCGCTTTCGCTGCGACGGCACCAGAAATCAACGCAATGGTTATGTCGGGCGAGGAATTATCGGATGCCCTGCAGGCCACGGGGTATTTTCCCACAGATTATCTGGAAATGATTCGCGTTGGCGAGTCTTCAGGAACTGTTCCCGAAGTGCTGGAGAGAATGGCCCCCCAACTGGACGATGCTGCCAGACGCAGCCTCGCTCAACTGACGATGGCCTTCAGTTCGGTGATCTGGGCAGCTGTGGCCATCATGATCATCGTCCTGATCTTCCGCGTCTTTTCGATCTACCTGGGATTGATCAATGGCGCACTCAAGGACATCTAAGTAGACCATTCATCGTCGATTGTCACCAGAGTTCCAACTAAACCTTGGAAGCATGTTGACGCTGCCGGTTTGTATCGATCAGGCTCTCAAGACGATCCAGTCGGTCATCGAGTGACTGAGCCGTCGTGGCATCAACGACATCATCCCCGAAGCGGACTTTATAAAACAACTCGGTCAGTTCTTCAGGGAGTTTCAAGACAGATTCGTCGTGGAGTCGGTGCGAAAGTTTGTGAGTCACCTGCAGTGCAAATTCTCTCTGGGTCTGAGCTTCATCCCGCTTAAAGCCAGCCTGAGCGATGACTTTCTGGAATCGCTCGTAAAACTCAACAACCTTGCGTTCAACTTTTCGCTTTTGGGAATACTTCGAGAACCCCTTCAGTGAAAGTTTGATGCCGTATTTGAGGACATACAACAGACCCGTGAACAAGACGAGAATAATCAGCAACCTCAACATACCACTGACAGTGAGCCACTCTTTGGGTGACGCCAGAATCGAGAAGAGGCCGTACAGGAGGCTCTGAATGCCACCGGTGCGATCCTTTAACTGCCCACCCAGCGAGGCGACCCAATCGCGCAGCGGGCCATAGACCCCCTGCTCCTGATCATTCAGCGTGACATTCACCACATAGCGAGACCAGAACATGGAAATCTCACTCGACATGGCCTGCCAGAAAGTCATTTTGCCACCGATAGTTTCCAGTTCTGTATTCCGCTCTGCGACAGGCGTGGCATCAAAGGTGCCCCAGAAGAACTTGCCATTAGGCTCTGTCAGAAATGCCTCCACCCAGACATGAGCATGCCGCTGCTGGACTTCGAATCGGCCATTCAAAGGATTCGTATCTCCACCTTTGAACCCACTCACTAAACGTGAAGGAATACCGGCAGCCCGCAGCATGAGTGCGAGGGCTGTATTAAAGTATTCGCAATGCCCTTCCTTGCGGTTGATGAGAAAATCGATCACGGGATCAACTGTCAGATCCACACGCGCCTGTTTGAGCGTGTACTTGAAATTCCCACTGTCGCGCAGCCACGATTCGAGCGCGACCGCCTGTTGTACAGGAGTCAGTTTGCTGCCCACCTGTCGGGTTTTCTCTTCAAGAATGCGCTCGACAATCGGCCGAATCGCTGCGACATCATCATTGAGGATCAGCAGGTCTTCCAGATAATTGCGCGAGAGATATTCCTGCCAGAGCCTCGACGAAACCGGCATGATGGCAAAGGGCTGCACAACAGCGGGCATTGGTGCCGAGTATGCAGTATAGCCAATCCGTTCCGCACTTCCCGAACGTCCCACGCTATCGCGTGTCAGGACAGAGGTCGTGGTATGTTTGACAACCCGACGGCGTTCGGAACCATCAAGATCGCAAGCCCTCACATCTCCAATGACAAAGAGCAGATCTGTCCCTACTGGCTCCAGAACATACTCCTGGCGCACTGCCGGCTCCGCGAGAATGCGTGGTAATGGATCTTGTGAAGAAAAGACCACATCGGCCAGCCATTGGCTCGATTCGTAACGGCTCAGCACAATGCCTCGAAAGAGAGGTTCGGCATAACCAAGTCGCTCACAATACTGATTGACATCGATTTCCCGATCTGTTTCGGAATCGAACAACCTGACCTGAAGCACCGGTGTTGAATTTTCCAGAATTTCGCCCAGTGAGCCCAGTTTCACCTGAGACGTGAAGCCTGTCATGGTATTGCGGCCCAGACTGCCCACCGGACCATCGGCTTCATCACCTAATGACAAACGCGGGCCAATCCACACTCGCGGCACAAGCGTAAAGAACACGCCACTGAGCATGAGTGACATGCCGGCAATGGTCATGACTCCCAGGATGAAACGCGGCGTGACCCACCTTGCCGAACCATCGTGACGAATAGTGCTCCAGGTTTCACTGGGCATAATCACGGAAGCGGTCGTCATGGCGATCGAAGAACCTGCCATCGGAGATCGAGTCACCGGTTCGCGTCGTCCGGATTCAAATTGCTGATTGGCCTGATGCAGCGAAAAAATCGCCAGCGACCACATCGCCACTACGGAATAAAGGACCAGCATGCCACCATACCAGCTGTCGTTCGTCAGGACGGAAGCCACAGCGACCTGCAATAAACTCAGTGCAGCCATGGCCCAGTATTGTCGATTCGTTTTCTTTTGGAGCAGCACAATCCAGTTCAGATAAACTACCAGATGCGCACCAGCCAGAAGCTTTCCTTCACGGTCACCCACAGTGAATTCGATGGCTGCGACGAGAAAGGCCACAAGCCCCAAAGCATTGGCGACAGGAACAGTGACCATCCATTTTTTGTAATGCTCAGTCAGCATGTAGCCGATCATGGCCACAAGAATCGTGAGATAAGGGATAAAGTTGCCCTCAGCTCGGCCCAGAATAAAGCCCGCCAGACAGATCGTGCCATACAGACTGGCATGAAAGACAGTTGTCAGCGGCATTGAAACATCCTTTGCAATCCCTGCGGAACGTTGTGCAATACTGATACGAAAAACAGCTTGAAAAGGCGTGTTAAAAAATGAGAAAGCCTGATTGCCCAAAGCGGCAAGCATGGCACAGATCGAACCAAAGCGACAATCGGCTTGCCGCCGTCTCATACGGTTTTCATAGTCACGATTCTCTCACAGAATGCACAATTTCCTGCGGGTAATCCATCCTGTTTCGGTGAAGCAATCAGGATGTTGTGCGGGAACCGTAATATCCTTGAGCGGTAAGCGATGTTTCCTGCTGCACACGCTTCACAATGTGATCTACCTCGGCATCTGAGAGTGGCGTCACAATCGCTTCGGCAGGTGGTCGTGCGACTGTGTAAACCTGGACCAGAGAAATCTGGCCACCTGCGGAAAGAATGTCTTTTAAACGGCCCAGCCAGGCAGAGATTTCGGCCTCTGTCGGAGGCACACCAGCCACATTCATAAAGAGGGCCTGGATCACGACAGGCCAGCGCAGCGAGACATCGAGAATGTTCTCCAGAATTCTCGCCAAGGGAATGCGAGTTCGTTCAATCAGGTGGTAATACTCCTCAGTCCCGGCATCGAGCTTGGCCCAGATCTCTCCCTGATGAGCCATCAGCACAGCCAGCCCGCGCTGGCAGGCTGGTCGATGGAACATACTGGCATTGGTGATCAGCACCATTTTGACCTGATCGAGCCCGGCATTCATTTTCCTTTGAGCAACTTCATTCACGATCAAATCGAAGTTTCGAAACGTGGTGGGCTCTCCATCACCGGAAAAGGCTATGTCATTGAAGCGACGAAACGCCTGCGGAGTGGCTCCAAATTTCTCATCGTCCCAGAGCCTGCCGCTGGTGACGAGTTCAATCACTTCATCGAGTTCGGCCAGAAGTTGCTCAGTGCCGACAAAATTGGTTTCGGCTTCACTTCGCCGATCCACCTGACAATAGATGCAATCGAAATTGCAGACCTTATCCGGATTGAGATTAATCCCGACAGAAATGCCACCACTTCGTCTGGAAACAACCGGATAGACGTAGCGATTCTGATGAAACAACCTCGAGTGGTCGCGATGAAGTGGAATGATTTCAGCCATCGGCCAGCCTGTTTGTTCGAAGTTCAGCGCCTACTGGAGACATACGCTACTTAGGCGGGGATCAAAGATCACGCCTTTTCGCAAAGCCTCCAGGGCGTGCCACCCTTTTGATAGCCCACTCGGTTAGGGTCGCCAACAGATCAAGATTGAAGATCAGCCGGGGAAGTAATCAGGATTGTTGCCTGGTTTCCACTTGATGTTACAGCCAATGGATGGTGTCTGTTCTGCTGCAGGGATCTTACCATTGAGCACAGAATCGATCGCTGCCCGCAGATCGCTCCCCGTGACAGGAGTCTCATTACCCGGTCGAGACGCATCAAACTGGCCCCGGTAGACCAGCCGGTGGGCTGCATCAAACAGGAAAAAGTCCGGCGTGCAAGCCGCCCGGTAAGCTTTGGCCACTTCCTGACTTTCATCGAGAAGATAAGGAAAGGTGTAGCCCGCTTCGGCTGCTTCGCGTGTCATGGCTGCAAGATCATCCTGCGGATAGGCCACGACGTCGTTGGAACTAATGGCCACAATTTTGAGTGCAGTTTCCTGGTAGTCATGTCCGAGTCGTGCCAGTCCACTCCGAAGATGTTTCACGAACGGACAGTGATTGCAGATGAACATCACCAGCAGAGGTGCATCGCCAGCAAAAGCACTTTTTTCAACGATTGTGCCATCAATGTTTGGCAGTGAAAATCCGGGAGCAACTGTTCCCAAAGGTAGCATGGTCGAAGGGACACGAACCATTTTTGCCTCGCTGAAATCGATCCAGATGAATTGCAGAGCCAATGAACGACTCTTTGGTTATAGCGAGGTCGAGGCTTGCAGACACGCGTCGAGAGCAGGGAATCTGGTTCCAACACCTGACAGTCAATGATAACTTGGTCACTTTCGCTGGCTGGCCACCTGATGGACTTTTTCCAGAAGTGGTTGAATCACAGCTTCGGGAACAAACTCAGAGAGTCGATTGGCAGAATTGCTATTCCCCAGCAGTGCAATCTGCTTGATCAACGAACTCGAAATGTGAGCATACCGCTCACCAGCCATGAAGAAGATCGTCTCGAGTTGTGGTGCCAGCACTTTATTGGCGAGCCCCATCGTGAACTCGGACTCAATATCTGAAAGGGAACGAATCCCGCGTAAAATGGCATTCGCCTGAGAGCTGCGGGCGAAATCAATGGTCAGGCCGGAGAAGCATTCGACGGAAACATTCGGGAGGTCAGCCACAACCTGGCGGGTGATCTCCAGCCGCTCCTCTGGTGAGAAGAGAGGTCGTTTATCAGGATTGACGCCGATCCCGACAGTCAGATGTGCAAAGAGCGAGGCCCCCCGTCGAATGATATCCAGATGCCCCAGCGTCAGGGGATCAAAACTCCCCACATAGACCACTCGCAATGGAACAGAGGTCATGGGTATCCATCCGTGAAATGACGAGTGAGAAATCAGGGCTGTCGGCTGGCAGTTTCCTTGGCTGCACTGGGCAATCGTTTCACAAGAGAGACGTTCTCTTCCTGAGTTTTGCCCAGCTCGCTCGAAACCTGCCGCAATTGCTGGCGAAGCTGATCGACATCGATGAGGAGTTGATTGCGCATTTCTTCCACTTCCTGAAGTGCTGCGACCAGACCGGCCTTTTCTTCAGTGGGTCGGAAATCTTCTTTGGGCAGGCTGGGGCCACCGACGATTTCTTCTCTTCGTCTCGTCAGTTGTGCGGTGGCTTCTTTCAGGAGTTTCTGCTGCTCGGTGACATTCGCCGTGCGATCGACCAGGAGTTCGTCGTTCTTGACGAGTTGGAGCTGGAGATCGCTGTGGCGAGCAGGAAATGCGGCAGGAATCAGCGTGCGCCAGCGCCAGTTACCACTTTTGAGGCTGGCGATATCTTCCGCACGCAGACGGAAGGTCGGCACAAGTGCAACTTGATCATCAGCGACTTGAGTTATCTCGAACGCGCCGCGATACACGGGTTTTCCCTCTGGATTGATCTCAAAGCCATACAGCCATTGGTTAACCTTCAATCCACTTGATCTTTCAAGTCGAACAGCTATCCGACCCTGTCGAGGATCGATGACAGTAGTCTCACCCTGCAACGGAGCACGATCCCAATTGAGCAACTCACGCGCAAGCTCGGCCTTGAGTGAATTCAATTCGGCCTCGGCCTTACCGAGTTGATTTGAAACGCGGGCAAAGTCCGCATCGAGTTTTTCGGCCTTGCGAGTGTGGCTGTTACGCACTTGAATCAGCTTGGCAGTCAAGACGGTTCCTGCACCTGCAGCCAGCACCACCAGCCAGATCAGTACTTTACCAA
This sequence comes from Planctomyces sp., assembly GCA_027483405.1. Lineage (GTDB taxonomy): Bacteria > Planctomycetota > Planctomycetia > Planctomycetales > Planctomycetaceae > Planctopirus. The sequence goes on along the minus strand of JAIXUU010000110.1, from coordinate 11,279 downwards.
CTGTATGCATGAGCACGCCTCTATCGGCTTCCTGATCGAAATCCGTCAAATAGACTGACCCGATCACGGTTCATCGAAATAAGAAACAAACGAGATCGACCCGGCACAAACTCCACAGCCGCCTGGGAATAATGATCGGCAATGTCCCCTCGACTGGCAAAACTTCCTTACCAGTGGAAGAGTCAGTGACCCACACCTTTCTCAGACTTCCAGTCATACCGGGAATAACTGGAAAAAACGGTCCGCGATCAACGCAATCATCTATGCAAACTGACCAGCAATGAGCGTAAACTGCCTCAGGGAGTGTGGTCAACATGCTCCGGCGAGGATTGCACTGAACATCAGAAATTCTCCCATCGTCAAACTCAACCTCAGTCAGGCACAGTTTTTAAAACAGAGCTTTGGATCGATCATATCACGAGCACAAGAGCTGATGATGCTGGTGATTGCAGCGACTGTATGCTTTTGGCAGGAATTAGCGGATGTTCTCGCGAATCTGGCAACAACTGTCAGCGGCTTCACCGGTTGCGAAAGTCACAGCCACATTGTGGCTCTGCCTGCTCGTACTCCTCGAACTTCTGGGTCGAGAGACGAAGTCGGACTGGTTTGACCTGGCCTCATTCGTGGCTTTGATTATAGCGTTCATCCTGACAATTCGAGTTCATCGCAGGCAGCCACTGGCCATTGTGACATGGCTGATACTGAAAATTGACCGGGGGTTGAAGCAATTCCGAAAAAGCCTGATGAACTTTGGTGTCGACTTTCGCCCCCCGGCCCATCACAGACTTTACGGTCTGCCTCGGCTTTGGGGTGCGATTGCGGTCGCCACATTTCCACTCACGCTGCTGGCAATCGTTACCACATTTTACCCGGCTGCCTTCTTAAGAGAGTTTGCCGCAGGGAATTTTTACCTGCCGTGGCTTGGCCTATGGTCACTGGTCGTTATCACTGGCATTTCAGCGATGGTGATCCATGGGGTGTTTTTCTATCTGGGCCTGCATGACATGCTCATGGAGCATGCGGGGAAACTATTGAATAATCCCCGTCAGGCTGATGCAGAGGATGACCAGATCCGCCGCCGAATTCATCAACTTTCGTGCCTGGCAGTTCTCTTCGTATTCGTTGCTGCACTGCTGCTTCCATGCCGATGGGGAGTCAACCTCATCCTGGGCATGTATGCGCTGATTCTGCTATCAATTCTCTGTTGCGGCCAGGGTTTACTTTTCACTTGCCGACAAGCCCCAGGAACACGACTGATGCATATTGATGGGCGCTGGTTAATGACGATTCAGTGGTCATTCCCCATTTCTTTGGCTGTTCCAGCCCTCATTTTTGCAGGGACGTTACCAAACGCGACAGCACATCAATTGCCGGCCCTGAATCTGCTGCAGGGATTGATCACATGGGTTGCCTGCCTGGGATCGCTGATGATCACTGTCATCAATCTCAGATATTTGCTGCTGGCAACAGTTTTTCACCCAGCGCGAATTCCTCACGAATTGTCTGTGAAGCCGATCGCGACTGTTCACTGGAAACAATATGCACGACCTGTCACACAACTCTTTTCTGCGACGTTGGGAAGAATTCAAAAGCTGGTTATTCCACAGAGGGTACACACAGCTTCAGCAACCAGACAAACAGACTCTGCAGATTCAATGGAGGCGAATTCAAGCCTTGCGCCAACGGCCAGTTTGTGGCATGACTCGGAGGCCTTTCTACGCGTGAGACGATTTGAAATCGCTGCCCGGAGAGAGCTACTCCGTGGTCTGGAGAAGCTCATGAAACCACTCGCCAGGCAGAGCGAATCGCCACCCACCGGGATTCTGGTCGGATTGCAGCACTGGTTCATGCTGGGTCTGGCTGCGGATGGTGACCGGGAATCCCGATTTCTCCGGGATCGGACTATTCTTGACCCGATTCTTTCATGGCCTTTTTACCGGGCTATTTCTTTGCGTGCGAGACATCATTACTACCTGCTGACGAAAGCCCTCGATATCGATCTGATCTATCTTGAGAAGGGAATTTCCTTTCGTAAGTTTGTCAAAGTCTTGCGGGTGATGTTCGAAACTTACGATATGCATGGGGGCAGGCAGCGTGCCGAAGAACGCCAGTTTACCGGGCTTCGCGGGATTCGCGTGATCGTTGCCGAACTTGATATTCATCGCTCCCCGAATCTTGGTCGGAAGAACTATCCCGAGCCGGAGTACGATGAAATCAGCCGTGCCCGGATCCTGCATGTCTTTCGAGACCGGGGAATGGACGAAGCCCTGGAAGAGGTGCCGACAGATTTTGAAGGAGCCCCTGTCTTTTCGGGCTGGTAAGTTTTCTCTAATCAGTGAGCCAGACCCGTTGGGCGTTTTTGGAAAAATCAGAGAATTTCTGCTCAGCCCGACCAGTAAAAAAACACGAATCCTGCGAGAAATATTTCATCAATGCTCGTGGATCTGTTTTGTGTCCAGCCTCAGTGGTAAACTTCGCGCACTGTAGAGCGATGGCCGCTCGCACATTCACTCATTCATGCCAAGAAGCACTGCTCATGTCGTACTTTCCTGAAATCTCGAAGATCGTCTACGAAGGCCCAAAGTCTAAAAATCCGCTGGCTTTCAAGCATTACAACGCGGACGAACAGATCGAAGGGCAATCCATGAAGGATCTGCTCCGGTACAGCGTGGCCTACTGGCACACCTTCCGCGGCACCGGAAGTGATCCATTTGGTGGAGCCACTTTGCAAAAGCCCTGGGATGACGGCACAGAATCCGTGGCCAACGCCATCAAGCGAGTCGATGTGGCTTTTGAGTTCGTCGAAAAGCTGGGAGCCCCGTTCTACTGCTTCCATGACCGCGATGTAGCTCCCGAAGGGGCCACACTGGCTGAGTCGAACAAGAATCTCGACGCCGTGGTCGCCAGGCTGAAAGAGAAACAGCAGGAAACCGGAATCAAGCTTCTCTGGGGCACTGCCAATCTCTTTTCGCATCCTCGATACATGCACGGTGCTGCGACCAGCCCTAATGCCGATGTCTTTGCGTATGCCTGTGCACAGGTCAAAAAAGCACTGGAAGTCACCCACGAACTTGGCGGTGAAAACTATGTGTTCTGGGGTGGTCGCGAAGGCTATCAGAACCTCTATAACACCGATATGAAGCGAGAACTCGACCATCTGGCCAAGTTCATGCATCTCGCCGTCGAACATGCCAAGGCCATTGGCTTCAAAGGTCAGTTCCTGTTTGAACCTAAGCCGAAAGAACCGACCAAGCACCAGTACGACTTCGATGTGGCAGCCTGTATGAACTTCTGCCGGGCTTATGGCCTGACGGATTACGTCAAAATGAACATCGAGACCAACCACGCCACGCTGGCGGGCCACACGATGATGCATGAATTGGCCTATGCCTCCATGCAGAATGCACTGGGGAGCATTGATGCCAATACTGGCGACCTGCTCCTCGGCTGGGATACCGATCAATTCCCGACAGACATTTACCTGACGACACAGTGCATGCTGGTGATCCTCGAACAACAGGGACTGGCACCCGGCGGGATCAACTTCGATGCCAAGGTTCGTCGCGAAAGCTTCGAGCCCGTGGATCTCTTTTATGCTCACATCGGCGGGATGGATGCCTTTGCCCGCGGTGCGAAAATTGCGGCCGCCATTCGTAAAGATGGGGTCTTGAAAGATTTCGTCAAGAATCGTTACGCCACCTGGGATGCAGGTATTGGCAACAGCGTTGAATCTGGCAAGATCACCTTTGCCGATCTGGAAAAGTACGTAATGGAAGGTAAAGCAGTGGCCAGGAATCAGTCGGGGCGACAGGAACTGCTGGAAAATATCATCAATGATTACATTCAGTAATCTTTGGGCATAAATGTCGTCATTAGAAAAAGAGCTTCGTTCCCTGCAGGACGAGGCTCTTTTTTCAATCCGGCACCTCTTGGCAGAGAGATGGTGGGCTTGGACTGCCTGGCAACCATCACGATCGTCCTTGCCTGCTGGCTTTTGCACTTGGGCTGTGTTAGAAACACTCTCGAAATGAAACCAGAAGCGATGAGATGAGTGGCTCTGGCAACTCACTCCTGGCTTGTAGAAAGCTTGGATATTGAGCAGGTTGTAAACGTATTGACGGGAGTGTTAAGGCAAGATCGAGCCGCGAGGCTCATTGATCTTTGACCTGACTGCTCCCCGGAACCGTCCTGCTTTGATCATATTCCTGCGAATGCGAAGAACGGACGAAAGGCACATCTCATGTCATTTTACATCGGTGAAGCACTGGCTGGCGAAGGCAACGAAATTGCCCACATCGACCTCATGATTGGTGACAAGAACGGCCCCGTCGGCGTGGCCTTTGCCAATGCCCTGGCCGACCAGAAAGCTGGACATTCAAACCTGCTGGCCGTCCTCACACCGAATCTGGCTGTCAAGCCAGCCACCGTGATGATCACCAAGGTCACGATCAAGGGTGCCCGCCAGGCTGTCCAGATGTTTGGTCCTGCCCAGTATGCAGTAGCGAAGGCTGTGGCGGATTCTGTTGCCGAAGGGGTTATTCCTAAGGATCAGGCAGAAAAGCTCGTGATTGTTTGCGGCGTGTTCATTCACTGGGAAGCCGCCGATGATCGCAAGATCGTCGACTACAACTACGAAGCAACTAAGCTCGCGATTGCTCGCGCCATGAAGAACGAGCCCAGTGCCGATGAAATGATTGCCAAGAAGGATTCAGCCAAGCATCCATTCTCTGGCATCTAGTTTTCCAGGGCCTCAAGCACAATACAAAAGCAGCCCTCGGTTCGAATCGAAAGATTCAGCCGAGGGCTGTTTGCTGGAGTGATCAAGAAAACATGGTCGACCGAAGTCGTCAGACATAGCACTTAACCAGTACGATCATTCATTCGGCCCGCAGCTCCCGTTATGCAACATTCGTGTTCAGAACATCGAATTGTTATGGCGAATAGGGCAGCGAAAATCGGCGATCCGGGGGCAGATAACCGGGGTTCGTTGTCCCTTGCTGGTTGTTCCATGAATTAAAGGCCCAGGGCGGAGCCACCTGATAAGCCGCATCATTCCGCAAGAGTTGCCTGGCGTAGCCGGCTTCCAGTTGGGGAATCCCCTGTGGATACCAGCGTGCTGCCTGCTGTCCATACGCTTCCAGCGGGTCCTGTCGCACACCAACGACCACTCCTGCTGAAGGCCAACCGGCAAACTGCTTGATGCTCTGAGGTGCCTGAGGACTTCCGACGAGATACCCCGGTTGCTGAATCATCATGCGATTTTCCATCCAGAGCACCTGTTCAATGCCGGGCTGTATCTGCCGTGGATCGATGGAAGGATCAGCCTGGGACCGCATTGAGTCTGCTGGAGGCTCTATGACTGCTGCGGAGGAGACGGCCACTTGTCCCGGCGCGGGAACATCATCCAGTTCCAGTTTAGCGACTGTTGATCGATTCAAAGTTCGCCGAATGACCAGACCATCGCGTATCGTTTCAAGAATCAGACTCTGTCCATTGCCCGAAAATTCCGCCGTATCGGCTTTCAAAATCCGTCCATCGACCAAAGTCACCACAGCGCCAGCTTGCGCAACCTCTAAAGATCCCCAGAGGCATGTTGCAAGAATGCCACAGATGATTCGCTGGTTGACCATTGCGTTGCCCTTTGTCATCAAAACGAGGGGTCGTCTCCCCTGGTTGACAACAATCGCAAATTGAACGCCGGTCGAAAGGAATTCCTTGCTCGATAGAACTTGTTTCCCTGGAACGATGGTCCAAGTCACCAATCAGGGAAAAACAAAAACCTTCTCAACAGCAGTTGTGTTGAGAAGGTTTCTGATTCAGTCAGTCTCAGTTGAAGAAGGCATCAGACACTCACATTGATCTCATAACCCTTACGCTGTTCGCGCGAGAGCCACTGGTTCAAAGCGGGGTCGTTGGTGATGGTTTCCGATTGTGAATCCCAATCGATCTTCTTGCCTGTACGAATCGCGATGTTCGCCAGATGGCAAACCGTCATGGCCCGATGATGCGAGTAGACATCCGAGATGGGATCTGTTCGATCCTTGATGCATTCAAAGAAGTTCCCCATGTGATTACCGGGAACCTTCCCCTTGTAAATCTTGACGAGTGCTTCTTCGGTAATCGGGTTATCTTTCAGATCTTCTACGGGTTTGCCCTTCATGGCACCCCGGCTAACGTGGAAGCGTCCTTCCGTTCCTTCGAACAAAATGCCGTTGCCGTCTTTGGACTTGCTGACGATGTGCATTTCGATATCGTTGGGGCACATGACCTTCACATCGAATTCCGTGGCTGCGTTGTAGCGATCGACCTGCTGAGGCCAGCCATCTTTCATCTCGCAAGGATGTGTGGCCGAAATGCCTTCAACTGAGGTGGGGCCGCTGGAATCCATTTCGATGGCCCAACTGGCAATATCGACGTGATGAGCACCCCAGTCGGTCATCTTGCCGCCCGAATACTCGTACCACCAGCGGAATTCATAGTGGCAGCGGCTGTTGCCCCATTTGCTGCCTGTGTCTTTAAATCGGAAATCGACCATTGGTGCCTGGCCAAGCCACATATCCCAGTTGATATCAGCGGGAGTGGGAACAGCCGGAATTTCTCCACTGGCTGGCGCACCACCAATATCGCAGGTAATTTTCTGCACTTTTCCAATACGGCCATCCCGAATCATCGCGACCGCCTTGAGAAAGTTCAGCCCCATTTCACTGCGCTGTTGTGTGCCGACCTGGAAAACACGCTTGGTCTCTTTGAGGACCTTGACGATCTGCTTGCCTTCCTGAATTGTCAAAGTGAGTGGTTTCTCACAATAAACATCTTTGTTGGCCTGCATGGCTTCAATGGCAATCTTCGAGTGCCAATGGTCAGGGGTGACAATCGTGACGACATCAATATCCTTGCGGTCAAGGATCCTGCGATAGTCTTCGTAGGCCTCAACATCTCGTGTGAGATTTCGTTTGCCGTGGATTTCGAGGACCTTTTCGCGTCCCTTGCCGACGTGGGATTTATCGACATCACACACTGCAGCCCCATCGGAATAGCGGAGTGCTCCACCCACAATCTGGTACCAGCGATCCCCTGTCCCGATACAACCCAGCACTGGTCTTTCGTTGGGACTTTGCATGGCTCGCACTGAGTTGGTCATTGCCCAGTACGGCATTGTGGCTCCGGCCAGAGCTGCCGTGGTTTTGAGGAAGTCACGACGATCGACGCCGGTTTTTTGAACGGAACGCTGAGTCATAAAGAGGTTGCTCCACAGGAAAGAGGGGTACAGACGAGGGCGAAAGTATAGCCAGTTGAATCAATGTCATCAGATCAAACACGTTGTTGATCAATGACTCCTCGAATGGTGACGAAAGAATCATAACGATCAACGATCATTGATGTAAACAATCTCTGTTCTGTTTGGATGAAGATCGAGACCGGATTCTTTGCATAGAAGGTTTTCCAGGAGAAGGATTTCTGTTCTGCGACATCAGGCGACGCCAAAGCTTGTCGTCAGTTGGAAAAATCAAAGGGCAGGACATCGCCTGGATGTCCTGCCCTTGAATTGGATCACAGCTATGTTTTAACGAGACGTCTCGGTTGACTGAAGACGCTTCTCAATTCATAGATCATTCGGAAGCGAGATCGAAATCCTGAACACTGTATTCGGCTGTGTTGGAGCGCCGCTCATGATCGTAAGCTTTACGCCAATCGACCGAGTAGGCGTCTTCGTCGTTGTCTCCCAGATCTTCCTGGCGACGTTGACATTCGACACAAACCGTGGTGAATGGGACAGCCTGAAGTCGGGCCAGAGGAATGGCTTTGGAGCATTTCTGGCAGACTCCGTAATGACCTTCTTCAATGAGTGCCAAGGCGCGGTTGATTTGCATCAACTCACGTGTTTCCAAGGCGGCTAACTGAGTATGAAGCTCGGACTGCTCCACCAGTGCAGCGGTTTCACCAAGGTCATTAATGCCATCGTCTGGCGAATAGGCCAGACCCATTTCTTCTGCAATCTTCGACCTGAGATCTTCACGTTGCAGGAGCAGGTGCTTCTTGATCTTGGCGACAGCGTCATTGCGAGACATGGTGCACCTCCTGCTAAATTAAAGCTCGACACTACCCGGGCACGAACGATCACCCGGTTCCTTCTTTCCAACGCAGTTATCATGCCAGTCGATTTCAGCATTCGCCTCAATTATTTCGCTTGGCGAACAATTTTCCGCTGAAACAGCATTCACAAGATGTACCTGCGTAAAGCATCTGCCTTTCAGGCAAACTGGTTGAACGCTCGATGAATACTACGACCAAGACCAGAAAAGCGTGAGGAAAACTGATTTGTGATTCATTTGAATTTGCAAGTTTTTATGTCTGTCGCTGGATTTTAGAGAATCTTCCACTTTTGCCACTGGCTTTTCATGGACTGAAAAAAGCTCCCGCATCTCAGAGATGTCACAAAAAATGGACTTAACCATTGACTGCATTTAAACTTCTGTAAATAGAAACCCAGCGATCCACCATTTGAGGGATTGTGAATTCACTGGAAACTCGCTGCCGCGCCTGCAAGCCCAGATGATGCCGCAGTTCGGGCTCATCAATGAACCGCCGCAGCCCTTGCATCAATCCCACAGCATCCCCGGCATTGAACAAAAGGCCACTCCTGGTATTCTCGATCAACTCTGCGTTCGCTGGAATTGCACTTGCCAGGCAGGGGACTCCCCAACTCATCGCTTCTAACAGGCTATTGGACATCCCTTCAAAGCGACTCGGCAAACAAAACGCATCGATATGTCGATAGATCTCATCAGTTTTGTTCACATGTCCCGCAAAATGGACATGGGCATCGGCATGAACGGCATGCACCAGTCTCTCCAGGCGACCTCGTTCCGGGCCATCTCCCGCAATGTAAAGGTGACACTGAGGACGAATCTGCCTTAGGGTTTCAATAGCCAGATCAGGTCTTGAATGGCTTTTTGCGGGGCCAGTCTGCCGACATAACCCACCACAAAACTTTCTTTGGGAATCCCCTGCTCACTTCTCCAAGCCTCTTTTGAAGCCAGCGAAACTGGTTCGATCACAGGCAACTCAATGCCATTGGGAATACAACCCAGCTTGCTCTCTGGAATGCCCAACTTCCGATAAAACTCCACCACGCTTTTCGAGTTACCGATGAGTTGATCGGTCCTGGCGATGAGACGCCGATCAAGGAATGTCTGCCAACCAGCTTTCCAACTGTCGACGCAACGCTCAGAAACAACCACCTTGGCACGAGGAACGGCTCTGGCAGCCAAGCGACCATAAGCATTGGCCGCAAAAAGCCAGGTATGGACAATATCTGGATCAAACTCGATCAATTCGCGTCGAAGCCGTGAGTAAGCCGAGGGATCGAACTTCCATCGCTTGTTTAGAATACGCACTTCGATGTCGTGCTCTTGCAGAATTTTCTCATAAGGGCCGCCTCTGGTGAGAGCCAATACCCTGCAGGAAAAATCCGCTTTCGACAAATGAGTCGCTAACAGCGTGAACTGCTTTTCAGCACCTGACTGATCCAGCGTCGGAATGATCAGAGCAATCCTTTGTGGCACAAACACGTCCCTTAGCGAGCCTGACGGTCGATTTTCGAAAAACGAGCGTCGATTCCACTCAATTGGCTTCAATGACTGACAGACAAGATCGTCTTTAACTGAAAAAGTTGCAACGACTGGCTCACTTCACAACCCGTCAAATCCATCTGTTCGACGACCGGGAACACAGCTATCTTGCGGACGAACCAGCAAATGGCAATCCTCAACAGGCTTTCAGAGAAGCCGATCAGTTTGTCATCCCTTTGGGGTTGGCCACATTCCCCCTGCGACCCGAAGGATCATCACCTCGGAGTAATAATCTGAGCATCGAGCAGTACAGGATCAATCAGCATGCTGCCAGGCCATTCGATGAGCGTACCGCAACAGGCGATTGCCTCTCTTCCCGAACCGCAGCAGTTGGTCATGTCCGATGGCTATGTAGCGAATTATCGCCTCTGGCAACCGACCCAACCTTCCGGACGGGCTCTTATTCTGCTGCATGGCATACAAAGCCACTCAGGCTGGTACTATCGATCCTGCTCCCATTGGGCTCATCAAGGCTGGCTGGTCATTGCGCCTGATCGACGAGGATCGGGAACCAACACCACCCATCGAGGTGATGTCCAGCACGCCGATCGCTGGCTATTCGACATTTCCGCATGGATCAACCTTGCCAGAAGTCTCACGATAGGCTCACTGAGGCAGTCATTTCATGACCGATCCGTGGAATCATTCCAGGTTCAGATTGTGCTGGCAGGACTGAGTTGGGGTGGTCGCCTGGCAGCCGCCTATGCGAGTTTGTGGCCTGAAAATCTATCGGCTTACATGCTGTTGTACCCTGGGATCTGCCCACGGATCGAGCCCACTCGATTGCAGAAATTACTATTGAAATTCGTTCAAAGAACCTCATTGAGCCAAAAGCTCAAAAAAATTCCCGGGCTGGAACCTGAGCGTTTCACCAGAAACATCTCTGCTCAGGAGTTTATTGCTCGTGACGCTCTCGCCCTCAGGGAAGCCACATTACGATTCTTCTGGCACCACCATCAATTGGGGCCGCTGGCCCTCCAGGGGCTGAGCCAACCTCAAAGACCTGTCTTTCTCGCTTTGGCCGGGCAGGATCAGATTATTGACAGTCATCGCACTCAAGCTCTTTTCCAGAAAGAACTTCAAAGTTCGCAGCTTCCCCACGAACTCCAGTGGTATGCAGAGGCGGCTCACACCATCGAGTTCGAACCTTGCCACTCGTTATTCCTCGAACAGAGCACGAACTGGCTCAACCGTGTCTGCCCTGCCTTCTCTCCGAATGTATGAAGCTGGCAATCGGTCGCACCTCATCACCGGCAAAAATCGCCGATCATCGCCATAACCCCTTGAATTGGTAAAGAGTTGCATTGACCCACCCCAAGCGACCGGCATATATCTTGCACCGTATCCCCTGTGCGAGAAGGAGTCTTGCACGATTGCTCGACGGGCCAACTCCACTGGCTCAAATTCTCGATCTGGTGTCTCCAACGGAATGGCTCCATGGCGGGCTTTCAGACACATATTGGCGTCGCAGCAGCGGTAGGCACAGGGTATGCCTACTGGGGCTACTACACATTGCAAATGCCAGCATCCACCTGCCTGCTGGCTGGTGGCTTCGTAACCATTGCGGGAATGATGCCCGATCTCGACAGTGATTCTGGAATTCCTGCTCGGGAAACGATCACCTTTGCAGCCGCCATTATTCCGATG
>JAIXUU010000441.1 GCA_027483405.1 Planctomyces sp. | reverse complement strand
TTCTCCAGTCTTGCTTTCGAGCAGACCGATCAATTGCTCAGTATTCCCCTGGGCCTGCTGAAGTTCATCATCACTGATTTGGCCCCAGCGTTCCCGAATCTGACCTTTAAGGTGTGTCCACTGTCCTTGGATTTCTTCACGTGTAATCATGCTGATCGATTCCTTAATAAAAGTTCATTGTGTTGAGCGAGCGTCCTGTACTAGTGGTCTGATCCGATCAGAACACTAGTCAACTTCTTTATAGAGTGTCGATCTATATCGAGGGGCGGCGTACCCCCCCCATGATCAGACTCAATAGAAACAACACGATAAACACCACAAATAACAGCTTGGCAATCCAGGCGGCCGTACCCGAAATCGCTCCAAACCCCAAGACGCCGGCAATGATTGCCACAATCAAAAATGTCAGTGCCCAGCTCAGCATGATGCTCTCCAATCTTCTGAATGCGTCATTTCGAAAAGTGTGAGACCTCGCCTGGCTTTCAAAAAGCATTGGCAGCCTGATGTTCACACGCTGAAGAAATGACTTTAGGAAATGGTTCGATTCGCAGTCGTAACTCAAAAATTTGTGTTGACTGATGATCCCTGCAAAGCACGGGTCGTGCCAAACGCTCGAAAGTCACCAATCGACTCGCGAATTCCTGTTTTTGACCCCGATCGATGGCGGTTCACCGCCCAACTGGTTGCCAATCGACCAGTTGGCAGTCGAAATCTTCTCATTTCCTTGGCCGCGGAGGTGCGGTCTGTATCGAGAAGATGAATCCCATGCGGCGAGCTGACTTAAGGGGTTATCTCCATTTCTCAGCCTCACGTGTGACAGTGCACTAGAAACATCTCACAAAAAAGCTCCGGGGAAATGGGTGGCTTTCGACAGTTGCGGCCATACGGCATGCATCCCGGCCTCTACGAATACCAGGATTTGACAGCGCTGTAAGTGCCATGCTGGCGGCTCCGAGCAAGCATGCGTGACAGATTCTCAACGCGCCATTAATTGCGGAATGCGTATCACAGCGCAATGAACGGCAGGCTCACAGGCACAAAACTTTTGAATCCGGGGTACGAAATTTGCCTGATGATTTTGATCAACCAGCCTGATCCCTCCAATAAGCGGCTCAACAAGACCAGACCATTTCTTTCTGATCCCAACGGGATACGAAAGCTGGCCAAGAGTTGCATCGCGCCCAGTTCCAACAGATGTTCCAAGTATGCGATCCATGCCGTCTGCGGAATCGCATGATGACCTTTTCATACGCGATCACAAGCTGTGATTTGCACACCTTCGATCTTCAATTTTCTATCAGGAGTCACATTTTGATCCTTCAGACCACCGCCAGTCATTTGTTCAAAACACCAGTGAAGCGATCACAACCACGAAAAGAGTCGCTGGATCGGCAGTGGAACGATCCCTCCGTCGAGGAAATTTTTCTCGCCTGCCAGCAGATTCAGTCGGAGTGGCCCCCCGCAGAAAAGCGCAGGCGTCGATGTGCTGCCTTCCTGTGGAGTGACGAATTGCCCCTTCAATTCCATTAAATCTGAAGGTGAAGACGTGTACTTCAGTCACCATCAAACGATTAAGCAGCAAGATTTTCGCTGTTAATCCAACATGCAGATCCCGTCGATGGAGTGTTTTCAATCGATCATTGAAAGCCGTCTGCAAAATTTCTGTGGAAACTTTGCTGGTGAAGCAGGGCTCCAGGTATTTATCATTCGGGATATGAACACGATTGATTGGAAACCGATTGTCCCGCTGATTGAGTCTCATCAACGCATCCTGGTATCGAGCCATGTTCGACCAGACGCGGATGCCATTGGATCAGCTTTAGGCCTGGCCTGTCTGCTCAAACATCTTGGCAAGACCGTACGCATTGTGAATCCCTCGGCACCGCCGGCCAATCTGTTCTGGATTGACCCCGAGCAGATGGTCGAAACCTTTGGCGGCTCTGTGAATAGTGCCAGCCTGGCTGAGACCGATTTGCACATCATTGTCGATACCAGCGCCTGGCAACAGTTGGGCGATCTTGGCAAGTGGATGCGTACGACAACCATTCCACGAATTGTCATTGACCATCACGTGAGCAGTGATGATCTCGGAGCCATGGAATTCAAAGACACTCGATCGGAAGCGACAGGCTCTTTGATTTTCCGTCTTTGCGAATTCATGAATGTTCCTCTTACCCCAGTCGCGGCGACGGCCCTTTATGCGGCCATTGCCACTGATACGGGCTGGTTCCGCTTTCCTGCCACCAATTCGCAAACGATGCAGATCGCGGGTGCGCTCATGGAGCGGGGGGCCGACCCCACAGATATCTACCGTCATCTCTACGAGCAATCGACCCTGGCCAGGCTCCACCTTTGTGGCCGCGTTTTAGGTCGTGCTCAACTCGATGCCGATGGCCTGCTGGCATCGACAGTTGTGAAATGGAGCGATTTTGTCGAACTCGGAGCAGTGCCTGCAGACACCGAAGACCTCGTGAACGAATGTCTGCGCATTGCCGGCACCAGAGCGGCCTACATTGGTGTTGAACAGATGAATAGCCAGATCAAATTCAGTTTTCGCAGTCGCGGTGGCCTGAATGTGGCTTCGATTGCCGAAAAGTTCGGGGGTGGTGGTCATAAACAGGCTGCCGGTGCAACTCTTCCCGGCCCCCTCGATGTGGCACACGCGCGAGTTCACGCAGCCATGCTCGAAGGCTTGAAAGCCCTTCCCGATCCTGCCAGCAGTTCAATTCCTGCCAGTTAACACAAACTCGGTTAAGACAAATCAAATCATATTTTCAGATCGGTGTATTTCGATGGGTTGAGTGCTGCGGTATACTCAGGTTTCCAAGCAGGTTGTCAAAATGTCGACAGGAAGTTCGTCGTGTCAGCATTTGACATCCCTTCCCTCCCACCCGAATTCCCACCGAGCGGTGTTTCCTTTATGACGACCAAACCCAGCGTGGCGTCTGAGTCTGAGGGATCACATCTCTCACCTCCTGCTCCAGCAGAGGCGATCGTTTCGCAGACATCAACCGATTTAGCGCCCTCGCGACGCGACGCTGTCGCAGCCATGCTCGCCTGTGGATCGTTTCTGGCTGCTGTCGCCATCCCGGTCTCTGCCGCAGTCGGCCTGACTCTCGATCCACTCCTCAGAAAGTCCAGTAGCGCTGCGGATTCATCCCCAGGAGGCAATCCGGCAGCAGAACTCGCCAGTGGATTTTTGCCAATCATCAGGTTCGATGAGCTTCCTGAAGATGGAACTCCTGTCAAAAGTGTCGTGCGGATTGATGTCCGCGATGCCTGGCAGGTTTTCCCTGATCAACCAGTTGGCACCATCTACCTGCGAAGATTTCCAGATCGAACCGTCGTGGTCTTCAGCGATATCTGTCCGCATCTGGGTTGCAAAGTCGATTACGAAGCCGATCAAAGCCGGTTTTTCTGTCCCTGTCACTCCAGTGCGTTTGCGCTCGATGGCCAGGCCATGAATAAAGTCTCGCCCCGGCCGCTGGATCAATTGGAAGCACGCATTGATCCCGCTGGAATGGTCTGGGTCAAGTATCAGGAATTTCGAACCGGGATCCAGGAGAAAATCGTTGTTTGACAGCCCACAACAGACCTCGAACTCGACTCCATCCCATCAAGCTTGAAGTGTCAGTTCGGTGTACAACAGGTTCTCGCTGGCATTGAGGAATGCGGCAATATGCATCGAGTGAGTCATTGGTTAGAAGCACGCACCGGATTGATCACCTGGTTTCGAGAGCTGGCAAACGCTCCCGTAGCGGGTGGCCCGCGCTGGCGTTACGCCTGGGGTTCTGTGCTGGTGGTGCTCTTTATCACTCAACTCGTCACTGGCCTCGCCATGGCGGGCACATATTCGCCAGGACGCCTGTCTTCGTGGGAGAGCACATACTACATTCAGCATCAATTGCATTGGGGCTGGTTTGTCCGCGGAATTCATCATTATGCCGCCCAGGCAATGGTCGTTGCTCTGGCTTTACAGGTGCTGCAGATCGTTTGGGATCGCTGGTATCTGGCTCCGCGTGAATTGAGCTTCTGGGCCACGATTGCCGGCGGGCTCTGTATTTTGGGATTGTCGCATACCGGCTATCAGCTCCCTGGTGACCAGCGGGCTCATGCAGCGACCAGCATTTTTCTGAACATCATGTCTTCAGCCCCGGTGGCCGGGCCTTATTTGCAGGAACTGGTGCAGGGGAGCAGTCGTTACGGAAATCTCACTTTATCGCGGCTCTACGTTCTGCATGTGGGCTTACTTCCACTCGCTTTCCTGGGTGTGCTGGGCTTGCAATCCCTTTTGTGGCGAGCCGAAGCCAGACGAGCTATGCAGGATGAAGTCCCGCTCAACGCGACTCGATTCTGGCCCGGGCAGGCACTTCGCAATGGAATCTTTTCGCTGCTGGCTGTCGTCGCTGTTGTCGGTTTGACTTTGATACAACCGGCTGAACTGGGAGCCCCCATGAACCCTGCCGAGGCGTTTTCTGCTGCCCGGCCGGAATGGTACTTTCTCTTTCTGTTCCGCTTCCTGAAGTTCGAATTCGTTCAACAACTGGGCGGCCTGGTGTTCGGTGCCATTTACCTGCCCACACTCATTGGCCTGGTCATCCTGATCATGCCCTGGACGGGACGTTCCCGTTGGGGTCACAAGGCGAATGTCGCCTTTCTGCTGCTCCTTTTCACAGGTGTGGGTTATCTCACTGTCACCACTTTGCGAGAAGATGCTCTCAACAACGATCATCAACTCGCGCTGCACCACAGCGAGCAACTCGCCCAACGAACAGTTGATCTTGCTTCGCAGACCGGTATTCCTGCCAGTGGTGCGGTCTCTTTGCTGTCCAACGATCCACTCACGCAAGGGCCACGGCTATTTCAGAAGAACTGTGCCGCTTGTCATCAGCACGAAGCTGTCGCAGCTAGCCATGCATCTCATCCTCCCCAATTCTCGGCGGCGGATTTGAGTCAGTTCGGCTCACGCGAATGGATGAAAGCCATCCTGATCGATTACGCCACTGTTCTGGCTCCGCTCAAAAATCACTCCGATGCCACCGTCGCAGCCCGGTTTCTCGAAGGCGATATGGCCAGCTGGTCCAGTGACAACCGCGATCTGTTATTGGCTCCAGAAAATGCCACCAGTCTGGCGGCACTGCTCGAATTCATGGCGCAGCAGTCAGGCCGGAAAGATCTGGGGACCATTGATGAGAAACTGGCGGCGCAAGGTCGTGAAGTCTTTGCCACTGGCAAACTCGCCAGTGGAAGTCTGTCATCCGGCTGCATCGATTGCCATGCCATGCATGTTCGCGGGGAAGACAAGCCTCTTGCCGAAAACTCCGGGACAGGAGCACCCACACTCACAGGCTATGGCGGAAGCCAATGGCTCACGCAGTTCCTGAAAGCACCCGGTAGCGACGATTACTTTGGTGCGAAAAACGCAATGCCCGCATTCGACAAGTTACCGCCACGAGAATTCGAAATGCTCGTACAATGGATGACGGGCGATTACTGGCTACCAGCAAGATAAGCAGCTCTCGCGTTCACCTAATGATGCGTGCTCAGCTTAAAGATCGGCAGCAGCATCCCCAGAGCAATCGTACCAATCACCAGGCCCATCACAGCCACCATAATGGGCTCGATCAGACTGGTGGCCGATTTGATCGAAACCGCCACTTCGCGATCATAATGATCACTCAGCTTGCCCAGCACAGTTCCCAATTGACCGGTCTGCTCTCCCGCAGCAATCATCTGGACGACCGATTTGGGAAAAACAGGGTTCGTAGCCATGATCTGCGCGATCGACTGACCAGAGGTCACATGCAAGGCCACATCTTCCATCGCATCCTGAAAGATGCGGTTTCCAGCCACTTTGGCAGCAAGCTCGAGTGCAGGGAGCACAGGCACACCGGCTGAGACCGTTGCCGAAAGTGTTCGGGCAATCCGGGCGAGAATGGTTTTGCGAACCAGTGGCCCCAGAATGGGCAATTGCAGCATTAGACGGTCGCGAAGACGTTGTCCCCATTCCTGTGAAAGCAGGTAAGTATTCCCCGCCACGAGGGCCATCACACCCAGGATCCACGCCCACCAGTAACCTGTCAGCGAATTCGAAACTGTCAGCAGAATGCGTGTCGCTGTTGGCAATTCAATCCCCCGGCCAGCGAACATCGGAGCAATTTTCGGGAAGACATACGTCAGCAGAAAAATACAGGCTCCGACACACATCAGCAGCATGGCGGCAGGGTACATCATCGCCCCCTGGACTCTTTGCCTCGTTTCGGATTCCTGCTGAAGCTGTTCCGCCAGCCGACTGAGAATTGGCCCCAGATGACCTGTCGCTTCACCGGCTTTGACAAGATTGACGTACCGTGCATCAAAGCTTCGCGGGAACTCACTTAAAGCCGTCGAAAAATCGTCTCCCGATTTCACACGTTCTTCGATAGTCGTCAGCATCTGTTTAAGGGCGGGCGAAACCGCTTGTGAGGCCAGACCTTCCAGAGCCACGGAAAGTGCTACACCGGCATCGACCACCACGGCCAGTTGGCTCGTCATTGAAACAATATCTGCCTGCCTGGGTTTACGTGTCAACCAGGGCTTCAATTGAAGAGAGACTGCCGATTCCACCAGTTGGACAGGATACAATCCATCCGTTTTTAGCTGACGAACTGCCATCGCCAGCGTTTCAGCTTCCACGCTGCCCGAATGTGTCGTGCCCTGAATATCACGTGCTGTGTAGGTAAACGTGCTCATCACGGGCACCAGGTCCATTGCAGGCCATCAGAGGAAATCAATCTCAAACACATCTCATCACCAGCGCAGATTTCAGATTAACTTGGCCGATAATCTCACTTTGCAGTCTCGCTTTGACCAGTCATTAACTTCTTCCCGCCATTAACTTCGCAGTGGTAACCAGCCTTCATCACTCGCTTGAAAGACTTCTTCAATCGTCGTTAAACCTTCGCGAACTTTGCGGAATCCATCGAAACGAAGTGGCATCATACCCTGCTTCTGGGCGTAGCTTTTCAGCTCTCCCAGTGCTGGCGATTGAGCAATCAGATCCCGCATGCCGTCGTCCACGACCAACAGTTCATGAATCGCAACCCGTCCCGAAAATCCCGTGTTCCGACACTTCTTGCACCCCACTCCCCGGAAGAATTCCTTGGCTTCCATCCCCATTTTTCCCATGGCCAGTTGCATGGCTTTGGGTGGTTCATATGACTGCTTGCACTTCGGACAGATCCGCCGGCACAGTCGCTGTGACAACACCATGTTCAGGCTGGCAGCCAGCAGGTAGCTTTCGATACCCATGTTGATCAGCCGTGTCACCGCCGAGCAGGCATCGTTCGTATGCAGCGTGCTGAACACCAGATGCCCCGTCAGAGCGGCCTGAATCCCGATGCGGGCCGTTTCATTATCGCGGATTTCACCCACCATGATGATATCCGGATCCTGCCTGAGCAGGCTTCTGAGCACAGCGGCGAACGACAGCCCGATTTTTTCATTCACTTGAAACTGATTGACCATCGGCAACTGAAATTCCACCGGGTCTTCCACAGTGCAGACGTTCTTTTCCATCGAAGTCACGGCATTGATGGCCGAGTAGAGCGTCGTGCTTTTGCCACTTCCCGTCGGCCCCGTCACCAGGGCAATTCCATTGGGATGATGGATCTGGGCAATAAACTTCTCCAGAATCTCGGCACTGAATCCCAACTGCGAAAGTGTCAGGTTGATCTTCTGGCTGTCGAGTATTCGAATGACCACCTTTTCGCCATGAGGCAATGGCAAGGTGCTCACCCGCAGGTCGATCGGTCTCCCTTCCATCAAGACATGAATGCGTCCATCCTGTGGCAAGCGACGCTCACTGATGTCGAGGGTCGCCATAATCTTGATGCGCGAAGCAATCGCTGGAGCAATATGTAAAGGCAATTCCAATGCCTGATGTAGCGCTCCATCCACGCGATAGCGGACACGAATCTGCCGTTCAGTCGGTTCGATATGCACATCACTGGCACCATCCCGCACAGCGCTGAAGATCACATAATTCACCAGCTTGATAATCGGGCTCTGACCGGCAAGATCCACATCAAACGAAATGTCGTCAATCGATTCCTCGATCAACTCGACAGCTTCTGTATTCACGTCATCGATAATGTCATCGATCACAAACACTTTGGAGTTCGGCAGGTACATCTGGAATGTCCGCCGAATATCTCGACTGCTCGCCACTGCCAGTTGAATGTCGCAGCCCGAGATCTGCCGCAACTGATCAATAATAAAAATGTTCGAGGGTTCTGCCGTCGCGACAGTTAAAGTCTGGCGAACTTTGAACAACGGCAGAATGCAGTTCTTTTCGAGAAACTCCCGAGGCAGCAACTCCACAGCGCGCGGATCAAACAGTCGGCTGTCGAGACGAATGTAAGGAATGCCGCAATCATCAGCGACGCATTCGAGTACCTGGTCTTCAGAGCAATAGCCTTGAGCGACGACAATCTCGCCCAGCAGTTGCATCCCCCCACTGCTGTGCTGCTGGGCTAAAGCTTCATCCAGATGCTCTGCACTGAGATATCCCTTCTGGACAAGCAGATCGCCAAGTCGCGGTTTATTGAGTTGAAGTAAACCAGCCATATCAGTTGCCGAGCTTTCGAATGAGAGGCCACTTAAAGCATGGAGCCGATTTCACGACTGGAAACTTCCGACAGCATCGATCATCGACTCATACAGGTCGAATTCTTCATCGAGCCTGGTCACGTGAAAGATCTTGCGACCAGTCTCAGTCAGTGCGCAGATTTTGACGTTTCCGCCCTGTTCGCGAAGTCTTTCATGAAGGTCAACCAGAGCCGTCAAACCAGCACTGTCCAAAGTTTCGCTGCGATCCATCTGCAACACGACGCTCTTTAATCCTGCCTGCAAATGCGTCTCGATGGCTTCGTGAAACAATCGTGTCGTTTCTTCGGTCAACTCCTCCGGAGTATGAGCGACCAGCACGTTTCCAAAGGTTTCTGTCGAGACCTGCATATCATTCACCGTTCTCAGGGAAAGTCAGCTCTGCATCAAATAAGTAAAAGTCAGGCAGGTTATGGTCGGAACTGATTCGTCAGATCCGTAATCTCGACCGAATCGTGTCCACCAGGATTCAGCAGCCTGATCGCTGTCTGCACAACTTCTTTCGGGCTGAAGGGTTTGACCACCAGTGCCGAAACTCCCAGCCGCTCCTGAAGTTCTGCTTCGTCCATTTCGTAACCTTTAGCGGTCAGCAGAATGGCTGGCAGATGCCGTGTCGCTTCGCAGCTACGGATCTTCTCAATGAGTTGTAGCCCACTCATATGCGGCATATTGCAGTCAGTAATCACCAGGTCGGGCAGTTCTTCGAGAATTTTTGACCAGGCAATTCCGCCATGTTCGGCGATCTGCACATCAAAGCCCGATTTGCGGAACTTGAGTGACAAGGGCAGCAGCACATGCGGTTCGTCATCACATAACAGGACACGGTAGTTCATGATCTTCCCAATTCGCAGTAGTCGGTATCGCAGTCGAGATGACAGTGCTTCTTCAGTTATCCAGCAGGACGTGGTCGTTGACACGATGCGTTTTTCGAATGCGATGACCAGCCGGTATGCTGATCGTAAAGCAGCTTCCTTCGCCTGGTTTGGAAGAGACGCTGATGGATCCGTCGTGGATGCTGGAAATGATGTATTTCACAAGTGCCAGGCCTAAACCCGTTCCTGCAGCAGCTTTCATATTCTCCGGGACTCGATAAAACCGCTCAAAGAGTCGAGGCAGGCTGGCCGCAGGAATCCCCATGCCGGTATCCCGGACTTCAATCAGGACTCGATCTTCTTCCAAACGGCTTTTGAGGGAGATCTTCCCGCCGGCTGGGGTGTATTTCACGGCGTTTGATAACAGGTTCACGACGGCCTGGCTGAAGAGGTCTTCATCCACATGGGCCGGGATATAAAGATCACTCAGTAGCGATTCGACGGTCTGCGATTTCGCTGCAGCCTGAGGAGTCACCACATCGAGCGCACTCTTGAGCAAGCGGTTGATTTCGACATCTTTTCTCTGAACTCGAATCACACCACTTTCAATCCGTGCCAGATTCAGCATGTTGTCGACCAGCCGGCTCAGGCGATCAACCTGTTCATCGATGAACACCAGAATCTTCTGCTGTTCTTCAGCTTCATCAATCTCGCCATCGCGCAATAGCTCTGCATAAGCTTTAATGCTCGACATGGGTGTCTTGAACTCGTGGCAGACCGAAGAGACAAACTCCGCATGCCGGCTGCGATCCTGCACCTCTCGCCCGATATCCTGCAGAACCAGCGCGGCCCCCAGCAGGGTGTTTTCGTTCTCTTTGAGAGTATGTGCATGAATTCGATACGTCGTGGCCAGACACGGAATATCGGCTGTTCTGCGATCACTCGCCACTCGCCGCGTCAAAGTCTCCTGCAGCAGCGGCTTCATGCCTTCGAGAATGTCAATCAGCCCCGTCTGTTCTTGAATTTCCCGTGCAAGTTTCTGGCTAATCTGTTTGTAAAGACTTCTCGCAGATTCATTCTGGTACAGCGCGTGTCCATTGACATCGGTCACAACCACTGGTTGTTCCATATCATCCAAAGCCATTTCCAGACGGCGGACGTGACGTTTCTGCACTTTGAATCGCGCTTCGACAGTCGCTCGGGCATGCACTGCTTCTGCCGTTCGTTTTTCGGCCTGCTGCAAGAGATGGTTGGCTTCCGAGATGATGTTTCGAAACAGCACCAGATCGGCCGTCAATTGAGTTCGATTCTCAGGTTGACCAAGCCTTCTGGCGGCGTCGGCTTCGTATCGAGCGGCAATCATGGCACTGATCAGCACACCACCCAGACAGAACAAAAAGACGATCAAAGAACTGATGGGGGTACCAAACAGCAGGATGCAGAGCAGAACGGCGGTTTGGCCAAAGACAGCCACCGGGATAATCAGCGGCAATAGAACCGAATAATGAGCCTGAAAAATCCGCCGTTGTGGCGGCTTGCCGGGCGAAGTGCTCGAAGAAGATTGTGGTTCCAGATCGTGCGCCCGAGTTGTTGAACCCTGAGAAGTTGAAGTGCGAGCAGCTTTGTCAGACTTCGATCCTTCTCTAGTCGAGTGAGGGTCGATTCCCGAAAGCTGTTGACAGAGCTTCGCATTTCGATCTGTCCCCTCTTCCGAGGGAATATCGAACTCGGCCGAGAGGGCATTGAGCCTGGCATCGAGTGCAGGCAGGTCGCCCCTCATGAGTTGCAGTAGTCGAGTTGAGGATTGTGAACTATTGGACACAGTGCTGCCTTATCGCATTCTGAGCCGCAGGATGCCGTGCCAGAACTGATGAGTCGCTTGTGGCAAAACGGCAACAGGCCAAGCCTGCGTGGCAACCGTAGGTCAGGATTTCCACTCAGTCCAACGAGAACTCGGGACAGCTTGAGAACTATCTTCAACTCCCGGCATCACTGATGGCTCGTGACGAAAATCTCGCCAGAGACAGACCTCGCGAGTCCGCGACCAGACGAGATCAATCGAGGATCTTCGCAGCCTCAATTTCCTGGGCATCACTGCGAGTGGCTTTCATGAACCCATCCTGTAATCGATTCCTCAATGAAAATCGATACTTACGGAATTAACCCGTCATCCAGAGCAATCGATAGTTTTGACAGAAACCTGACTATTCGCGCGAAGCAGGATTTTACTGATCATCATCCGCATCAACTTGCAAAACCTGGCTGAGAATCTGTCCATCGGCCA
This sequence comes from Planctomyces sp., assembly GCA_027483405.1. Taxonomy (GTDB): domain Bacteria; phylum Planctomycetota; class Planctomycetia; order Planctomycetales; family Planctomycetaceae; genus Planctopirus. The sequence goes on along the minus strand of JAIXUU010000441.1, from coordinate 6,019 downwards.
CCAGAGTTGCCAATTGATCACCCACTTGCACTTGTTTAACGGATTGAATCAGCTCACCACCCGGCACCCGTTTGCTGATGGAAAAGCCACGTTCCAGCACTGCCAGTGGACTTAAGGCCTGGAGTGCCCGACCAGCACTCTCCAGTTCTGCATTCAGGCTGGCCAGTTTTCTTTTCCAGCCTTGCTTAAGACGAGTTTCGAGATCATCCAACTCCCGCGAGAAACGATGGATCTGCTCCAATGGCTTCGCCAGGGCTCTTCGCTTCTTCAGTTGCTCAAGTTCTTTGCGACGACTGTTCGTCAATCCGACCAGCGAGGAACAGAGCCGATCACGGAGCTGATCGAGATGTTGAACCCACTCCGCTTTAACCGGAATGACACGCTCGGCAGCTTCACTGGGAGTCAATGCTCTTTGATCAGCAACGAGATCAGCAATCGTCACATCGGTTTCATGCCCCACCGCACTGATGACGGGAATCCGACATTGGGCAATGGCCCGCGCCACAACCTCTTCATTAAAGGCCCAGAGGTCTTCGAGGCTTCCCCCACCGCGACCGCAGATCACGACATCCACATCTGGCAGTCGGTGGACCATTCCTAAAGCCGCTGCAATTTTTGGTGCTGCCTCTGGGCCCTGCACAGGCACAGGAACAACGACGACATTCACGCCGGGCCAGCGTCTGAGGAGAATCTGCAGAATGTCATGCACCGCCGCGCCGGCAGGGCTGGTGATCACTGCAATGCGTTTGGGAAAGCGAGGCAGTGGCCGCTTCCTTGCCACATCGAACAAACCTTCTGCCGCGAGTTTGGCATGCAATTGACGAAATGCCAGTTCAAGGGGCCCAATCCCTTGAGGTGTCAACCGCTCCACCATCAACTGGTATTGCCCACGCGGTGCATAGACTTCGACACCTCCAATCGCTTCGACGGCCAGACCATCGCGCAGGTCGAACTTTAACTTGATAGCCGATGATCGCCACATCACCGCCTTGATCTGCGAGGCTTCGTCCTTGAGTGTGAAGTAAACATGCCCGGAACTCGCTCGGGTTAAGCCTGAGATTTCTCCAGTGACAATCACTCGTGGAAATGCCATTTCCACGATTTCCCGCAGACAATCCGAGAGCTGCGAAACTGTCAATTTGGGCAAGTCGTTTCCAGGCAAACCAGATTCTCCGAAGGCTTCTCATATAAGGCGAGTAGACCACCGAAGCGGTATTCGGTGGTCTACTATTGAATGGTCACTGTTGAAACAGCTTATCGGGAACAGCACCTGGTTAGAAGCCTGGCGGCAATTCCGTTGTGGTCTGAGAGACCAGCGATGTTGACGGTGCCACCACCGCCGGCTGGCCGGTTCTGGTGGGAGCCGGTGGAACATGCATATTTGTCGCTGAGGTTTCGAGATTTGTGGCCGGTGTCGAGGGCTGCTGGATCACACCCGGCAAAACCAGCGTTTCCGTGGGTGTCGAAAGTACCTGAATTGGCGTGCCATTGCGGTTCGATGTTGTCGCGGGAGCAGTCGTCGTGTGCGATGCACTCACCACGGTTGGTTCCTGCGGTGGAGGTGTAAAGGCCGGAACCTGGGCTGCTGCTGACGTTTCTACAGGCGAAGCGTCTTTACGACTGGTGGCACTCGTCATCGGCAATGGATGATAGCTGACAGGGAAGATCGTCTCTGATGTTCCGGGACTTGGCACCGAACTGACCATTGGCGAACGAACAGCCGCTGGTTGCTGCTGGTACAATGGCGGCGTAAATGTCGTCGCATGATTCTGTGTTGCCGGTGCCATTATGGCCTGGGCGCCGTATGTAGTTTGTGGCTGCGAAGCTTGCGGGATTACCATGGCCGTCATGCCATTGGCTGGTACTCCATAACTTTGAGGCCACTGATAAACCACCTGCATCGGTTGAGTCTGAACGGGCTGTGCCTGGGTCACAACAGCCTGTGGGAGCATGGCAGGCTGAATTCCCGCTGGTTGTGACATCACCGGCTGATAAGAAACCTGGTATTGCTGGGGAACCTGTTGCTGAGGAACCTGTCCCTGCGGCACCATGAAGGCGACTGGCTGTGGAAGAATCACATACCGATATCCCGGGACCTGAGCAGGTGCCTGCCACTGCACGACATTCCCTTGTGGCATAGCCGAAACCTGATTGGCCATGGCGAATGGAGCAGGGGTATTCACAGCAGGTGACGCTGCAATCGGTGTCGGCTGGCGAGCCGGAATGGGCTGCAATGTCGGTCGGTGCTGAGCCACCTGATTGATAGCCGGTTGGTTCTGGGCATGCTGCTGGACAGCCTGATGGGCATTCTGCGGGGCCCGCCGGGCAATTGAAGTTGGTGCAGCAGTCGGAGAGACAGGGGTTTTCTGGCCGGACGCGATTGGGTGCAGAACTGAAGGGACTTTGGGCATCGACTGAGCAAGCTGTGTAGCGGGCATACTTCCCGGATGAGCCTGGTTGGCCGTCGCCATGAGTTTCGCCTGCACATCCGGCTGATGCACATTCGCAGCCAATGACTGCTGATACATCTGGCTGGCCATAGCCACGTTCCCCTGAGCCTGATGGATCTCGCCCAGTTGCGCGAGAACCTTGGGCTCGTTGGGCTGGACTCGCAGTGCCTGCTGCAATGTCTGCTGCGCTGCACTCAGATCACCTGTCTTCTGTTGAGCCGAGGCCAGGCCCACATAAGCATCAGGGTTGTAAGGCTGTGAACCCACCCAGGTCTGCATCACTCCGACAGCTTCGGAAGAGCGTCCCGTATCGATCATCAGACGTGAGAGCGCTGCGTAAGTCGGTTCGTGCGAAGGATCAATGGTTAAATTGTGCTGCAGAATCTGTTCAGCCTCGGCCACTTGTCCAAGTCGCGATTGGGCCACAGCCAGATTGAAACGATAGTCAGGATTGAGCGGATCGTCATAGACGGCTCTGGCAAACTCATTGCGAGCCATTTCAAATTCGCCGCGCTGGTAATACGCCGCACCCGAACTGTTCATCACCCAGCCACTCATGGGGGCACAACCAACAGTAGATCCAATTGCCCAGGCCAGACTGGCAGCACAGGCAAAACGACGAATGTTGACAAGACGAACAGGCATCGGAAAACTCCGGAGTTCGCTGCAGCGGGCAGGAATGGGCAGCAGTGAGGTGAGAAAGAAACAGTGTGGAGAGAAAACAGATTCAGGCAGGAAGTGATCGCTACCGGTATCAGAAACTGAATACAGGCAAGTTCACGATTCACAGGCAAGGACAGGTGTGGGAAGGAGCAGGTGGCGGGAAAAAAACAGGCAGGTGGGTATCAAGATTGCCCGTGATGATTTTCAGAGTGAAAAACCCTGACCAACCCGACGAGCATTCTCAATAGTCCAACAAGGTGTATGCAATGCCTTCAAGGGAATCAAGACGAACTTGAGTCGATTTAACGGCAGATTCTGCAGGCAGCAACAAGTGCAGAATCTCTCTCTCAGGCGTCACCGATAAACTCCCGTTGCTCCCCAAGCCCTTCTACAGCTACAGTTCTTGTGGCGTAAATCCCTAACGAACAGGACTGCGCCGATATCGGAAGTCGTTTCTTGGCTGCACACCGCTGGTGAGCAGCGAGCGAGACTTCCAAAAATCATGAATTGAGTTCATGCGGAATGGATTCTGCCTGATGATGCTGACAACTCGACAACGATGGGGTCTATTGCTGGCCGTGGGGCTGGTCTTTTTCACTGGCCTGGGAAGTCCCTGGCTCTTTGATGAAGATGAGCCTAAAAATGCCGAGTGCGGCCGTGAAATGTATGTTCGCGGCGACTGGCTCGTCCCCACATTCAACGAAGATCTCCGCACTGACAAACCCATTCTCATCTATTGGTTGATGCTGACCTCGTTCCACCTCTTTGGCGTTTCCGAACTCACCGCCCGGCTGCATTCCTCCATCTTGTCTGTAGGAAGTGTCCTGCTTGTCTGGCAGTTGGGAAAATCACTCTTCAGGTCAGAAACTGGTCTGCTGGCAGGTTTGATTCTCGGCACGAGCCTGATGTTTGCCGCTGTTGGTCGATCAGTCACCCCCGATGCCACGTTAATCTTCTGTATCCTGCTGACGATGACCGCTTACGTTACTGCCGTCGCCCGTCGTCATGGCGGAAAATTCGGCCAGGCCGATAGTGATGGCAATGTGGTGGCTCAAAGATTGTGGGGTGAATACGTTCCCCAATCGACCTGGGAGTTCGCCAGCATCTATGCCAGCATGGGCTTAGCAGTTCTTGCCAAGGGCCCGATTGGTTTTCTACTCCCCATGGCAATCTGGGGGCAGTTCCTCTTGTTGCAAAGGTATCGAGACCGCACTGAGTGCGGAAACAGCGTCATCGATGCCAGACAGCATTGGTTGAGCCGAACATTCCTCATGACATGGGAGTTGTACCATCCCCGTGCCTTCTGGGAGGCACTCCGCGAGATGCGAGTCGTTCAAGGAACGTTGATAACAGCGCTCGTGGCCTTGCCCTGGTACATTGCCGTCGGGTTTGCGACTCAAGGAGCATGGCTTGCAGGTTTTCTTGGCGGGCACAACGTCGATCGCTTCATGCGGCCAATGGAGAATCACTCTGGCCCCATCATCTACTACATTCCCGTGATTGCTTTGGGCTTCTTCCCCTGGTCGATTTTTCTACCTGCAGGGATCTGGCAGATGACCCGGCAAGTGCGAAAACCTTCAAATGACCGTGCGGCAGTCACCTTTGTCGCCACCTGGGCCATGGTCTGGATTGGTTTCTTTTCGCTGGCCAGCACCAAACTGCCCAACTATGTCTTGCCCAGCTATCCGGCCCTCGCTTTACTGGTGGCCAATTATCTTTCTGAATGGATGCAGGAAGCCTCTCACATCCGTTCACTGGGATTTCGCAACGCCTGCCGGCTCCTTTCGGTGGTTGGCATCGTCGCTATTCCAGCTCTAATCTACGCCACCAGTATTTACCTGCCGAATGAAGTCTGGCTTGCCAGTCTGGGGGTCATTCCTCTGGTCGGAGGAGTCCTCGCTTTCAGTGCTGCTCAAAAGGCATTAAGGAATCGAGCCGTTGCGATCTGCTGTGCTTCAGCACTGCTGCTTTCCTTAGGCATGATGGGCGTCGCTGCCCCACGGATCAGCCGCTACCAGGATTCTCCTCAATTGGCCAAACTGATCCGGCATGAAGCCAACGGACGCCCGGTACGGATCGCGACACACAATTATTCAGCCCCCAATGTCGTCTTTTATGCGGCACAACGCATCGAAAGGCTCGATTCTCCCAAAGACATTACAAAGTTCTTTGTGGAGGCTCCCGAAGGTTATCTGATTACTCGTGCCGACCGCATGGAAGACATTGTCGATGCGCTCCCTCAGGAGATAACGATTCTGCACCGCATGCCCAGATTTCTACGCCGGCATGATCTCATTGTGCTGGGCAATCAGAGTAAAGCCGCATCGATGACGGCTGCCGCACAAGATCTGGATCGTCTCCGCTGGCAATAAAAAGCTCAATCGGAAGTCATTGGTCCCACATGCACGATCACCTGATCATGCATTGTGTAGAGGCGATAGCGCAATCCATCGTGGACGATGATTCCGCTCGACTTATTCTCTTCGATCGGCCTGAGTGGCCCGCCCGGATATTTCTCCCAGTGGTGTAAGTCGGTCGAGCGCGCCAGACCTGTCGCCCAGCGACGAGGTGTGGTGGCATCTCCCGAGCCGTGAAACACCATGTAGTACATCCCTCCATGGCGAAATACCTGATTCGCAGCAATCTGCAGGCGATCGAAGTCCTGGGGCCCACAAACGATCACCGGTTCGTCCTGGACCAGTTGCCAGACTTTGCCATCTGCAGACGTGGCATGCCAGATCCCCAGATCGCGCCGCTCGTAGAACAGGTGCCATTGATTACCTTCAATCCACAGTGTGGGTGTCCCATAAGGACCCGGCTCAATCGCTTCACCTGACGTCTTGCGGATGTCCACTTGTCCCAGATGCGACCACTCGTTTCCATTTTGTGATCGAAACCACTGCATC
>JAIXUU010000268.1 GCA_027483405.1 Planctomyces sp. | reverse complement strand
GGGGTTCGAAGACTCAACCCCAGCCACCCGCCTCGCCGTTGTTTATTGGAATCCGTATTTCACACAATTTGGCGTCATAGCCCACCAAGGGTGGCCCGGCCCATTTGTGGCTGGGTTGTCGTGCAGTTGCGCGATAAGAAAAAGCCGCGCCATGCTCGTCCATGCCATATCGAGAGATTCACGCGTCAATCACGCCAGCCAGCTTCAAGAAATTCTTGAGCAGGTCGATACCTCCCTGCGTGAGAAAACTTTCGGGGTGAAACTGCACACCATGAATCGGGTAGGTTTTGTGTCTTAAGCCCATGACCTCGCGTGGATGGCCTGCGTCTTCGACCCAGGCAGTTACTTCCAGATCAGTACTCAACGTCGCTTCTGGCACAATCAAGCTGTGGTAGCGCGTGCAGGTCATTGGATTGGGTAAACCCGCGAACAATCCCTCCCCTTTGTGATGCACATGCGAAAGTTTGCCATGCATCAATCGAGGAGCGCGTACAACTTCGGAATCGAACACCTGGGCAATCGATTGATGTCCCAGGCACACTCCCAGAGTGGGAATGATCGGTCCTAAGATCCGAATCAACTCCATCGAAATACCGGCTTCAGTCGGCGAGCAGGGGCCCGGCGAAACGACAATGGCCCGGGGTTTGAGATCAGCCACCTGCGCGACTGTAATCTCATTGTTCCGCACCACCTGCAGATCAATCTGGGGATCAATTTCGCCAAACCGTTGGACCAGGTTGTAGGTGAATGAATCGTAGTTATCGAGGACAAAGAGCATGCACATTCCTCTGGCTGGTACCGGTCTGAAATCTCCACGGCCTGCCCAACAATCGTCAAAAACAAGGCTCTGTTACTGTAGCGAGGGAGTTTCAAGACGGGTACTGTCTGGCAAGTCCCGTTCTTGAGAGCAATCTAGGGACACAAGTCGGCACACTCGGGTTCTTTGGAAATCGCGTGCCGATCACCAACCTTTGTTTCGGTCATCAATTTTTGATCAGCAGAATCGATCATCATGCCTATGCCCATTCTCACCTTGGATCAATTCCTGAAACAGCAGGGCTGGGTCGCGACGGGAGGCCATGCCAAGCTCGTGATTCAGGAAGGGGAAGTGATCGTGAATGGCGAGGTCGATCTCCGCCGCGGCCGAAAAATGCGGGTCGGCGATATGGTTGAATGGAATGGCGAACGGGCCGAAGTTCCAGAAGGGTCTGGTGCTTTACCTGCCGCTGAGGCCTGATTCGACTCTTTGACACGAACATCAAGTTACAGGACGCTCAAAAGACAAGCCGCTGCTCGATCCATCGATCGGCAGCGGCAAAGATCGTCGAGTTGGTCTTAGTCTCTCAGAATCTCATCCATCAATGGACAGCGATTCATGGCAGAGCTTTGCGACCTGCGAAAGCCAAGCTTTGGACGGTCTGAATTAGACCATGTCTTTCAGACTCTTGAGAGCACGAATCTTGACGGTGTTGCGGGCTGGCTTAGCCTTCACAACCATCATTTCGCCAGGCTTGAAGGGGTTAGCGCGCTGTGTGGCCTTGGTGGCTGGCTTACGAACCACCTGAATCTTGAGCAGGCCAGGAACTGCGAAGACACCAGGGCCCTTCTTGCCGACCTGCTTGCTGATGAGATCGTTCAGGGCGGTGAAGACAGCCTGTACATCCTTCTTGGAGAGCGAAGTCGATTCCGCAATCGCTGCGAAAATATCGGTCTTGGACAGGGGCTTTTTGTCTTCGGTTGTCATTCGATTCTCCTGATGGCAGTCAGATCTGAAAATGCCAGTCGAACTCCGCAATTGATACTGACGTTTGGTCAGTCCAGATTTTTGGCGAGCAATTGGCTGTGATGAGAGGATAAACCATATCCTCGAACGAAAGGTATCTAACTGCTGTGAAAATTGAATGTCAATGACGCCCCGACTCAAAAACCCCTGTTTTTCAGGAGTTTTCTGGATTTCGGGGCTGATGACGCCCGTTCAGCCCCCATTTGACCGCAGAAAACGAGAATTCAAACCCCGGAAACTCCCCAGTTTCATCCTCTGTGCGAGCGACGAAAATTCCGTTATGCTCTGCTCATGAGGCCATTTTCCCCAAGAAAAGGCTCGCTCGATTCCTCTGATTCCCACCTTTGCCATTGAAGATTCGTCCGCAAACAATCTTCAGGGACCGCCCTAATTCCACTGAATGAAGAGAACTAACGGATGGCCGACTTTCTGATCCGCACAGGCTCATCGACCGGCCGCAAGCTGAGTCTTCCTGCCCGGGAATTGATTGTTGGCCGTGATGATAAAGCGGACATCCGTCTCAATTCTTCGCTCGTCAGCCGCAGGCATTGCCGCATTCTCCCCGGAACCATCCTCAGGCCCGGCGTTGAAACCGTGATTGTGGAAGACCTCAAGAGTCAGAATGGCACTTTCGTCAATGAAGTTCCGATTTCTGCACCGACAACATTAGAACCCGGCGACCGACTGCGGATTGGTGCCATGATCTTCGAGCTTGCTGGTGCTGAATCGACAGGTTCACGAGCCTCGACCACTGATCCTGTCGCTGCACGCACAGGGTTTGCTCGCCCTCCAGCGACTGCTGCCCCTTCGGAATCTGACATTACGGATTGGCTGTCTCCACCAGCCGGACAAAAGCAGGGCGAGTTCGGAGCCTCGTCGAATCGTTACGGTCTTGATCTTCCCGGGCAGGATCCTTCGGGAAAAGATCTTTCGGGTCAGGATACCGCCGAGATTGGTTTTGAAGTTCTTGATGCGGTTCGAAAAAGTCTCGAAGCGAAGTCATCCTCTTCATTACGGGATGATGCAGAGATTTCTTCCGTCACCACCGCACCAGCCAGTGATGACTCGCCACAACTGGTTCCTGCTGCACTCTCAGGCGAGGCCGCTCTACCGCCCAAGGAATGGACATCGCAGGCGGCAAGAGTCATTCAGCAGTATTGGAAAAACACCACTCCTGGCTCTTGAGCAGGCATTATTTGAGATGAGCAGTGTATTGTTGAGGATTACTTAACGATGCGACTCATGGGCTTATCACAGGTTCTTTGGCTCGTCGATTCACATTCGATTCTGTAGGAATTTCAGTCGTTCATGCGAATTATCTCTGGTCGATTTCGTCGGCGAACATTGCAGGCCAATCCGGGAAACACGACGCGACCCATTACCGATCGTGCCAAGGTCATTCTTTTCGACAACATCGAGAGGTTTTTCAAGGGCCAGCGTGTCCTGGATATCTTCTGTGGCACGGGTTCTCTGGGTCTGGAAGCACTGAGCCGAGGAGCGGATACCTGTGTTTTCATCGAGCAGGATCACCGGGCATTTGAACTGCTCAAGGCCAATATTGCCCATGTCGGTGCGACAGAGATCGCTGTCCCCTGGCGTGTCAGTGCGCTCAAGTCGTCACTGAAACCGAGAGGGACGGATTGGTACCCTTACGGGCTGGTTTTTTTTGACCCTCCGTACGTCATGCTCAAGGACGTTCTGCCTGGCGAACCACTCTACCGCATGTTTCTGCGACTGGCTCGACCAGATATCACGACCGAAGATGTGCTCGTGGTCTTGCGCGGGCCAGAGGGTGCTGTCTACACTCTTCCCGACTGCTGGCAGATTGATCGGAAGATGAAAGTGGGGAGCATGGAGCTGGCACTCATTCGCAAAGCTTACGCGACGCCGCTTCCCGAGAACCAGACGGATGAAGACTCGGGAGTTGAGAACGACGAACCGCAAGCCGGAAATTGAGCGGGATGGCCTAAAGGCCCACATCACTTGCGAATGATATCCGGGCCGTCGCCACAGGTTTTTTCGTAGCCGTTCTTCCCTTTGACGTACTTGGTGAAACCCATCTTGTCGAGATTACGGTCGGAGAGCTTTGTCGAATCGGACTGAGCACTCCACGGTCGTGAGATGGCAGCCGATGTCAGGCAGCGGCGCACAGGGACACCTGTCTCGGGATGCACTTCCAAAACTGGTGCTGAAATCGACTGCAGAATCTCAAAGCGGTCACCACCCGAGCCATCCGGCAGCACTTCTTCATACACATAAAGTGGCATGATCCAGCTCCCTTTACCGGGAAACAACCAGTCAATATCTGACGAAGAGGCTCTGCTTAATCAAAATCAGGCCAGGTCGCGATCTTCAAACAAGATGAATGCGAGCAGAATACTGGCAGCAATGTAGCACAGGGCGTAGAGCGTGGCAGTTGCCAGGTAAATCGGTGGCACCATCGTTCCCGTAGAAATCGCTGTACTCATGTTAAACCATTCGAGTCCAGGGAGCACAATCGAAATCAACTTGGCCATAAAGGCTACAAACTCAAACTTGATCGCTCCGGCCTGGACGAGCTGCGGGGTCAGGTTGCCGATCACATAGATCGGGAAGCAGATCGCCATGTTGACCACAAAAGGCAACCGGGTCGAGATCGCCACACTGATCGCTCCCAGGATGGCAACTTCCAGGAAGGTCAGTACCAGACCAGGGAACATCTGAATGACATCCGGGAGACGCTGGAGTGCTGTTGGAATCTCTTTGCTCGATTCACGGGCATCATACCCAACTTTGTAGAAAATCAGCAGCCCGAAGACGATCGAAACTGGAATCATGTAGAGCAGCACGGTCTGCAGAATGCCGATGTATTTGCCGAGGATGAACTGCCTGCGAGTGATCGGCTTGGAAAGCAGCGTCATCGCGGTCTTGCCTTCAATTTCGTCAGCAATACTGGTGCTGGCTGTCCACGTCGCAATGAGCAGACCGCAAATCAGAATGGTGGTGAGCCCGCATTCCTTGAGCATCTTGAGATCTTCACCCAGCGAAAAGAACGGCAGCCAGGTATTGATCAAAAGAAACACAATTGTCGCTGTGACCGAAAGCCAGAAGACGGGTTGCCGCACGGCTTCCTTTGTCGTGGCACGGGCAATGATCCCGCCCTTTGTGCCATACGAATAAGCCAGCAGCCCCCCGATAACAATCAGGGTTCCAATGCCAAACAGCGCCCAGTTGCCCAACTGGTTTGCCAGCTCGATGCTTGAAGCGGCCATTAACACCATGAGAATCCTCGAATATCAACCGCTGAAATCTATCGGAATCACAACTCAGCCAAGGACTACCTCGAGATCCTACCCGATCAACGGGAGAACTTTCGAGCAGATCGCCATGACCACTCTGTAACGGGAAATCACAGCAACAAGGAACTACAGCCACGCATGATACGACAGCCAGTGACTGAATGCTGGTCTCCCGTAAGAAAAGACCTTAACAAATGCGTTTCCAGGTTCCCTTTGCCGTCGTTTTCCGAAAAAAATGCCAAACACAAAAGCCCGTGTCTGAACGTGTGTTTATGTGTGAAATGCAGGAATCGTCTTCTGCAAGATCCATTCCCCAGTGATGACCAGCGCCAGGAGCGGGATTCCCCACGTGACACCCTTCCCGAGCCATTGCTCCTGCCAGGGCTGTCTCACCAAAGAACTCCCGCTCAGCGAGAGGATGCGATACGGAATCTGCAGGATCAACACGAAAGCCGCGAGCCAGCCCCAGTGATGTCGTTTGAATCCTGCCAACCACTGGCCTTGCAAAGTTTTGATTGTGGAGCGAGTCAGACCACAGCCAGGACAATCCATATCGAACAATCGCCGGGACATGCAGGCGTGCGGAAATGGCCAGTAAGTTTGGCCGTCCGTCGTGTTGACGACATCTGGTAAGATCGTGCTCAACCCGGCAGGAATCCAGACCAGCAATCGATCCTGCATGTGTGGTTGGGGATTTTGCAGCGCTAGATCTTCGCTGGCGATCAACCATGGGGCTATGAGCAATGCCCCCACAGCCAGGATCAGCAGTATCCAGTCGGAAAGTCGGTGATTTCGCCTCACTGGCGAAAACGGGTGATTATGATGCCGCGATGTCCCGTTCGATTCGAGAGAAAGTGAGCCTTGTGAATTCGTCGGATCGGCGAGCTCGATATGGCGATGCTCTACGCCAGTTTCCGGAGTATGTCCGGAAGTATCTGCATGAACAGGTAGGTGAGATTCCATACCAGAGCCATTCCCAAGCTTAAGCCGATCATCGACAGGCCACTTTTCCATTGTCCCAGGGCACAGCGCGAGGCACCAATCAAAATCCCACCCAGTTGGCAGAAAAGACAAATCAGCCAATCACCGGTTGAGAGTCGCGAACTGGTTGAATCGGCAGGGGTAGGTTCCATCAGTTTCCTGCCTTCAAGGGTTCATGCGGCCGGGCAATCAAACCGGCAACGTACCCTCCCTTAAACCCGGCGTCGATATTGACCACGGTGACGTTGGCAGCACAACTGTTGAGCATCGAGAGCACGGCTGCCAGACCACCAAAATTGGCGCCATAGCCGACACTCGTCGGGACAGCAATCACAGGGACTGCCACCCAGCCTGCCACTGCCGAAGGCAAAGCGGCCTCCATCCCAGCGACCACCACCACCACAGCAGCCTGTCGCAAGCGGGGCAATTCCGCCAGTAATCGCTGCGGCCCGGCAACACCCACATCGCAGATTAACTCCACTGGCGCTCCGAGCCAGCGAGCCGTTTCAGCAGCTTCTTCCGCGACTGGGCGGTCACTCGTCCCGGCAGTGACCACACAGACTGTGTGTGAATGCTGAGGCAGGTTCCCCAGTGAAACTGTGCGGGCCAGGCTGTTGACAGTCGCTGCAGGAAATGCCATCAGCAACGCTTCGGCCTGATCCGGCGTCAGTCTCGTGGCCAATGCCGGCTGCTCGGATCTGGCCAAAAGATCAAAAGCTTCGACGATCTGATCAGGCCGCTTGCCTGGCCCATAGATCACCTCGGGAACACCGCAGCGAGAATATCGGCCCAGATCGAGCCTCAGTTCACCGCCGGTATGTAATCGCCAGGCATCGAGGAGTGGCAATTGCGCTTTGAGATCATCATCGCTCAAATCACCAGTGCGCCAGGTGGATAGCAGCTCCCACAGACTTTTTTCCTGGGGCAGAAGCGACGACTGGCTCTGATGAACCGATGCTGCTGATGGATCAGAAACTGGGAATGGATTCAGAGGCGAATCGGGCATGGTTATTCACCTCGTTCAATCGTTACCCAACCATCTGTTCGATGATGAATGGCAAAGTAGACGTTAGCCGAGTTGCAGGATGTACCTCGACTTTGCCAATCGATGGTTGTCGTACTTTACCCCAACTGGTGCATTCTCATGCACCCTACATGTGCATGCACCCTACACACGAAACTAGACTGTGAAGAACTCGGCGGCATCCTGATAGAATGCCGGGTCGAGTGTCTTCAGCTTGCCGACGGCATCCTGCAGTGCGACGTCCACAATCGATGTTCCCTGCAGAGCCACCATCCGGCCAAACTTCTTCGCGATGACCAGTCGCCCGGCTCCCACACCCAGACGTGTTCCGAGAACACGATCGTAAGCTGATGGTGTGCCACCACGCTGGAGGTGCCCGAGAATCACATGGCGGGTTTCGATTCCCGTCCGCTTTTCAATGATCGAGGCCACCAGTTCGCCGACACCGCCCAGGCTGACATGCCCGAAGTCGTCGACCTTGGCATTCGATGTCACATAGCCTTCTTCTGGTGCAATCACAGCTCCTTCACTGGCGACCACGATGCCCCACATTTTGCCGGCTTCGCGACGTTTCTTGAGGACGTTGCACATCGCCTCGATATCGACCTTGATTTCCGGAACAAGAATGTAGTCTGCAGAGCCAGCCATCCCGGCTTCGCAGGCAATCCAGCCCGCGTGGCGTCCCATCGTTTCCACGACGATGATCCGCTGGTGCGATTCGGCCGTCGTCCGCAAACGATCAATCGACTCCATACAGATGTTAATCGAAGTGTCAAAACCGAAGGTCACATCGGTGCAGGAGAGATCGTTGTCGATCGTCTTGGGGCAGCCAATCGTATTGAGCTTGTGGTCGTTATAGAGTTTATTGGCCACGCCCAACGTGTCGTCACCGCCAATGGCAATCAGAGCATCGAGGCCCAGCCGCTCATAGCTGGCCAGCAGCTTTTTAACATCGTCAGGGTTTTTGTAAGGGTTGGTACGGGAAGAACCCAGAATGGTGCCACCCTTCCAGAGAATGTCTGCGGTATTCTCCAGCGTCAGCGGTGTGCCAATCCCGTCGATAGCACCGCGCCAGCCGCGCTGCAGGCCAATGACTTCGCCGCCTGCATTGCCAATCACCCGGACTGCACCGCGAATGACGGCATTCAAGCCGGGGCAATCTCCACCGCCAGTGAGAATTCCAACTTTCATACGATTTGCCTCTACTGTTGCTGTCTCTATGGCCTGCTGCAAAGCCCGGAACGAAGGTTCAATTTATAGTCACTCGTCGTTGGCTGGCAGCGGTTACTATCAGATCAAAAGCGTCGGTTATCTGCCAACCAGTTCCTGCTCGACGAACGTGGTGTACATCTTGCCTTCGACAAAAGCCGAGTGATTGAAGATGCGCTTCAGCAGCGGAATTGTGGTTTTGACACCTTCGAGCACCAGTTCATCCAGGCAGCGCTTCATGCAGGCAATGGCTTCGAGCCTGGTGGGCTTGTGCACAATCAGCTTGCCGATCATCGAATCGTAGTAAGGCGGGATGACATAGCCTTCATGGACATGGGAATCCCAGCGAACGCCCAATCCACCCGGAATACGGAGCTTCGTGATCTTCCCCGGTGATCCGCGGAAATCATTATCCGGGTCTTCGGCATTGATGCGCACTTCAATAGCGTGCCCATTGCAGGGAACCTGCTTCTGCTTGATCCCCAGTGGTTCATTGGCAGCCACCCGGATCTGCTGCCGAATGAGGTCGATTCCCGTAACCTGCTCAGTGACTGGGTGCTCGACCTGAATACGGGCATTCACTTCAATAAAGTAGAAGTTGTTATCTTTATCGACAATAAACTCACAGGTACCGGCATTGGTGTAGCCTGCCGTTTTCACGAGACGAACCGCTGCTTTGCAAAGTTCTTCTCGAACGTTGTTGGGTAAGTTGGGTGCAGGTGATTCTTCAATCATCTTCTGATGACGGCGTTGTGTCGAACAATCGCGTTCCCACAAATGGAGCACTTCGCCATGCTGATCCGCCAGAATTTGCACTTCCACATGGCGAGGATTCTCGATGTATTTTTCGAGGTAGACGCCCGCGTTGTTAAAAGCCTTCTCGGCTTCAAGAGCCGCCTGCTTAAGGCCTGCCTTCAAAGTGATGTCGTTACGCGCGACACGCATCCCTTTACCACCACCACCGGCGGTCGCTTTGATCAGAACCGGATAGCCAATCTTGTTGGCAATACCAATGGCGGTCTCTTCGTCGGTAATCAGTCCATCACTACCCGGAACGAGATTCACCTTCGCTGATTTGGCGATTTCTTTGGCAGTGACTTTATCACCCAGCTTCGCCATGGCCTCATGCGGAGGGCCGATGAACTCGATGTTGCAACTGCGGCAGACTTCGGCAAAGTGTTCGTTCTCGGAAAGAAAACCATACCCGGGATGAATCGCCTGGACATTGCCCACTTCTGCCGCACTGATGATGCGATTGATCAGCAGATAGCTGTTCGCCGATTGTGCCGGCCCGATGCAATACGCTTCGTCTGCCAGGCGAATGTAATCCGCGTTACGATCAGCTTCACTGAAAACAGCGACTGTCTGAATCCCCATTTCGCGGCAGGCACGAATTATTCGAAGAGCAATCTCGCCACGGTTGGCTACTAAAATCCGTTGAAACATGGCTGGTCGTGTCCATCAGCAAAAACTTAGGTGTCGAAACCTGATGCGATTACTTCGTTTCGAGTGGCCCTCAGTCGTTCTGACTGAGAACTGCTCTCTGACAACCCGCTCAACACAACGATTCTTGATCGATTCAGCTGACCAATTGAGCCGGGTTGAACTCTCGATATGAAGATAGACCGCGTAAGAACCAGTTGCCTGAATGCGTCGAAACTTCCGTGTTGCACAGCTGTTCGCTCACAAACAGGCAACGTACTCCGGGCGATCCATCCTGCGGACCGAAACTATGGTCGAACACGGAACAGTGGCTGACCGTATTCCACGGGATCGCCATTCTTCACAAGTACTGCCGCAATTGTGCCGCTGACTTCCGCTGGAATCTGGTTGAAGACCTTCATGGCCTCAATAATGCACACCACAGTTTGCGGGCCCACTGTCGAACCCACATTCACGAAGGCTGGGTCTTCTGGTGTGGGTGACGTATAGAAGGTCCCCACCGTCGGGCTCTTGATATCAATCAGACCGGCTTCCGCAGCAGGTGCTGCTGAAGCTGACGCAGCAGGTGCAGCGGTGGCCGGAGCCGATGCCACAGGTGCTGCTGGAGCAGGGAGATAGGTGGGGGCTGGAGCCGCCACTGTCACCGTGCTTGAGCCGCGGCGCAGACGGATATGCTCTGGCCCGTTCTTCAAATTGACTTCACTCAGATCATGCTTCTCCATGAGTTCAAATAACTGCTGGAGCTTCTGCAGATCGAACGGCTCGCCGCTCGCTGGTGATGCTTCGGACATCCCGAAAATTCCTCGAAGAGTTAGGACATATCAATAATGAGTGATAAGACCGGACGGATAGTGCCGGAGATCACCTGCCAAAACCCGCTTTACCTTCGTCAATCGTGCCCATCTTCGCAACTCACTCCCCTCTGTTTCACACCTCAGCGAGGGCAATTCAGAGGGTTCAACTACCAAAACAGCACGAGAATACTGTACGCACGTATGGTTGAGCTGCGGTTTTATCGCCGTGCCTGAAATTCTTCAAAGGATTTCGGCAGGCTGGTTAAAACTTCGTGGCCATCTTTTGTGACCAGAACGTCATCCTCAATCCGGATACCGCCCAGTTCCGGGAAGTAGATGCCTGGCTCAACAGTCACAATCTGGCCGACTTTCAGTTCGTCGGTTGAGATCGGACTGAAGCGAGGATTCTCATGCACATCGAGGCCGATTCCGTGGCCCAAACCATGACCAAAGTATTTTCCATAACCGGCGTCTTCGATCACTTTGCGGGCGGCCGTATCGATTTCCTGACAACTGGCACCGGGCCGGATGAGTGCAATCGCTGCCAGTTGGGCCGCCAGCACCACTCGATAAGCCTTTTCAATCTGTGCTGGAACTTTACCAGTGGCAACCACGCGAGTGATATCGCTTTTGTATCCTTTGGGAGTACTGGCACCCCAGTCGAGCAATACGAAACCCGCTTCAGAGAGCTGGCTGTTACCTGCCCGCGCGTGGGGTAGTGCGGCTCTTGGACCAACGGCAATAATGGGGTCGAATGCGACCTTGGCAGCACCAAATCGCCGCATGGCATGTTCCAGATCGGCTGCAATCGCCGCTTCGGTCATCTCCGGAACAAAGAGTGACTTCACAACTTCAAACCCCCGCTGAGCCATCTGCACAGCTTCGCGGGTCTCAGCAATCTCCGAAGCATCCTTGATGCAGCGCAGTTGTTCAACCAGATCTGTGGTAGGTACCAGCGTGATCGATTTCAGGCGATTGGCCCAATCCTGGTGGAGTGCAAACGAGACATGCTGAGATTCAAACCCTAGCGACAAACTTCGGCTCGATTTGAAAAACGCTCCCACCAGCTCTGCCATCGGCTTACGGGCAGTTCTCGTTTCGTAAGGTAACCCCGGACATTCCTGTTCAATTTGTGTCGTAAAGCGACTATCTGTCAGCAGAACCGTCTTTTCAGGGGTCACGACCAGGTAGCTGTCATCACCGGAAAAGCCCGTTAAGTAGGTCACGTTTTTGGGGTTGGTGACCAGCAGTCCGCGCAGACCGGCTTTCTTGATGAGTGACAGCAGTTTGCTGCGACGCTGTGCAGGGCGATCAGTGGCCGATTTCTCTGGAGGTTTCCCTGTCATGGCTTTCTCGCTCGCTGCTTGATCAATCATGGAACGCTCCTGCTTCTGCCGTTCTGTTGCCATTCACAACGCCTCAATTATTGAACTCAATGATCACATGGCCCCATGCTGAACATAGGGAGTTTTTTAGGCGGTTCATCATGCTGCTACGAAGCCAGGTTAAGCACTATGGGATGGGGTCTCCGCTGCATTTGCAGACTTTTCGCCGGTCGTTTGTACGGGGAATCTATCGGTCGATGGCTTTGCTCCCAGCCAGGGCCCCAGACGACCAAAACGTCCACCATGCAGCATCACCAGATAGGCCGGAACCAGAATTGTTCGCACCACGAAGGTATCGAGCAATACGCCAAAGGCGAGGGCAAAGCCCAGTTGTGTCATCCCTTTGAGTGAACCAGCCATCAGTGAGGCAAAGGTTCCCGCCATAATGATGCCGCAGCTGGAAATGATGCGACCAGTACGCGAGAGGGCATGTACGACTCCACCTACAGGCCCATGTTCGTGCTGCTCTTCCTCAATGCGAGTCATGAGAAAGATGTTGTAGTCTTCACCCACGGCAATCAGGATCGTGAACAGGAACATGGGCACCTTCCAGTCCAGTCCTGCAAAATCAGGTTCAATCGCCCAGAAGAATGCATAGGTGAATCCGAGTGTCGCCAGATAACTGAACAGCACCGTAATGACCAGATACAGGCAGATCGCGGGTTGCCGGAGCAGGATGACGAGAATGAGGAAGACTCCCGAAATCACCAGCACATCAATACGGATCTGATCGCTGTCAGTCACAGTTTTCAAATCGCGAATACTGGCTGTCGAACCGGAAATATAGATCGTCGTGCCATCCTTCAGGATCGCTGGCAGACTTTGTTGAATGAGATGTTCGACCTTGCTCAACTGCTCAATACTGTCTCGGGCAAACGGATCGTTGGTCGTCGTAATGTCGAGCCTCGTCAAATGCCCGTCAAACCCTGGCTCTTTACTCACATAGAATTTTACCGACCGATCGGTCGTGATTTTGCGGCGAGCCACCTGCTTAATCGAATCCAGATCTTCTTCACCACCAAAGGGATGGGAGACACTGCGGATATCGGCCAGTTGTGCATCTGACAGATGCTTGCGAAGTTCAAGTGTCAGTTCTTTGATGGCATCGATCCCGCCTGGGGAATCTCCTGTTCGTTGAGAGAAGTCGATGTTGTTATTTCTCAGCAGAACAGTGACCGGCCCGGTCGCACCGGCGGGAAAATGTTCCTGCACAGCCTTGGTCCCCAGCACACTGGGCGAATTCGCCGGGAGATCAGAGAGCAGTCCGTAGCTCAGATGCGAGAAGAACAACAGACCCACAATCGCAAAGGGAGTCATGGCGGCAATGCTGACCAGCAGTGTGGTCAGTGGCCTCTCAAGAATGGTGTCGGCCAGTCTTGTCCAGAAGCGGTTGACGCCTAGCGCTTCAGTAAAGGCTTTCAACGGGCTGGCTGCCGGTAACCATCCCGTCGTGCTGGAGGGACGTTCTCTTTTCATTTGCGGCCAGAAAGCCCAGGCGCCCGCAGCACGCAACAACGCGGGTGTGAATGTTAATGACGCCATCAGGACGATGATCAGCCCTGTGGAGATCGCGATGCCAGCTTCGTGGAACTTCACAAACTGAGCAAAGATCATCATGGCGATGCCGCAGATCACGGTCCCGGCACTGGCGGTGATGGCCGCTCCGACTTTGCCAAGCGAATTGGCAATCGCATCTTCGTAATTGACTCCGGCATCCAGTTCTTCTTTATAGCGGGCAATCAGGAACAGGCAGTAATCGACACCGGCACCATAGACCAGCACGGTGACGTAGGGCTTGATTTCCTGAAACAGCACCACGAACCGGTAATCAGCCAAAAGCCTCAACAGGCAGAGCGAAAGCTCGACAGAAACAAACACCGTCAAGAGCGGAATGATTGCCAGGAGCGGTGCCCGGTAGATCGCAATCAGCAGGAAGATCACCAGCACGACGGTTAAAAGCTCTGTCGCCTTCGCGCTGGCATCTGCTGTCACCAGCATGTCGCGGCCTACAACAGCGTTACCACTTAAAGAGATATCCAGGCCTAGCGGGACAATTTTCATGAAGTCCCGGCTGGAGAGAAGTTCTTCCACGGCACGAACAATTTTTTTGTTCGCGGCATCCATGAAGTCTTTCGTCAGTTCCACCATCACCAGAGTGGCTTTCTGGTCTTCACTGCGTAAGAGCCGGCCGATCTTGGGGTCCTTGTAGGTGCGGATCGCTGTAATCTGCGAGTTGCCCAACCCGAGAGGTGCCAGTGGCGCAGCGGGCTTGGCAGGTGCAGCGGCCTTCTCGGAAGAGCGAGGAACGTTCGCATCGTTTCCTTTGGCCGCAGTCTCGCTGGCGTCGGTCGAGGATTCTTCGGTGGAACCTGACTCAGCAGACTCATCGTCTGGTTGACCGACCAGACCACCAAACTGATCAGCAATTTTCAGTAATAACTCCCGCAGTTCGTTATCCCGATCCGGGTCATCGGAATCGACCCCGTCGTCGACAAACTGCAGATCGCGATCCGTCAGCTCACGATTTTCGCCCACACGGCGGACAACCAGCACAATGGCACTGCGCTGAGTATCTGCCGGGAATGCCTTGGCAAACAGATCCTCAGCCACCCGGCTGGGAAAGTTCGCAGGTAGAAAAGCAAACTCACCGGTGGTGATCACATCATCGAGAGGGGGCGCCACGATCGCCATGGTAATGACGAGTGAGAGCCAACCCGCAATCACCAGGTACCAGCGATGTGTGATCCAATTTCCGAGACTTTGAAACATATCGCCGGTCTCGATCATTAAGCCGAGGTGTGAATCATGTTGATGTGTGACCCGCAGTCGATTCTGAAATTCCGCTCGTACTTAACCTGTTGTCATTCCAACTGTTAGACTGTGCAAACTTTCAGACAATTTCCATCAGTGCAAACGATGAAATTAGCCCTTGTTGAAGTGAGGGTCAATTCACACGGGGAACTAACCAGTCGCTGAAGCCAAAAAACGAACCCCGCAATCAGCCGACATTCACTGGGTTTCCACTTTCGGTGCTGCCATCACTCTCGCCCGGTCGATAAGGGGCAACCGAAGGAGTGGGCAAAGATGTCGGGTGCGGCGAAATCTGTGCAGACGTTCCCGGCATAATCTGTGGCCCGGTCTGGTATTGAGAAAGGATCTGCTGCAGTTTTTCTGCATCCATCACCTCGATCTCCAGCAGCTCTCTCGTGAGGTGATCCATCGCTGCCCGACGAGTCACGAGAATCTCGTGAGCTGTCTCATAGGCCGCATCGATGATGCGCCTGACTTCGAGATCGATCTCCCGAATGGTTTCTTCACTGTGAGCACTCTCAGAAACAGTGGAGGCATTCGCGAGAAAAGCCGAGCGGGATGTATCGCTGTAATGCACTCTTCCTAGTTTGGGGCTCATGCCAAACTCAGTCACCATGCGGCGGGCAAGATCAGTTGCCCGCTGCAGATCATTGGAACCCCCTGTGGAGTTCTCGTTGAAAACAATGTCTTCAGCAGCAATACCACCGAGTAATACACAGATGCGGTTCTGAAGTTCGGTCTTGGTAATCAACTGGCGGTCTTCTTCCGGCCTTTGGAGTGTGTACCCCAGAGCTCCCAGACCACGGGGAATGATCGAGACTTTATGGACGGGATCAACATGCGGTAGCGAACAGGCAACCAGTGCATGGCCGATTTCATGCCACGCCACGCGATTCTTCTCTTCCTCGGGCATGATCCGGGTCGATTTTTCCAACCCCGCCACAATCCGCTCGACAGCCTCTTCAAACTCAATATTGGTCACTTTGGGTTTATTGGCGCGTGCCGCCAGAAGTGCGGCTTCATTGACCAGGTTCGCCAGGTCGGCACCAACAAAACCAGGAGTTAGTCGTGCCAGGTATTTCAGGTTGACGTGATCGTCAACTTTGACCTTGCTGGCATGCACTTTGAGAATCGCTTCACGACCTTTGACATCGGGCCGATCCACCAGCACATGGCGGTCAAACCGACCAGGTCGCATTAAGGCGGGGTCCAAGGTTTCTGGTCGATTGGTGGCACCCATGACGATCACACTCTGATCGGAGGAAAAACCATCCATCTCGACCAGCAGTGCGTTGAGTGTCTGCTCGCGCTCGTCGTGTCCGCCGGGCATGCCACTTCCGCGAACTTTGCCGAGCGCATCCAGTTCATCGATAAAGATAATCGCGGGCGATCTTTCACCAGCCTGCTGGAACATGTCGCGAACGCGGGCGGCTCCCACACCGACAAACATTTCGACAAAGTCAGAACCTGACAATCCGTAAAATGGAACACCTGCTTCACCCGCTACGGCTTTTGCCAGCAAGGTTTTACCCGTCCCCGGCGGCCCAACGAGCAGAACTCCGCGAGGAATGCGGCCACCCAGAGCCTGGTACTTCTCGGGTGTCTTCAGAAACTCGACGACTTCACGCAGTTCTTCAACAGCTTCATCGATCCCTGCCACATCCTGAAATGTGACTCCAATCTCTTCCTGAGCGTAAAGCTTACCCCGGCTCCGGCCAAAGGACATCGCGGCCCCGGGGCCTGCCATTTTCCGGAAGACATACAAAAAGACTGCCAGCAGAATCAGGGGAACTCCCAGATAATAGAGCATCATCTGCCATTCGGGGGGCTCGGCACTGAAGCCGTAGTTGATGCCGTTTTTATCCAGCAGTTCAATAATGCTGGTCTGGGCACCATCTCGCATCCCAACGACCGGCACCACAAAGTAAGCCGGCGTCACCCGTTTTGACGAGGTGGCTTCACGGCCTTTGTTGCCGGGTTGATCCTGATAGCGAATCGACGTTGGCCCAATTTCCACTTCGAAGACATTCGTGGCAGTCAACGAGCCTTGTTTCAATCGCTGTTTGAAGTCGCTGAATTCGACGGTGGTGCGTTTACCACTGCCACCCAGTGTGAAGACACCAATCGAAATGACAATGGCGATCAGCAGATACCAGACCAGGTTGGAAGAGCCTGGTTTTTCAGCTTTTCGCTTTGTGCCAAGAGGTTTCGCTGGCTCGGTCTTCACAGGATCCGGCTTTACGGGCTCTGATTTCACGATCTCTGACTTCACTGGCGCTGGCGTCGTTGAAGACTGAGTGGGCTGGTTCTCGGAGGATTCAGGTTCCGTCATATCGCTCGAGTACTTTCCGCACAGGTCTGGACAACGGGTCTGGTCAACGGGAACTCCTGGACAACAGGAATCCGGTTGAACGATTTGATTGAGTTCTTCACGACATTGAAAGTTTATGAACTAACCACCAGCCATTTCAGCAGGACGGCAACCATAAACTCGCTCCATGAACTTTAGGGTGCAGCCTGCCAAGGGTCAAACCGAGTCCTTGATTTCGCGTCCTGTGGAGAGCTTGTGGGAAGCATCAAAAATCTGCCCAAAGCCAACTTGAACGAGCTTAGCACCCGAACCAGTGGCCCAGGCTCGACAGATTCATCAGCCAGAGGGCAGGGGCTGCTCCCGCCGCTGGATCGGGTGGCGGGAGTGCATCGACGACGGCTTTGATGGCAGTCACAAAGAAGACACCAAAGGCGATACCTTCCAGCAAAGCTCCACCCAGGAAGGCGGTCAAACCAAACTTGGTTTCTGCTGGCTCTTTGTTGTAGAGGAGGATCGCACCAATTAACGGAAAGAAAATCATCAGGAGGCCTATGGCCATACTGGCCCGGAAGGCAGGGGCCAGCATCACACACCAGCCAATAAAGCTGGCCAGGGCAAAACCAGAGGCAGCCCCAAACGCCATAATGGGCAACATAGGAAATGGCAGGTCTGCTAATGAGGAAGTGACGAGGCCGCCGACAGCTCCCAGAATGCCACAGACCAGGATAACTGCCACGGCATCGACCACGCCTTTGGGCTTGGCGACTTCGTCTTCATCGGTCTTTTCTTTAGCAACATACTTGTACTCTTTGGCCCGGCCAATGAGCCCCAGTCGATTCTTGTTGAAGTAAGCAAACTGACCATTGGTCCGCATGTTAAAGACGGCGGTCCAACTCGCACTCAAACAGGCCAGCACCCAGAAGAGGGAAGGAAGGATCAATGAGAAATAGTTCGGTGGCTTGATCTCTTCTTTCGACTTGCCTTCGAACGGATTGGCCGGAGCCACACCACCCGGTTTATCAGCCTTGATCGGATTGTTCTCCACCTGCCACTTGGCGTAAACGATCTGGCCGTTGTTATCCATCGTTTTCGCCAGATCGACCAGCGGTTCAGCCGACAGCCCGATAATCAATCCGAGAAAGATCATCGGGAGGAGATTCGTGAGCAGGAACATCCCTGTCCACGTCCACGAAGCTTTAATTGTCTTGAAGTAACCTGGCAACAGCTTCCAGAACATCCACCCGGGATAAGAGACCGGCATCGACATGTGAGACATCACGGCTGGCAATAGCGAGGCAATAGGAATCTGCCATGCCAGAAAATAAGCGATTTTGACTGAGAGAGGTAAACCCTCCATCGGCACAATCACAAACCATCCCAACAGGTAAGGAACAGCCAGCAGAGGAAGTGCAAAAGCCAGTTGCCAGGCCACGGCCTGCAAACCCAATGAGCTGCACAGAAAGAAGTCGAAGTTGATGCGCGGCAGCTTATCTTTCCGCTCCATCGTCGCCTTGATGATTTCGGTATCCAGAAACCAGAACCAGCCCGGAATGGCCATGACCGAAACGACGGCAATCAATCCCCAGAAGTATCGAGGCGGTGGCGAAGAAACCCAGAGCAGCATGAAGGCGCTGCCAAACATGATCGTTGATGAAACCAGCAGGTACATCATCGTCCGGAAGGCAAACAGCTTGTATTTCAGCGCAAACTTCCAGCTCTCCGACCAGAGATTTTCGTAAAACTTGTCCGGGTCTGGCCCTTTCATCTGCTTCTTGCGAGCCGTTTCTCCCAAACCACCGGTTGCCAGGTCGATCCCACAATTCGGGCATTCGGTCGCTTCGGGATCAACTTCTGTCCCGCATTTGCGACAGATGCTGGCTCCGGAATCTTCCAGGTCACTCAGATCGAGATTGGCCAGTCCATCCTCGCCGGAAGCCGATTTTGACGACTTGGCAGATGCTCCCTTTTTGCTGGCAGTGGCTTTCGAATCGCCCGCGGGGACGGGGATCTTCGATTCACAGTCGGGGCAGCGAATCGCCTTGCCACGGGCCGCATCCGGTGCCGTGACGACTGTTCCACAAGTTTTGCAACGAACTTTCAGCGGCATAAGGTGCTAATCCCTGCAGTGCTAATCTCTGCAAAAGTGCATTTTTGTCCCCACGCATGTCCTGCTGGTTGAATACCGGGCGATCAGCGGGTGGTAATCAAAGAGTGGAACATCGACGGGATTGGAATTCGAGATTTTGACAGTGGAAGTGGGTTCTCATGTGCCAGCAGAGCCTTGTTCACACGAGAAACCCAATTCGAATCTAACGTCTTTCCTGAGGCATTTCATCAGTCTTCATGATCTGAGGCCCAAATGAGTGATTCATGGCATGAATACAGACCACTCTCTGAACCGTCTGAACTTATTTTTTCCCCTCGTCTGCCGGGCTGAGTTTGGATTTCGGAGCATTCGGCAATGTGGGCGAAACGGGTTCAATTGGTGAGGAGGTTTTCTCTATGGGGATGGCCCAGGCGGGAACTTCTCCGAGGCGAATTCCCATTTGCGGGATCAGCAGCACCCAGGTGGCTGCTGTACACAAAACAATCCCCATGAGATTCAACCAGAGGCCATATTTGAGCATCTGACCAATCGGAATCCGCCCGGTTCCAAACGCAATCGCATTGGGCGGAGTCCCGGCTGGTAACATGAAGCCACAGCTTGTGGCAATCGTGGCAGGGATCATGACCAGCCTTGGATCAAGACCCAAAGCAATGGCAGCTCCAGCAAAGACCGGCAAAACAGCATTCACCGTAGCCACATTGCTGGTGAACTCCGTGAGAAAAATCATCAGCGCACAAATACCCAACACAGTAACGACCGGTGACTGGCCAATGAAAAAGTAAGCAAACAGGTCACCACTCCAGCGGGAAAGACCAGTGATCCGAAAGCCTTCTGCAATGGCAAATCCACCGCCGAATAACAGCAGAATGCCCCAGGGCAATCGATTGGCAGTGGGCCAGTCCATCAGTCGTGGCGAACCTCGTTTTGCATCCTGCTCACCAGCCGGGATGATAAACAGCAATACCGCAAAAAGCAGACCCACGGTGGAATCGTTGATCCAGTCCTTGTGAGAACGGGCTGGCTGGGCATCAGCCGTCAGCCAGCCGAGAAAAGCTTCGGCCTGTCCTCCCCAGCCAGGAATGATCAGGTTAGACGAAAGAGGAAGATCTGTTCTTGTCAGCCAGAGAATCGCTGTCAGCGAGAAGACGATGAGTACCCGCCATTCCGGGCGACTCATGGGCCCCAGATCATGCAGCCGCTCGCGAAAAAAGTCTCGATTTAATCGAGAAAACCCGGCGGGTGTCGTTAGCTTTCGAGTCAGCACAAACCAGGCCAGACCCAGGTAAACCAATCCAAAGGGCAACCAGGTCGCCATCCACTGACCGGCGGAAATCGGTGGCGCATGGGGAAACTGTTTCTCCCAGATCCCCACAAACGCCATGTTCGTGGGAGTTCCCACCAGTGTGGCCACCCCGCCAATGCTCGCTGCATAAGCCACACCCAGATACGTCTGGCAAGAGAGTCTTCCCAGTGCCTGAGTCGTCTGTAAGTCCGGGGCTTTCTCATCGAAAGAGCCAAGCAATTCTTCGAGCGAAGTCATCAGCGCCATCGCAATTGGCAGCATCATCAGTGTGGTCGCGGTATTGCTGATCCACATCGAAATGAGGAATGTCGCCAGCATGAATCCCCAGACAATCCCATGCGGGCTGGTCCCAGTCGCCTTAACCACATGCAAGGCTACTCGGCGATGCAGGCCCCAGCGTTCAATCGCTAAAGCAATAATGAAGCCACCCAGATACAGCATTGAGCTGTCGGTCAGATACGTACTGGCCACATTCTTGGCAGAGTCAATTCCTAACAGCGGGAAGGCGATCAGCGGCACCAGACTGGTCACAGCCATGGGCACGCATTGCGTGGCCCACCAGACAGCCATCAGCACGACGACTGCCGCCAGCCTTTGGGCGGCATGTGGCAAGTCAGCAGGGCCGGGAACGACGAGCACCACTAAGCCAAGCAGCGGGCCCAGCCATAACCCCAATCGACCGGCCCAGCCGCTATCAATTTCATCCCCTTCCGCCATTCGGGACTCTCCACGCTGCCTGTCGTGCTGATGTTCAGGTTCAGGATTCTTGCGTTAGAAATGAGGGTTTTCAGGCACGCAGGGCTCTTCCAGTCAATTGCAGGAACAAGCGTTCGAGATTCTGCTGTCTCGATTCCACCCGGTCGATCACAATGGATTCGGCATGGAACGCCTGCGAGAGCTGATGCAATCGATCAGGCCATTCGGTAAAGCTGGTTTCAATCGATACGGTGGGTAAAGACTCGACATTTTCGCCGACAGACACTTTGACACCTGTCGCTTCAGGATCCACACGCCGGGCAATGTGCTGCAACCGGGCTGAGAATGACGAACTGGGGTCATGGCCAGCACCCACCGAATCGACGCTGTTGGCAGGCCGGACATGCAGCACCAGTTGCGTGGGGACCGATCCTAAGAGCTGATCGAGAACACCGCATTCCAGAACCACGCCATGATCGATAATCGCCACACGCCGGCACAGAGCTTCGACCTCTTCCATGTAGTGGCTGACATAAATGATGGATGTTCCATCGCGTGCCAGTTGGCGGACAGATTCCAGCAGGTGGGCCCGGGACTGCGGATCGACACCCACAGTGGGTTCATCGAGAATGACCAGGCGAGGTTTGTGAACCAGCGTGATCGCCAGGTTAAGCCGGCGCTGCATGCCGCCTGAATAATTCGCTGCAATCCGGTGAGCTGCATCTTCCAACCCGACGAGTTCGAGCAGTTCATCAGTCCGCTGGGAAAGAGCGGCCCCTTTCAGACCGTACAATCCACCGAAGAAGCGAATGTTTTCGATCGCCGAAAGCTCCGGGTACAGAGCGAGTTGCTGAGGTGCCAGACCCAGTTGCCGCTTCCATTTTTCGGGATGCTTCGAGGCGGGTTCTCCTTCCAGTAGAACCTCACCGGCGTCCGGGGCCATCAATCCCGCCAGCATCCGGATCGTCGTTGATTTTCCGGCTCCGTTGGGACCCAGCAAACCAAAAGCCTCTCCATGCATGATCGAGAAGCTGACATTCTTGACGGCCTGATGAGAACCGAATGTTTTTTTCAGTCCCCGGGCTTCCAGAAAGGGAGTGGACAAGGGAATTCCTTCGAGAGTCGGTCAGCAGGATGTCAGTCGTCTGGTTG
>JAIXUU010000221.1 GCA_027483405.1 Planctomyces sp. | reverse complement strand
TACATGTCGTCATCATCGTCATCCAGATCATCATCCTCATCGTCGTCGTCATGACGGTCGGGATGAAGCGGGTCGTTGGGGGAGAAGAAGAAATCTCCGAGGCCCATGGGCATCACATCTCCACCCAGCGTCTGCCGGTTTTTGGCTGCCAGGCGATCCAGATCGAGTGCTTCAGAACCCAGACAGGCTTCGAGTGCCTGCCGCCAGGCTTCATCGTGCGCCAAGGGATGTTCCGGGTCTTGAGCAGCCCGTTTCATGGCATACCGCAGGACGTTGATTCCATCGCGCGTTGAAAAGTCGAGCTTCAATCCGTGCGATTGCTGCAAAAACTCAACTGTAAGGTTCAGAATATCCTCGGCAGCAAACGGCAGATGATAGCGCAGGATCGCCAGTTCATCCTCACGAGCCGGATGGCCTAGAGTCAACGTGGGTTGCAGACGACTGAGAATGTAATCGGGAATCTCAAAGGTCGATTCGTCTTCATTCATGGTCACTGCGCAGCGAAAATCGCGATGAGCCTGAATGGTAATCCCTGCCACAATCGATTCCGCATACCGGCGATGATCGAGGAGCGGAGCCAGACTGGCCCACGACTTCTCATTCATGCGGTTCCCTTCATCGAGAATGCAGACGCCTCCACGAATCATGGCTGTGACCAGGGCCGAAGCGTGGTAGCGAATCCTCCCGTCTTCTGCGAGGACAGGTGTCACCAGCAGGTCTTCGGGCCGGGTATCGGCCGTACATTGATAGATGTAGACTTCCTGTCCGCGCTGCCGGCCTGCCGCAATAGCCAGAGTGGTTTTGCCAATCCCGGGGGCACCAATCAGGCGGGGAGAAAGCGGCAGATCGCGATCGTCGACCACCAGCCAGCAGGCTAGAAGCTGCATCAGCACTTCGCGTTGACCAATCCACTGCTCCTGCGTGCGATCGGGCGAAGAGAGATGCAGTGAGACACCATCAATTTCCACTACGTCGGACATGTCGCGTTTTCCATCGATTGAGCAACAGCGTGTGAGTTCAGTATGTCAATCATCGATTGACCGTCTCTCAGAATGTGAACGGTTAACCCCGCACTGCGGGAGAAATCAATCCGGTTTCCGGGCTCGAGGCTGTCGCATACAGCTTACGGGGAATGCGCCCGGCCCGCGCTGCGAGATAACCCGCCTGGCAGGCCAGCTTCATCGCCACGGCCATCTCCCGTGTCTGGGCAGCGCTCGCAATCGCTGTGTTGAGCAACACGGCATCGCAACCCAACTCCATGGCAAAGGCCACATCGCTCGCTGTCCCCACTCCCGCATCGACAATCACCGGGTAATCCGGGTCGTTCTCTTTAAGATACTCGAGGCAGATACGGATATTGTTGGGATTGAGCACACCTTGCCCGCTGCCAATCGGCGAACCCGCCGGCATAACCGAAACAGCCCCTTCGTCTTTCAACCGTTTGGCCGTGATCGGGTCATCGGTCGTATAGACCAGCACTTCAAAGCCATCTTTCACCAGCTGACGCGTGGCTTCCACGGTGGCGATGGGATCGGGGAGCAACGTCTTTTTGTCTCCCAGAACTTCGAGTTTGACCCAGCTTGCACCGGGGTTTTCGAGCCCTTCGAGAATCTCTCGCCCCAGCCGGGCCGTACGAACTGCATCTTCGGCTGTAAAGCAACCGGCCGTATTCGGCAGAATGGTGGTCTTTTTAAGGTCAATGAAGTCGAGAATGTTGCGGCCTTCTTTATCGACCAACCGCTCACGCCTCACCGCGACGGTCACCACATCGGCACCACTGAGAGCCAGGCAATCGCGCATTTCTTCAAAGGTGGTGTACTTGCCTGTGCCGACAATCAGTCGGGAAGAAAGCTCATGGCTTCCGACTTTGAAACGGGGAAGTGACATACCGGGTTGATCTGCAGACATCGCCAAGGACCATTATCTAAGGAAGAGCATTGACAGTGATATGACTCACAGACTGTCAGCCAGCGGGAAGGAACGCAAGCCGACCGGGATCTTCGACCGGTCAGGGACTCGTTCAGAAACTCGCTTACCGAGTCTGAACATATACAAAACAGAGAACTGGTCTGGAAAAGGTCTGAGTGAATTCTGAGAGTCCATTCATCAGACTGCAACAGAATCATTCCCTGCAGATGCCTCTTGTACTGCTGCACATCGAACGGGACGACCCTCACCCGGCACTTCGTGCCACCCTTTATCGCTTGAAATTCAACACAGTCGCTCTCCCACGCAGACGTGGGCGAGGGTTTTTTGCTCCTTCTCCCGTTCCGGCGGGAGAAGGTTGGGATGAGCGGAACTCGCACGTATGGGGCGTGCGATTCACGAGCGGCTTCATCGCAGCGTGCTTTTGATCTTTGGCTACCTGTGACAATTGGCGCTCCTGCGGAAGTCTTGGTGGCTGCTGCATATCGATTGGAAAAGACCCTCACCCGGCACTCCGTGCCACCCTCTCCCACGCAGACGTGGGCGAGGGTTTCAGAGGAGATGCTTTTTCGAGGGTGTGAGCAGGGCATGTTATTGATTCACCACGAAGGTCGCGAAGAGCACAAAGGCCAGGAGAGTCAGGAAGGCAGGCGGGAGCCTGCCCTACTTGGGCTAGAGTGTCCCTGAAAGAGCTGGCGGGTGGTTCTTTTGCAATCCGGATGACAGTTGGAGATAGTGATTGCTCCAAGATGTTGTCTTGCAAAGTTCTGACAAGGCGTGCTGATCGTTTTAACGAGCGAGTGTGCGGGCAGTGCCGCGACCTTCAATCGGGTGTTCTGAAATTCCATGGATGAGTTGTTCGATACACATTGCCATCTCGATGAAGATGCCTTTTTGAATGAGCGGGACGATGTGATCGAGCGGGCGATTGCCCTGGGTGTCACGCGCATGCTGTCGATTGGCACGACTTTGGCCAGCAGCCAGCGAGCGATTGAACTGGCCGAGCGGGAGTCTCACGTGCGGGCTGCTGTGGGGATTCATCCGAATTACTGCTCAGGGACTCAGCCCACTGACTGGAGCGAGATCTGCCAGTTGGCGTGCCATCCGCTGGTGCTGGCTGTGGGTGAAACGGGGTTGGATCAGTATTGGAAGCAGACACCCATCGAGTTGCAGCAGGATTATTTCCGCCGACATATCGAGCTATCGTGGGAAGTGAAGAAGCCTTTTATTGTCCATTGCCGGGATGCCGAGCCTGAAACGCTGCTGTTACTCGAAGAGATGTCGCGGATTGCTCCGCTGTGTGGCCTGATGCACTCGTTTGCAGGAAGTGCCGAGACAGCCCGGCAATGTCTGGAGCTGGGTTTGTATCTGTCGTTTTCCGGGATGATCACTTACAAACGCAACGAGGCACTCCTGGCTGTGGCGACAGAAGCACCTCTCGACCGGATTCTGATTGAGACCGACGCGCCGTATCTGGCTCCGGTTCCTCTGCGCGGAAAACGGAACGAACCGGCTCATGTCCGTTACACGTTGGGTAAGCTTGCCGATGCGAGGCAAATCGATCGACACGAACTGGCGACGACAACGACTGCGAATGCACTCCGGCTTCTGGGTTGGCCGGCGCCATTGGCTTAAGGAGGTTTGTCGATTGCCGGGTGAACCTCTCTTTCATCGAAGGGATGCTCTCGACTAGATTACGAGTTCGAGAGAAGATGTTTTTTATTGGCCCTTGAGTGATCGTTTTGAGGGCGTGTTGTCATTCCGGAAGGCATTCATGCGATTTGCAATCTGCCAAGAACTGTACGAAGGCTGGAGCTGGGAGCGTCAGTGCGCATTCTCGGCAGAGCTGGGTTATCAAGGATTGGAAGTCGCACCATTTACGCTGGCTCCACGGATCACGGATGTGAGCAGCGGGCAGCGGGCCGAATACCGCCGGGTGGCTCAGGCTCATGGTCTTTCGATTATTGGCCTGCACTGGCTGCTGGCGAAGACCGAAGGATTTCATCTCACGACCAAAGACGCCGCAGTTCGTCAGAAGACGGCGGCTTATCTGGCGGAGCTGGCCCGAGGGTGTGCCGATCTGGGTGGCCAGATTCTCGTGCTGGGTTCACCACAGCAGCGGCAACTGGAAGTGGGAATGACGAAAGAGACGGGCATGGAGCATGCTCGCGAAGTGCTGGAAGCGATTGAACCTGTTCTGGCTGAGACCCGGGTGACGTTGTGCCTGGAACCGCTGTCTCCCAAAGAGACCAATTTTCTCAACACCTGCGGCGAGGCGGTCGCGCTGATTGATCAGATCGGCTCGCCGTGGATCCGACTGCATCAGGATGTGAAGGCGATGCTCAGTGAGCCGACGCCGATTGATCAGTTGATCATGAAGTACGCCAGTTATACGTCTCATTTCCATGGGAATGATGCCAATCTACTGGGCCCTGGGATGGGGACGACCGACTTTGCACCGATTTTTGATGCATTGTTCAAGTCGGGCTATTCGAAGTGGGTGAGTGTGGAAGTTTTCGATTACAGCCCGGGAGCGGAAGTGATTGCCCGGGAGAGTATTGCTCACATGCAGCGCTTCTGCGAAGACGCTCGCTCCTGCTGAAGTGTCTGATTGTTGGGAGTTGGGTGTTGGGTGGCCAATTATGGAACCCTCGCCCGCGTCTGCGTGGGAGAGGGAAGGGTGAGGGTCTTTTCCAGCGATTTGAAAATGTCATTAACGGTTTCGCTGGAGCGCTGATTGACAATCAGTGGCCTGAGATTAAGAGCGTTCTGCGATGTAGCCGCTGGTTGATTGCTCGCCTGATACGTGCGAGTTCCCCTCATCCCGGCCTTCTCCCTTCGGAATGGGAGAAGGGGTAAGGAACCATCGCCCAGGTCCTCATGAGAGGGTCTTCGAGTCTCCAGCGACACGTCGAACAAATAGCGAAAACCTTTCCATGTTCATCTCTCATGGTGCAGCGCGGTGATGGAACTTTGGCGGCGATTCAAGATCTCTTCCGTCGAGATCAGGTCGCCCAGGCACATCGACTGAGGGCATGACTCGAACTGAACGATTAAAAAGTCTGATGTTCTCATAAATTTTTTCGCTTCGAGATGAGGGATGCTGAAGGCTGCTCGTGAGTGATGGCCGATGATCGCGTCGAACCCGTCTCGCAGATGATGGAGCATGATCGCGCGAGGGATGAGTGCATCATCATGGAACATCTCTTCGTTCGAGCAGGGGATGTTGTCATGGGCCGTGCAAGATGGCTGATGATCATGCGGGTGTATCTGACAGACATTAAAAAAACGCCTGTTTTTCAGGCCTTTTTAAGACATGACTCAGCGATGCTCATGATGTGACCAGGTTCATGAAGCCAGAGCCAGGGGTTCTTCAGCAGTCGATGCAATCGGGTTTTGTCGAGTGGCCATGTCCCCTGTGATCGTTGTGTTCAAGACGTGATCTGCATGGTCTTGATGTGATGCATGAAGGTCGATGAAAGGCAGGCTTGTAGCTGGCCATGAAGAGCAGGTTGTAAAAACCTTTCAGAATTCAACAGATTTTGAGTGCTGTAAGCAGATAATTGGCTTGAAGAATTTCAAGGAATTCATACGATGTCGCCAGTTCAGTGATGTTGTGATCAACATGCTCGTTGTCAAGTGAGTGAGATGACCTCTGCCAAGGTCGCGAACAACACGACAACAATCGTGATCAGCGAAGCAGGTTGATGATGACGTTACTCGACTCGCCAAGGTTGGCAGTCGGTTACGAACAGTTTTTATGTGACCCGCCTTTCTCCGCATGATGCCCGGTAAGCCAGCGGGAAGGATGGTCACGACAGTTCTCTTTTTTGGAGGAAGAGCAAGTGGCCAAGAAGAAAGCCGCCGTTAAGAAGGCCGTCGTGAAGAAGGCTGTTGCCAAGAAGGCCGTCGCTAAGAAGGCTGTTGCCAAGAAGGCCGTCGCCAAGAAGGCTGTGGCGAAGAAGGCTGTTGCCAAGAAGGCTGTCAAGAAGGCTGTTGCCAAGAAGACAGTCAAGAAGGCAGCTCCCGCTCCGACACCAGCTCCGTAAATCTTGAAGCTCACCTGCGGGTGAGGTTTCAGGCGTTCAGGCAGGTCGTATTGCAAAATCGACCATCAGTCCTGAATCGAGTGTTACGGGCAGCAGAATTCGGCAAGCCCAGATTCGATATGTGGCATGGGCGTTCCCAATGCTTCATCGAATCGACGCCCAGCCCCATCTCTCGGCATGACCTGTTTCACTTTCAAGGCAATTGACTTCACTTTTATGCACACAAGGCTGCCAAGTTTCTTGTAGTTCTCTACAGGAAGCACTCTTGCCTCAGTTCTTTTGAACTGGTGGCGGTTGATTGATGAAAGTCGATCAGCCGGGCAGCAACGTTACAGCGAGCAGAGGGCGGCCATCCTGGAATGGCTGCCCTTTGCTGTTTTATAGAGACTCAACCAGCGCAGATTTCCCACGAAAGCCTAGCGCCGTGTTGGTTGCGAAGACGTGCTTGCCCAGAGCTGCAAGCATGGCACACAGAGTAAGTATGGCACACAGAGCTCTAACTGGCCGCATCCATTGCGTGCATCCAGAGCCTCCAGCATTAAACTGTGTCGTTGCTGGATAGTCGGCGCAGAATGTCGGCCAGCGATGCTTCCAGTTCAATCAGTCGCTCACGCTGAGCCCACGGAATGATCAATTGCCTGAGACCTGTCATCGCAGATGACTGTTCACTCGCGTTCTGCAGCACACTCCCGAGTTCGTCGTGAATCCAGGCAATGAGATCGTTTAACTGAACGCGCTGCAGCCCTTTCAGATCGAGTGGTAACTCCGGGCGGCCTTGAGGGAACATGGGTTTGCGGCCCATTTCAAAATCGGTCGCAATCGAGAATTCGAGATCGCCGGAATCTCCGGGATCGGTCAGCCCAATGCGCGTCTCAGGGGCTCCCTGATTGCTGGTCGCCAGAGTGACTGCCGGTGGTGGGACATCGCCGTAAAGCAGGACACATCGGCCCACCATAATCAGATCGCCCGGCTGCAGCACATGCATCTGCACAGCCCGGCCATTCACTCGCGTCCCATTGGTACTGTCGAGATCGGTCAAAATGACGCGGCCAGAATCTTCCTGCAGTTTGCAGTGAAAGCGACTGATGCGGTCATCATTCAGTTGAACCGCATTCTCTTCTTCTCGACCAACAGTGCAGGGCAGGGTCAGGTCGTGAAAGACCTCACCTCGTTCCATTCCTTCGAGAATCCGTATCACAACCCGCATATCGTTTCCCGGCAGCGCAGCAAATACTTCTCAGGAAGCTATGAGCCACAATCCCATGCGTCAAGCGGGAGGCGAGTTCAGGGACTTTTTTCCAGACGACCTGGGTGGCAACAATCCACAGCGTTCGTGTGAGTGGAAATCGCGGATTCCTGAATGCGGCGGGAGAGATTGCTCAGGTGATTGTTGCCGACACTTCGAGCGGGGAGTACAAACAATGTGAAGGAATTCACATTGGAGAATCTCCAGCGACTTCATCGTCGATTCATTGATTGACGAACCTCGTCTGGCGGAGAACCAAGTTTCTCAACATGACATTTGAAGTCTTCGCATAAACCTGGTGCCTGAAGAGGCTCTCAGGTTGCGTGATGATACAGAGGGAAATGGAAGCAATGCTCCAGGCAATCATTCATGGCAGCAGAACATTGATAACTCGATCTCCAAACATGGCAGGTTCCTGGAAGTGTGCGGGTTTTGTCCTCGCTGCTGTGCAGTTCTGTTCGATCGCCACTGCACAAATGACGGAAGAATCTTCCCGTTTGGCTGGTTACTACGGATTTGGTCCGCTGGAAGTCATGAAACTCGAGGATCGCTCGAAGTTTCTTCACTCGGCTGATGTGAATCATGACGGCTTGATCGATCTTTTGGCTGTCGATAACAGCCACAACCGGATCGATCTGCTGCTCCAGCGCAAGGAAACGACACCCCATGCTGTGGCTTCGCGCGAAGTGAATAAAGTGCAGCAAAGCTCGTTGTTTGAACACGTCAAGTTGCCCGTGGATCATGAAATTCTGTCATTGACGACAGGCGATTTTGACAAAGATGGCCGGACAGATATTGCCTACCTGGGTGCACCAGACCAGCTGGTCATTCTTTACCAGCCCGAGAAAGGAACCTGGAACCGGAAGTTCGAGCAGCGTGTGGCGGATATGAGTACAGCATCGTGGTCGCTCGCTGCCGGTGATTTGAATCAGGATGACCGGACAGATCTGGTCGTTCTCGGAGAGCGAGAAACGAGTTTGTTTCTGCAACTGGCCTCGGGGCAGATGGCACCCGTGCAGAAGCTGCTCAATACTTCTGAGAAGATGGGTCTGGTGCAGATTTCTGATCTGAACGGCGACAGCTTCGCTGACCTGGTCTACTTAGCCGGTGAAGGAAACAACCGCAAACTGGGCGTTCGCTTTGGTCGCGGGAACAAAACTCTTGGAGCCGAGTTTCTCTTTGATCTGGATCGTCCCCGCTCTGTGACGCTAGCGAATATCGATGCCCACCCCGGGAATGAAATTGTCACGATTGATTCTCGAAATGGCCGGATTCGCTTATCGAAGATCGAGATGGAAGCACGCAAAGCCGGCGAACTTCCGGATCGACTGGTGCAGTTTGGTTTTGGCCCGGGGGGAACGGCCAAAGATCGCTCAGTTGCCATTGGTGATGTCGATCAGGATGGACTGACAGACATTCTCGTCTCCGATGGAGCCGCTTCGCGCGTATTGCTCTTTCGGCAGGATCCTCGCTTCGGGCTCGATCTGGGAACTGGCTGGCCGTCGCTTAAAGGTGCTGATCAGATTCGATTGGCGAATGTTGATGGCGTACCCGGCCTTGAAATGATCGTGCAGAGTGTGGCTGAAAAATCGCTGGGACTCACTTCATTCCGGGATGACCGGATTCCTTTCCCGGAGTTGATCTCGATTGATACTGAGCCAGTCGCGTTGGAAATGGCGGATCTTGATGGCGATGGTCAGGTCGAGTTGCTGTTTCTCGAAGCGAGCAAAAGTGGTCGAGATAACTCGAGCAAGCTGCGAGCACTGACACATAACGGCACAAAATTCGTGCCCTTCAAATTCGGAGATCAGGAGAGTTACACCGTACCACTCAAGGGGCGTGCCGAAGGGATGCTTGCAGGTGATCTTACGGGGAATAATCGGTCGGAACTGCTCGTCTTTCAGGGTGCAGGAAAGTCGCCTGTTGTGCTGAGTTTCGGCGATCAGGGCGTGGTGACAGAGATTAACTCGACAGGCCCCTTAGGCCCGGGTATGGCAGGGGCGGTGGGAACTTCAATTGCCGAGTTCGGCAACGCTAAGGGGTTGCTGATTTCGCAGGATAACCTGGTGCGGTTTGTGACTTATGACCAGGCCAAGGGGTGGCAGATTGTGATGCAATACACGGCTCCCGAATCCAACGCTCGACTGATGGGAGGGACAACGATTGAACTCGATGGCCAGCCGGGGCCGGAAGTTGTGCTCTATGACGGTGGGTTGAGCAAACTGCGTGTTTATCGCCAGGCACCGGAGGGTCTGGTGGCTTGGAAGGAAATCGACATGGGAGACTTCCCTTTCCTGCAGTTCAAGACCGGCGATTTTAATGGCGATCATCAGCAGGATCTCCTCGTCCTGGGGACTGATCGGATGGCAGTCCTCTACAGCGGCGGTG
>JAIXUU010000477.1 GCA_027483405.1 Planctomyces sp. | reverse complement strand
TCCTGGAGCGATCTTCGCCGAAAGTGTCCCTGTGCTGTCTGTCAGGTCGAGCGGGAAAAGCCCACGCCAGTCGAGGCGGCAAAGCCTGCTAACTTACTGGCGGTCATTGATCGAGCGGAAACACTCCCCATCAAACCCACTTCATTTCGCGCCGTTGGCAACTACGCCTACGCCATTTCCTTCAGCGATGGCCATTCCTCAGGAATCTATTCTCTCTCCACGCTCCGGCAGATCGGCGGCTAGCCTCACTGTGGTTATTGGGAGTTCCTACCCAGATTCAACAACCAGGCCGCTCTTTCTCAACATGACTCCCTCCCCAAACAAAAACCCGGCAGCAACTGTCACCAGTCACCACCGGGCTCATTGAAATGAAAATTTGAAAAAACACA
The DNA here is from genome assembly GCA_027483405.1 of Planctomyces sp. Lineage (GTDB taxonomy): Bacteria > Planctomycetota > Planctomycetia > Planctomycetales > Planctomycetaceae > Planctopirus. The sequence continues at coordinate 4,201 of JAIXUU010000477.1, read as the reverse complement.
TCCGCCACAGGATCGGAGCGCAACCAGAGAGTCATCCCGCGAAGTCACCTTCGGGAACTCAACGTGCTGTTTGAATGCACCTGGCCCACCAGTCTCTGCAACCTGAACTGTGACTGGCAATTCACTTGATCACTACCAGCCGCCATATTCAGGCGCGTCTGATTCTCAGGCTTGCCGATTGATCGAAAGTCACCTTTCCATCATTCCGTCAGTCAAAAGGCATCAAACCAGAGATCAGCATCGGTCTCTCGAATTCGAGATGAGAGCGCAACAGCCTCTCATACTGGAGCTTGTCTTTCGACATCCTCCAGCGTTACGGCTCCGAATCAGCCGCAGATGGAAAAACATCTTCCGGATCGCAGGTGAAATCACACATCTCATCCGCGAGGCGCGCCGAGCGATGCTCTTCTACCCTAAAGCCTTTTGTTGCGCTGGAACTTTCTTCAGCCTCTGGAACCCCCGCCCATATCTGCGTGGAAGAGGGCAGGGTGAGGGTCTTCTCTCTGATCTCAAGTAGGGTGCATGAAGTTCTTATGGAATGCACCAGCTCCACGTTTACCTGACAAACTGGAGTCCACACGCCATTAAGGCAATTCTTCGATGAAAATGTCCTTAAAGCGAATCTCCGCCACGCCGCCACCGTGAATCTGCAGTGCCAATCGTCCTGCGAGTGGGATCTTGGCGTCTTCTTCGGTGTAGTCGATTGTTTCGACACCATTGAGCCACAAACGAATTCGCGGGCCTTCACATCGGATGCGGTAATCGTTCCATTCGCCTTTCTTCAATGACTTGGCCAGAACTTCAGCCGTCGGCTTAGCCAGCATTTTGTTCCGCCGACTCTCGTCATAAAGAGCCCCGTCATACCCCTGGCCAATATCGGCCTGATAGCCAATCATCTCGTGATGATCAGGAATACGCTCCGAACGAATCTGCACACCCCCATTCACGAATCCTTCTTCACCTTCAAGTTTGTACTTCAGCCTCAATTCAAAGTTCCCGTAGCTTTTTTTCGAGGCCAGAAACTCATTGCGGGGAACCTTTTCTTTGAGCGACCCTCCCACAATGACGCCATCGATCAATCGCCATGTTTTTGTCGTGTCACCTTCCCACCCTGCGAACGATTTTCCATCAAACAATGAGACCGGTTCAGCCGCATGGGCTGTTGATAAATTTCCTCCGCACCAAGCAAAAACTCCACAGAGCATTCCCGTCCAACAAACCCATTGTTGCCACATCATTGAATTCCTCTTGGGGGTCTATTTGTCGTGATCATTACAGTCAAATCGACGAACTCACTCTGTCTAGTAAATATCTCTGTCCAGCAGATATCCCTGTCCAGAAGATATCACAGTGCATCCGCGTAGGAACTGGGAGCAGGCTTGGCTCCGGTCCTTTCCAGAGCACTGAAAAACTCTTCCAAAGTTGCCAGATAAGTTGGCGTGATCCAGTCGTTGTGTCCCACTTCGTCCAGCAGAATAAACCGGGCTTGAGCGTGAGCTTTCGCCACCAGCTTCCGGATCGATTTCCAGCGAATCAGTCGATCCTGAGCTCCATGGCTGATCAGGATCGGGCAGTGAATCTCGCCAATCGCTCGCCAGGAGTTGAGTTTCGATGCCGGGATCACCCAGGCCAGTGGGCCATAATTTTGCCACGCCACATTCTGTAACGAGCGAAATGAACTCTGCACAATCAACGCCCGCGGAGTGATCATGCGTGCCAGTTGAATCGCAATCGCACCACCCAGAGACTCACCCATCAGCACCACATCGGCTTCATTCACACCAGCCAGTTCTGCTACTCGCGTGCGGGCCGCTTGACTGTCTTCAATCACACCTTCAATAGTCGGCACACCTTCACTGCGGCCATATCCACGATAATCAATCATCAGCGTGGTCACTCGAAACTGCTGCTGCAGAATCGTCAGCCATTCCGTGCGATAAGCAATGTTTCCCGCATTCCCATGCGTAATCAGAATCACCGCTCGCGGGTTCTCACAGGGGCAGTACCACGCGTGCAGCTTCGTACCATCTTTCGATTCTATCCACACATCCTGCCTGACGAGCCCCGGCGGATTCCAGCGGCCTACCGGATACTTCACGGGATAGAACAGCATCCATTCGTAAATTCGCGGCCGCTTCGATTTTGGCTGTGGATGAGAGGAATTCGAGCGATGACCAATCAGCGGCAGATGTCGAATTGTCAGCCGTACCGCTCGCCTGATCTCGCGGTAAAGTCCCATGATCCATCCCCGTCGTCACAATCTCAACCAGAAACTTCTCTGTCATAAATCGCGATCATACCACAGCACCCGACTTTCCACTGGCACAATGTGAGGCTCTTTTTCTCCAGCTCAATTGCCGGTTGTCCATCCCTGCGGAAAATGATGTACTCTCTACCAGAAAAAACAAATCTCAAATCCATGCCGATCCACTGCTGAACTCCCGGAGTACTCTGATGCCCAACCCCAAGATTTTCGCATTTTTACTGGCGTTGATGATCTTCATCTCCCTCAGGCAGCCGGTGCATGCCCAGGAACTAGTGGCCAAAGCGGGCAGCAAACGCCCACCCAATCTCATCTGGATCATGGCCGATGATCTCGGATATGGCGAACTCGGCTGCTATGGGCAGAAAGTCATTGCCACGCCTCACATCGATCATATGGCGCGGGAAGGGATGCGCTTCACGCAGTTCTATGCTGGTGCGACGGTCTGTGCCCCATCACGTAGTGTGCTCATGACTGGCCAGCACCATGGACACACCCGTGTCCGCGGCAATGCGGGAGACAAAAACCCAGCCGCCCAGGCCCTGCGAGAGCACGATATCACCGTGGCCAGAGTTCTTCAGCAGGCGGGCTATCACACGGCACTCGTCGGCAAATGGGGGCTGGGCGATCAAGGGGCAGCCTCGACCGGAATTCCCACAAAACAGGGCTTTGATGAGTTCTTCGGATATCTCAATCAGGTGCATGCCCACAATCATTACCCCGATTTTCTCTGGAGAAATGAATCACGCGTCACCTTGCCCAATAAGATTGTTCCCGTGGGTCAGAAGGGTGGGGGATATGCGACAGAGCCTCTCGCCTATAGTGATGATCTCTTCGCTGATGAAGCCGTCCGTTATGTGGAAACTCATCGGGAGAAACCATTTTTTCTCTACTGGAGCATGGTGGTTCCCCATGCCAACAACGAACGTAACGGTACATTGAAGAATGGCACGGAAGTTCCCGATCTTGGCGACTACGCCAGACAGGATTGGCCAGCCGCCGATCAAGGCCATGCCGCCATGATCACCCGGATGGATAGCTATGTGGGCCGCCTTCTCAAGGTTCTTAAGGAGAACGACCTCGCTGAGAACACACTGGTCATCTTCACCAGCGATAATGGCCCGCATAACGAAAGCAATCACAACTTGAGCCGCTTCCAGCCCAGCGGCTCATATAGTGGCATTAAACGCAGCCTGACGGATGGTGGGATTCGTGTCCCTTTCATTGCGTGGTGGCCGGGAAAAATTGCCCCCAATTCCACCAGTGGCCACGTCGGCTATTTTGGCGATTGGATGGCGACTGCCGCCGACCTGGCGGGCACATCAACACCACCGAACTGCGATTCCATCAGTCTGGTGCCCACGCTCCTGGGCCAGCCGGAACAGCAGCAGTCGCATGAATTTCTTTATTGGGAGTTTCATGAGGGGGGCTTCCGCCAGGCAGCCCTCTATCAAGGTCGCTGGAAAGGAATTCGACAAGGTGGCCCGGATCAACCCCTCCGGCTGTACGATCAGCAGTCTGATCCCGCTGAAAAAACCAATGTCGCTGCCGAACATCCCGAAATCGCAGCAAAAATCTCGGCCTATCTCGCCACCGCCCGCACGGACTCTGCCGATTGGCCGATCATCTGGCAGCAGGGGGGCAAGAAGGGGAAATGATCCCCCTCAAGACTTCAGCAGATTGCCTCAATGAATTATTGCTAAGTGGCATAACCCTCGGATGCTGCCAAGGGTGGCCCGGCCCACTGGTGACCGGGTCGTTGTGTCTCTGCACGACGACAAGTAGCCGCGCCATGCGTATGACCCACGCCTAGGTACCCTACGCCATTGTTGCAAGCTGTAGACGTGTGGCACGCCCCGCAGGCTTTGCGCAGGGGCGTGGTCTTTATCAATCACTAGGTTCTGAAGTCTTCATCTGACCCACGTCAGACATGCCTTC
>JAIXUU010000132.1 GCA_027483405.1 Planctomyces sp. | reverse complement strand
TGCCAGCTCATTAGAACTGAGTGACTTGCTCCCCACACTCGAGAAGCTGCTGGGCGACTGGCAACCTGGCGAGATCACCGCACCACCACTTCCTCCGACCACAGGTGGTTATGATCATTTAACGCATGAATCTCAGCAGACACAGATCGGTATTGCCTACCCGGCAGCAGACTCCACCCACCCGGATTATCTCAAAGCTTGGGCCATTGTGAGTATTTTGAGCGGGGGGATGAGTTCGCGGTTGTTTACCGAAGTTCGTGAGAAGCGGGGGCTCTGTTATTCGGTCAGTGCCAACCTGCATTCACTCAAAGGGGCCGCCCGGGTGATCTGCTCGGCCAGCAGTCAGAATGAGCGGGCTCAGGAAACCCTCGATGTTCTTTTAGCGGAACTTCAGCGACTCAAGCTGGGTATTGCCGAGGAAGAACTGTCCCGGTGCAAGGCTCTTGCCAAGAGTTCACTTGTGATGGCACAAGATTCAACATCTTCCCGGGCCGCTTCAATTGCGCGAGACTGGTATCAACTGGGTTACGTCCGTACTTTGCAAAGCCTGAAGCAGCAGATCGAAGATCTGACAGTTCAAGATCTCCTCGCCTATCTCGATCGCTGGCCATTGGCGAATCTTCAGATTCTGACGGTTGGCCCCCAACCGCTGGTTAACAACATGGTTCAATGACAAGTTTCTAACGGATGGCGAACCACCCGGACTTCCCTTCAATCTGTGCCTGCACCCAAGTTTTGAATATCGACGTTATTCTATGGCTACGTTTAACCGGCAGAAGCCCATGCTCCAGCAAGCCACACTTCCCAACGGTCTGACAATTCTGGGCGAGCATCGCCCCAGTGCTCAGAGTGTCGCCTTTGGCTTCTTTGTGCATACCGGTGCGCGCGACGAAAATCATGCCTGCGAAAGTGGTGTCAGTCATTTTCTCGAGCACATGGTCTTCAAAGGGACCGACAAGCTTCCAGCCGAGATGGTCAACCGACTGTTTGACGATCTTGGCTGCAACTACAACGCTTCCACCGGTGAAGAAGTCACCACCTTCTATGCTGCCGTCTTACCGGAATACTTTGAAACGGTCTTCCCGTTACAGGCGGCCATCCTCTACCCCAGCCTGCGCGAAGACGACTTCACCACTGAAAAACAGGTCATTCTGGAAGAAATCGCCGAGTATGCCGATCAACCGGTTTACGTCGCCTATGACCATGTCATGCAGCTGCATTTCCGCGAGCATCCCCTGGGTCAACCTATTCTCGGGACTCCGCAGAGCATTCAGTCTTTGACGGCTGAGCAGATGAAGACCTATCATCGCGAGCATTACCTGGCAGGGAACATCGCGCTCGTTATCGCCGGGAATTTTGACTGGGATCAGGTTCTGGAACTGGCTGCCAAAGAGTGCGGTCACTGGCCGGCAGGGGAAACCGCACATCCTTGTCGCTGTGCCTCTCCAGCAGCACAAACAGTCGTCATCACGAAACCGGCTCTCCAGCAGCAGCACATCATGTCGATCTCTCCGGCACCGGATTCGTGCCATCGACTTCGATATGCCGCCGAGATGGTCTCGATTATTGTCGGAGACGATTCGAACAGCCGCCTCTACTGGGAGCTGGTTGACCCGGGCTTAACAGATATCGCCGAGATTTCTTACAGCGACTATCAAGGTTGTGGCACATGGCTCACTTATCTTTGCTGCGATCCCGAAGCTGCCGAAGACAACTGGCAGGCCGTTCGCAAAGTGCTCGAAGAACTCGATACCAAACCATTCACTGTGGAGGAGATGGAGCAGGCACGCAATCTGCTGGCAACAAGGTTGGTTTCGCGCGGCGAGCAACCGATGCACCGCATGCTGGCGATTGGTCAGAACTGGCACTCCCGACTGGAATACCGTTCTCTCGACGATGAACTGGCGGCACTCGATCAGGTGACGATGGATGATCTGCAAAGTGTCATTCGCGAGTTCCCACTCCGGTTGACATCCACTGTCTCTGTCGGTCCGAACACGGCCACACTTTAAGGATGCCGCTTCCATGGTCGAGACAATTCGCAATCCCCCCTTGTCACTCGAGGCGAGTTTATCGACGCTGATTGTCTGCGATCTGCAAACCAGATTGTTACCCGTCATTCATCAGTCGGAACGAATCGTTCGTCGGGTCGAAGTTCTGGTGCAGGCCGCAGCCTGCTGGCCCCTACCCATCATCGCCACTGAGCAGTACCCGGAAAAGCTGGGCTCAACCATCGAAAGCCTGCATAGCTCATGCACTCAAGTGCTTCCCAAATTTGAATTCAGTGGCTGGTCAGCCCTCAATTGGAAGCCTGCTGACGAAGCCACCGTCGAGCGAACGCAAATCGTCTTGTGCGGGATTGAATCGCATATCTGCATTCTCCAGACAGCACTCGACCTGCTGGCCCAGGGCTATCAGGTCTTTATCCCTTACGATGCCACTGGCAGCTATCGCCCCGAAGATGTCCACTGGGCACTTCAGCGAATGATGCAGGCGGGTGCCATCATCGTTTCGACCGAATCTGTTCTGTTCGAATGGTGCCAGTCTTCGAAGGCACCACAGTTCAAGACGATCAGCCAGCTCATTAAATCGACACGAGGTGACTGATGGCCCCCTTCTGGAAATTCTGGAAGAAAGCACCCGTCGAGAGCATCATTCCAGAGGCTGATGAAACAAAATCTGATCGACCACCAGTCGATTTTCCCACTCCAGTCCTCTGGCTGTTGGGAAAAACCGGCAGTGGGAAGACCTCGATCATCCGCTATCTCACCGAATCGACAACCGCCGAGATCGGGAATGGTTTTCGACCGCAAACCAGGAGTACCAACCGCTACGACTTTCCATCGGTCGAGAAGCCGCTGCTGACCTTTCTGGATACACGCGGATTGGGTGAGGCAGGCTACGACCACGAGCCCGATGTCGCATCGCTGGCAACAGAGGCCCATCTCATTCTGCTCGTTGTGCGGGCCATGGATCATGCACAAGCCGAAATGGTCGCCCTGCTGCAGCAGATTCGTAAGCAATCGTCACAAATCCCCATCCTGCTCGTACTGACTCATCTGCATGAGGCTTATCCGGGACAGGATCATCCGGTAGAAATGCTGGCAGCCGAGAAGTCGAATAACACCCCACAGATGCCTCCCTGGCCATCAGCTCTCGCGCGATCGATCGAGCAGCAACTGATGACCTTCGGCCAGTTCATCCATGGGCACGCGACCATTGATTTCACACAGCCCGAAGACGGCTTTACGAACCCATTTCTGGGGGCTCATGAACTGACCCGCGATATCTGCTCGCTTTTGCCCGATGCCGCCATGGTACAACTCTCGCAACTGCAGCAGTTTCAGCGTGCCAATGCCGGATTGCCAGCCAATCTCACCACCCGGCTGCAGCGGACACTCTGGATTTACAGCAGTGCTGCAGCAGTGGCTGGTGCCATCCCTGTCCCGTGGTTCGATCTCCCTGTTGTAGTGGGATTACAAGCAGCACTGGCCTGGCAGATCTCGAATGAATATCGCTATCAATATTCGGGTTCGCGGATTGCACAACTGGTTTCGGCAGTCTCCGGACAAATGATTGCCCGCCAGGGTCTGCGGGAGCTGTTAAAAATCATTCCTTATGTCGGCTCTGTCACGTCGTCGGCACTGGCATTTGCCACAACTTACGGGCTCGGCCAGACCATCATCTGGGCCATTGAGCGCGAACGATCCGGCCAGTTCCCTTCCACCCAGGAGTTTCGTGAACATCTGAAAAATCAGGCCAGCCTGGCAGGAGAAATCTGGAGGAAAAGATCTCCTCCTGAGAATTCATCGTCGGATAGGATGCCCGGCTAATTCGTCGCAAAATCCTGTTGAAAAGACCTTTTGCCCAACCCAGAAATCAATGGCGTGTACAGAGTCGATTCAGCATGCTTGCTCCGAGCCGCAAGCATGGCACTCATGCATAAACTCCTGAACTCTCTCCATTTCCTTCGCACTCTTCGCGACTTCGCGCGAAACAACCCTGACAATCAATAGTTACAGCAGGCCGTCGGTCTCAGGATAGCCATACATCAGGTTGAAGTTCTGAATCGCCACTCCACTGGC
>JAIXUU010000407.1 GCA_027483405.1 Planctomyces sp. | reverse complement strand
TTCGTCATGGCGAACAGCTCAGAACATTAGGGCAACTGGGGGCAGGCTTTGCTCATCAGTTGCGAAATGCCGCTCTCGGGGCTCGTATGGCTCTTGAATTCAGTGAGCGTGGCGATTCGTCATCCAGCGATCATGAATCTGTGCAGATTGCTCTGGCTCAACTCCAGCGCATGGAGTTGTATCTGGATCGCTTTCTGAGACTCAGTCGGCCTGATCGAGTTCACTCCACAGACGAAAACTCGGGCCATGTTTCGCCCAGTCAGACCATGATCCGACTCAATGGACTGGCAGACGGAGTCCTGCAACTGATTGAACCTCTGGCGAGACACCGGCACGTTGATTTGCATAAAGCCACTTCAAGCTCGTGGGAAGTCGAAGTCCAAGGAGATCTCGTCGCTCTCGAGCAAATGCTCTCGAATGTGGTCGTCAACGCTCTGGAAGCCGCCAGTTCGCTGGAATGGACTTCAGAAGCGAGCGACCAGCTTGCTGCTTCATTAAAGTTCAAACCCACGGTGGTTCTCAAATGTCTGACCACTGATCACGAAGTGGAACTTTCTGTCTGTGATAATGGCCCAGGGCCTCCGGCGAATGTTCAGAAAACACTGTTTGAACCATTTGTCACCACACGTCCTGAAGGCTGCGGACTGGGCCTGTCTGTGGCTCAGGAAATCGCGACGGGTCATGGCGGTGAGATCACGTGGAATCGGCAACAGGAACCCGATGGCACCATGTGGACCATCTTTCGCATTCGCCTCAAGAAGCAAAGATAAACCTCTCCCGAGAAAGCCTTTGATGCGGGGTGAATCGAAGCTGACTTAGCTCGCTCGCGAGGCGGCAGCCAGCTCGTCTTCCAGACCTGCCAGATCCTTCAATATCGGTTTCCAATCGGCTTTCACAAACAGTCGCACACGTTTGACGAAATCATCAAACTGCGTTCGCGCCAGAGCATCGACCACGGGCGAAACTTCCTGCAAAGGCTGGTAAGTGCCCGTTTTGGGCGACCAGATCGTCACTCGAAACTCGACTTCTTTATGCACAGGCGGGGCATCCAGCAATAGATCTGTCGGGCCGAATGCCTGACCAGTTTTTGCAGAAAGCCTGTCTGTCAGCCGCTCCATCACCTGCACCAGTTCTTCGTAGGGCCTGCCGGCCAGCATCCGATACAGCTCAGGTGATTGATGCTCGCTGAATTCCAGCACACGTTTGTGCAATTGCCGCCGTGGTCCAAAGACACCTTCCATCAGAGGTGCCACAATGGTGCCTTTGGCTTTGGACCGTAATTCCTGAGTCACTTCCCATTCGCTCTTCTCAAAAAATGCAGCCAGATCGAGCTGATGTCTCAGTTCATAGAACGAGCGGCTGAACATGCACGTCGCCGACCTGACGGCATGATGCCAGTAAACCTCACTGAACATCACATACCGCGCAAAGACCATCAGTTCGGCAGCAGTCCGGCCTTTGGCACTGATTGCCAACCCATCGCCTGCCTGGTTAACAACTAAAGAGCGGATCAATCGTTGCCGATCAAAGTTTCGCCCATAAGGGACACCGGCATGCAGGCTGTCACGCTCCAGGTAATCCATCTTGTCAATATCGACCGGGCCGGAAAGGATCGACCTCAAGAGATTGAGTGCCGGTTCATCGGTCATTTTGACCAGCAGATCGAGCACCTCTTCGGGTTCGATCTTCCACTGGTTGAGCAGGACCTGCCCGATCTCTCGATCGCGTGAGAGAAACTGAGCCGCAAAATGCTCATGATGGGGAATATCCGGCAGGTCGAGATCTTCAATCGGGTGGCAGAATGGCCAATGCCCCAGATCATGCAACAATGCCGCCGCCAGCAGCATCTCGGCATGCCGGGGAGTCACAATCGCCTGGAAACGTTCATCGCGACCGAGTTGCCACAAGTATTCGAGTGCATTCTGGAAGACTCCCAGAGAATGCTCAAAGCGCGTGTGTGTGGCTCCTGGATAAACCAGCGACGAAAGCCCCAGTTGTGAGATATGCCCCAATCGCTGAAATTCGGTGGTATCAACCAGCGCACGGACTCGATCCGTAAAAGGGACATCCTGCTGCATGGGGATACGAACCAGTGGTCCACTTCCATGGAGCCCTGCCAGTTCGGGAATGTCGAGATAAGGATGCCGCATGGTCAACGATCACCTGAAATTCCCGAGGCGATGTTCTTCAATTTGCAGGGTGCATGCAATCCTCGGAATGCACCATGTATTGGTAGCAAGTAGGGCAGACTCCCGCCTGCCGATGATGGGTATTTCAACAGTTGTGAACGTGAGGGAAGCGAGAATTGGTGCATTCGCATGCACCCTGCATTTCTTGATCAATTTGACCGGCAGGCACGAGCCTGCCCTACATTTCTCTACTCAACCGCAGGCTGAACAATTCCCATCTCGACCAGTTTTTCGAGGCATTCATCACGCTCTCGACTGCGCGTTAATCCGGCCCATGTGGGATCCTGCACGGCCAAAAAGTCTGCTTGTGAATAGGGAGGGACTAACTTCATCGCACTGGCCCGTTCGGTCAACCGCTGAATCATGCCCACTTCCAAACGACTGAGGAACATCCCCTCGAAGCGGTAATCCAGAAACGCTTCCCA
>JAIXUU010000435.1 GCA_027483405.1 Planctomyces sp. | reverse complement strand
GAAGTCCTACCTTGATGGATTCTTTACTTTCAAAAAGGCAGGTGTGCGATGCCGGGGAGTCAGAAACGATGGATATGGATCACTTTGGCGTCTCTCACCTGTCTCCTGCTGCTGTCGTTCAGCTATTCAATCATCGATTCCTACGGTCGCTACCGGATGACCAGAGAGTATCTCAAGCAATGGTCGTTAGCTCGATCAATGGTGATGTGGACTGGCCATTGATCGACAGCATGGCGTGGCGGAGCCCTTCCGTGACATCAGGTTCTAGCTATCAATTACCGGAATGGGATGGAGCGATTCAGGATTTGTTCGGTGAACTCGGAAATCCGTATGTGAACTTTGTCGAAGAAACGTGTGAATGAAAGGTTTACTCACAGCAAGGAACAAAAACGTAATTGAGTATTGCCAATAACAGCATTCAGGTTTTTCGTATCATTTCCAATTCAGACTGAAAGCCACACTGATGAGAGCTACGATCCTACGTCAATTACTGCTCGCTGCTTCGATTTGTCAATTTGAGGTACAAGCCCAGTCCAATCAAGAAGCCGCGCCTGCCCCAGAATGGATCACCACGGAGAACGGCTACGAAATCCACATTGCCTCTCCAGAAAGAGGCCGGGAGTATTTCACTGGCGAACCGGTAAAGGTCACAATCCATTACCGCCGCACACCCCAAGCCAAAGCCATTCAAGGCCAGTGGCAACATCAGCTCTTCCGATTTTCTGTGAAGGGGGAGGATGGCAAGCCCATTCCCCACGTCGCACTTCACGACTTTCTTCTATCAAGCGTGTGGAGTCCCAAGTTCGGGATCCAAGATATCGAGTTTGCCGACACCTATGACCCACACCTCAAGGCCTTCACAAGAGCCGTTCTGCTGAACGAGAGACAGGACTTGAGCACTGGAGGAAAATACTCGGTCGACATCGATTGCGGCACCCGGATTGTCAACATCCCTTTCACGATCGTAGAACCGCGTCCGGTTGAAACGACGCAGCCCGCCGAATCGGCAGTCTCCTGGAAGACAGGCAATCTCGATCTGGAGATTACGGGAAGTATTGCTACTGCCACCGGTGAAACGGAGACCCCACCAGACTTCGCCGCGAGGATCTCTATCGAAAACAAGTCGGCCAAACCGATACAGTTCAAGATCACCTCGCTCCAGGTCGTGTCGGCGTTCCCGAACGGATCGCTTGCCAATACCCCCGAGAAGGAACTCCACGCGGTGGAGAAAACCCGCTTCGGAAAGAGCCTTAAGGACAACGCGGGCCTGACTACGATCCTCATCCCCGCCAAGACCACACATCGTCAGACGTTGCCCCTCGGCAGGATTTTCGATTGCAGCCGGCCGATAGCATATCGAATGATCCTCGCGGGCGAATACGGCATCGACGGTGGCCGCCAAGACAAGAGGATCGCCTCCACGTGCGACTTCCAATGGAAACTGCCTATCGAGAAGGCGGAATTGAAGCGGCAGCAGTTGTTACTGGAAAGCGGCTTTGAAGCGAACTGATCCAGTTCCGGATGAGAAATTGAGGGTACGCGATGGACGGGATGACGTATTCGCGATGTGACTATAATAGAAAAAAAAAAAAAAAGGCCATCCGCGTCGCTATCGCCACTGTGGTTTTGTTGACACTGACTGGTTTTTGTTGGGAGGCGGTTTGCAGGATCATCGCCCGGTGGCGTGTCGTGCGGCATTGTAGCACCAGCTATATGACAGATCCTCATATTTATCTGCTCTACCATCCGCAGCAGCATCGGCCCGGGAGGACACGAATCGGCCAGTTCCAGGACACCACGCTGGCGATCTTGGGTAATACTCGTATGTGCGACGAACTATTAATCTCATATGCAGATATTTCGCCATCGCAATCAAGTTTGACAAGCAGCTATGCGTTTCCGGGGTATCAACAGCCCAGTCATTCGATTCACAACTTCCCGGAAAAGTCGCTTGTGACGCATGTGGAGATCGCGTTTCCGACCGGCAATCTGCCCTACGCGGACATCGTGGAGGTATTGGGTTGGCCCAATCTCGAATCGTTCCGGTGCAATGCGCTCTTTTTTCCAGGAGAGAACCTTTCCCGCGAACATTTCCCCGGCCTCAGGGAGCGTCTACTGAATGTCATGAATTCTAAAGCCTCTAACGACTCCTTAGCCGAAGCACATCGAGAGGTGAGGAGATACATCGAATTAAACTCTCCCCCGGCAAGAACTGAGTTTTGACCGAGAAGATCATCGCCGGCAGCTTGTCGTTTTACAAGATTATCCGAGCTTCTCAATGGATTCTAAATTCTGTGGAGATCGAAAAACTTTTGAATTGAGCCATTACTTCATTCAAGAAACACAGGTGTGCGATGCCGGGGAGTCCGAAACGATGGATATGGATCACTTTGGCGTCGCTTGCCTGTCTCGTACTGTTGTCGTTCAGCTATTCCGTTATTGTTTCCTACGGCCGCTACCGGATGACCAGAGAGTATCTCAAGCAATGGTCGTTCAGCTCGATCAATGGTGATGTGGACTGGCCATTAATCGACAGCAAGGCATGGCGGAGTCCCATTCAACAACTCTCAGGGTCTCGCATCGAAAGATTATTTTTGTATTACCACCCGGCAGCAGATGGAACGAACCCGGGCACTTTCGAAACCAGCCAACTGATTCAGAATTTTCCCAACAAGGACAGGGTGTTGCGAGTCTCGATAATACCAGATAGATGCGGCTATCGACCCTACGCGGATCTTCTGGAAGTGATGACATGGCCCGCCGTTGAGTGGGTTAATTTAGAAATAGCATCATGTGTAAAAGATCCCACGATTCTGGAGGGAGTTCCAAGAGAGCGGTTTCCGGAGGTGAGGGAGCAGATCTCGATCCTCCAGAAGACGGAGGGTGATAAGGCGGAAAGCGCCCAACTCGCCCGAAAAAATGCCTGGAGGGAACTGGAAAAGCTGTTTCGATTCACCGTTGCCTTGCGAGTTTCACGGTCACCCACCTCTCTTATACCTGGCGAAACAACGTATGAGCTGGTGGGCGATGATCGAAATGAACTGGTGAGAGATGATTCGGGAGGCTTTGGAAGATAAGCCGTCGCATCCTACACAAAAGCAACACTCTCCCTGTGTGACAGTCTTGAGGTACGCTTAAAGGCCAAGGATACAAACCTGGAAATCCGCGATGACTTCGAAGTCTTTCTGATGTACCAACCGACCGGAGGCATCTGGGTCACGCTTCGCAAATGCCAGTGGTTCTGGGATGTCAACGCAAACCGTCTTATTCCAGGAGAAGCCTGGTTCTACACCTCCCGGCAATGGCCAACCTCCCAGAACACGCTCATTTTCGATTCCACACAATTGCCGACCTGGGACTCACGAGTGCAGGATCGTTACGCCGAGTATGTCGAACGTCGAAATCAGGAGTAGCCTTCATGAGTGGGTTCGCCGGAAACAGGAAGGATTGGCGGGCTGTGGTGCAGGTGGTTGCCTTCCTGCTGTTCGTCACTTGCGCAGGTTTCGTGCTGCACCATGTCTACCAGCGCTATGTCCTGCTGCGGTACATCGACCAGGCCCGTCTGCACTATCTGCATGTGCAGCCCCTGGGTGATCGCCCGTTGCTCCCCCGGTCCCTGCACCAGCAGCTTCCCGCTACATTAGCCCCCTGGTTCCTGGCCACACCCCGTGAGATTTTTTTCATTCCGAATGCAGGAGACGAGAAGAATCACCGCGAGTGCCTGGAGTGGATTGATAAGTACCCGCTCAAATCGACAGCACGGCGATGCATTGTGGGCATCGGGGGGCGCACCGTGGAGCCCATAGCTCCTGCCCTTCGGTTGTTGATGCAATGGCCGAATGTCGAGTGGACCGGTTGTAACGGTGAGTCCTTTCAAAGTATTCCACGTCACAACTTTGCCAAGCTGGACATAGTTCTTGCTGAGTTAGAGGAACTCGGGTTTCCAGGAGAGCCCGTGCACCCGGACGACAAACTGCGAAGGAAGAAACTGTACGCGCGGTGGAAGTCATTAAAAGAGCCCTATCCCTAATGCTCCGCCCGCACTCTTGAACCGCCTCTTCATACCCATACACACTCCACTAAACGAGCGGTGCCGGGTGACAAAATGGGGTGGAGCCTTTTCGCCGATGAGCGAACGAGATAAAATTCGATTACGCAAGACCGGGGCGGTAGCTCAGTTGGGAGAGCGCAGCGTTCGCAATGCTGAGGTCGGGGGTTCGACTCCCCTCCGCTCCATTCAAATTGTTCCTGCAAATTGAGGCCGGCTCATGGCCAGCCTGCGACAAGTTCACGCCTGAATTCCACACGACATATTTGCGCCGGTTGCCAGCTGCTGCCGCGAACCAGGTGCGTGAGGCGTTTGTCATTCAGTGGCCACCATCTGTGGCAATTTCTCAAAGTCTTGAAGTTCTGAGAATCGTCAGGCCGGTTTTCTGTTAACGACCGGTCGGTAAGTTCTGGCCAGCGCGTGGCGCTCGGGAGCAGATCTGTTACGATGCCGATGAAATCAGAACTTACCGGCCGAGAGAGCTGAACCGGACTTGAGATCTATTCAGAATGTTTCGCCAATGTCGCGATGTTCGCCAGGAGTGCGCTGCAGCGGCTCTGGCAAGGAATTGGGGTTATGGGTTTCTTCGACAAGCTAAAAGCCGGGCTGAAAAAGACATCTCAGCTACTGCGGACAGATATTCGCGATCTCTTCAAATCGGGAGAGATTCTGTCTGAGAAACATCTTGAGCAGTTCGAAGCTCGACTGATTCAGACCGATATGGGGGTGGCTGCCACCACGCGGATTGTGAGTGATCTGAGGCAGGAGCATCTGGGCCGCACGATGAAAGTCGATGAACTGTGGGCCACAGTGCGAGCGACCGTCAAATCGATACTCAAGGGAACTTCTACAACAACTTACGATCCGGAACAGCCACTTTCGCCGCTGAATTTTTCAGAAAGCCGACCAACGGTCATTCTTGTAGCCGGTGTGAATGGAACCGGGAAGACAACCACCATTGCCAAACTGGCCCGGCTGCTAACTTCGCAAGGGAAAACCGTTTTACTGGCCGCAGGAGACACTTTTCGAGCGGCGGCCGTCGAGCAGTTGACACTCTGGAGCCAGAGGCTGGGCTGTGACATTGTCACCAAACCGGCAGGAACAGATCCAGCGGCTGTGGCCTTTGCCGGTTGTGAAGCCGCCGTCAAAGCGGGTGTCGATGTCCTGATTATCGATACAGCAGGACGACTGCACAATCAGCAGAACCTAATGCAGGAACTGGAGAAGATTCGCCGGGTGATTGCCAAACAGATTCCTGATGCGCCACATGAATCCCTCCTGGTGATCGATGCAACGACAGGTCAAAATGGACTCAATCAGGCTCAGGCCTTCTCGAAAGCTGTCAGCACGACGGGCCTTATTCTCAGCAAACTCGACGGGACAGCCCGTGGTGGTGTGGCTGTCGCCATTCGACAGCAGATGGGAATTCCCGTTAAATATGTGGGAGTGGGGGAAGGAATTGATGATCTGGAAGTTTTTGATCCCGATCAGTTCGCGGAAGCGTTGTTTGCAGAATAGGTGCAAGTTTTTGGCAAAGGTTCAATAAGTTTTCACTCCAGAAACTTTGAGTTGAAGACGTTGGTGCTGGCGAAAATTGAAGCCAGGTCAGGTTAAGTCAGATGGCTGCAAAATCAAAACCAGAAGACGATAAGCCGAACAATATCTCGGTCTGCCGGAATCGTCGTGCGCGGCATGAATACGAACTGATGGATCAGTTGGATTGCGGCATCGTTTTAATGGGAAGTGAAGTTAAAAGTATTCGTGCCGGGAAGGTATCGATTGAAGAAGCCTGGGTGCGAGTCCAGGACGGCGAGTTGTATCTGGTCGGCTGCGATATCAACGAATACCCTCAGGCTTCATGGCTGAATCATGAAACGAAGCGAACGCGAAAGCTGCTGGCACACCGGCGGGAACTGAAGAAGTTTTGCGGCAGAACCAGCGAACGATCCATCACGATTGTGCCGCTGGAAATGTATCTGCAAAGAGGGTTCGTCAAAATCAAAATTGCACTCGCCAAAGGGCGCAAGCTGCACGACAAGCGGGAGAAGCTTAAGGCACAGGATGCTCGTCGCGAGATCCGGCAGGTGACTCGGCGGGGCTGAGATTCTGTGATGAGACTGGTAGCGAGATCGCCTTCCCAGCCTCTAAATCCATCGAGCCTGTGATGTCGTCTGCTACCAATGCTTCTGCTGACATCGTTTCGGGATTCACGACCACTTCATAGGTTGTGCGTCCACCGAATGAGATAAGATCGCCAACTTCCAGCAAGGCGGCATGGCAAGCCTCTCCATTCACATGCACGGGGGCCAGATGGTTCAGTGAGACAATTCCCAATGCCGACGCATCCCGAATGATCAGGGCTTGCCACGGACTCAGAAAATGAGCCATGGGCGTCGTTCGAGCAGAGCAAGGGAGCTGCCAGTCGCACTGTGGATCACTCCCGACAATGGTCAGGTGTTGGATGATAACGAAAGTGTCGGCGTGCGATGTCGATGAATTGTCGTTTTGAGAACCGGGGCTGGTTGAACTCGCTGGATTCATGCGGGAGTTGCAAAGCACGAATGCGAGTCTGGGGCCACTCTCGAGGAACGAACGATCTACAGAGGTTTTTATGGCCTTGATGTCAAGAGAATTCAATGCGGGAACAGGGACTGATTTTTTCAGGAAAGGGAACAGCAATTCCATGCGGCCACACGGGTGGCTGGCCCGAGTTTGCCACCAGCGGGGTGACAACCAATGCTGTGTCAGTGTGGGAGCTGATTGATCAAGACCTTTTGCAATTGGTGGGCGAAATTCGAAAAGTGCCACACCGGCGGATGTCCAGACAATCAGGTTCTCAAAGTGAGCATGAGCTTCATCGACGAGTCGAATATCCGATTGAACAGAAGTACCGATCCAGGCAAAAGGTCTCTCGATCATGACATCGATCGAGGCATCGCAGGCGAAAGAGTCTCGACCACGAATTGTGAGAGTGACCGAACCTGGCCAGTTGGAATGCCAGTAAGCGCCCGAAATTCGTGCCCCGGAAGAAACCTTATGGGGTTTTTCAACGGACGACTTGAAGTTCTTGAGCAGGCGGGATGAACGCACCTGAAGCCTGTTTTCAATCTGCAGGCGATGCCAACCCCTCAACAGAAAATGACGGCGGCGATTCCTCCGCTCCGTGACCATCTTCAATTCCCGCTCGTCCCGAAGTTTATCCCCGATCAACCAGTCGTCATGGCGGTCTAGCCTTGCTGGCATTTCAGGAAATGATCTTCCACCACGGAACAAGCCGAAGTCAAACAGGAATTCTCCGATCAGCAGAGAACTTTCGCCTCTGGACAGACATTAAGCCGCCTTGCGAGTGGGCTGGATGATGTGCTCGGAAGATGTGCCCTCATCAATTGCGACAAACTCAGCCGTGATATCACGCAAAGTCGCAGCGGCGGCTTCCCGGGAAAGTTCAACGGCTGACTGCAGACGAGCGAGAGCTTCCTTCACCAGACGAGGTGAAATTGGTGCCCGGTGGGCCATGAAAATCTTTTCGTGGATCTTCTCGGCCGAGACTTCGGATTCGTAGAAAAGTTCTTCGTAGAGCTTTTCGCCGGGTCTAAGGCCAGTAAAGACGATGTCAATATCGTCCGGGTACTTGAGTCCGGAAAGATAAATCATATCACGGGCCAGATCGAGAATTTTGACCGGGTCTCCCATATCCAGAATCATGACGCCGCCGGTTTGTCCGATGGCCCCCGCCTGGAGCACAAGTTGAACGGCTTCAGGAATCGTCATGAAGAACCGCACCATCTCGGGATGAGTGACAGTGATCGGGCCACCTTCGAGAATCTGTCGGCGGAATGTCGGTACCACACTGCCAGCCGAGTTGAGCACATTCCCGAAGCGAACCGTCATAAACTCGGTTTTGGATTTCTGGGCAATCGCCTGCAGATATTTCTCAGCAAAGAGTTTTGTGGAACCCATGATGTTGGTGGGACGCACGGCTTTATCAGTCGAGATCAACACAAAGCGATCCACGCCAAATTGGTCGGCAGCATCCACCAGTGCCTTTGTGCCGAAGATGTTGTTACGGATCGCTTCCTGCGGATTGGCTTCCATGAGAGGAACATGTTTGTAAGCCGCTGCATGGAAAACCAGTTGGGGCTTGTAGGTATCGAAGATCTGTTCGAGCGTAGGTTGATCCCGCATATCGGCGATCTCGTAAACCAGTCGAGTGCCACCCGTCGTACGCGTCTGGAACTCCTGTTCCATGGCAAAAATGCCAGGCTCGGATTGATCGAGCAGAATCAGACTTTCCGGATTCAGAGCCAGAATTTGTCGGCACAGTTCTGAGCCAATACTTCCCGCAGCTCCCGTGACCAGCACACGGCGACGAGAGATGTAACTCCGCATACTTTCAAAATCGAGCTTTGTCGGTTCGCGGCGTAACAGGTCGGAGATGGTCACTTCCCGCGTGGCCAGTCGAATGCGTCCATTAACAATTTCATCAACACCCGGGATCACATGGGCCAGAAGATGTTGGTCATCACATTGAACAAGTAACTCTCGCACGATTCGCCCGGGCGTCGATGCCGGGATGAGCAACATTTCCGCTCGGACTTTTTTCGCAATCTTGGCGAGATCAATCTGGCCACTGAAGACTTCGGCTTCGCCAATAATGCTCGACTGAGAGAAACCTTCAGGATCGATAAAACCGCAGATGCGATACTCCTCGTTGCCACTTTTGAGTGCGCGAAAAATAGCCACTGCACTGGCATCTGCACCGTAGATCAAAGCCCGGCGTGGCGTCAGTTGCGACATACCACCCAGCCTGCGGTGGAGCTTGGGTTGAATCACTTCACAATAACTGCGAATCATCGAACGCAGGCCGGTGATCGCTAGAACTGTAAGCATTAGGTCAATCAGTACGATTGATCGTGGAATCACAATTCCTGAGGGGAGAAAGGCATTGATGGCCAACAGTAATGTCGCTGCAAAAAAGGCATCTCCGGTGACGTAGATGACATCAACCAGTGACGTGTAACGGTGCTTTCTGCGCCATTGACGAGTCAATAGATTCACCAGCGACTTGGTGGCAATCACCAGTGGAAATGTCGCTAGAAATCGCCCCCAGACCTCACTGGGAACTTCAAAATCGAAGCGCAGAGAGTAGGCCAGGAGATATGTGAATCCATACAGGATGAAGTAGACCGGCGGAATGATCAGTTGTCGAAATGGCATGCGAACGGTTCCTCACGATGTCTGTCGCCAGTTGGCTTCAGACAGCATCCATGCTCTGTTCGTGGGGTGAAATCTGGACATTTCTGCCGCAAGTTCATCATGAACCCGGCTTGACGAGCGGAAGTGTTAGTCGATTGTGAACAGCCTGTCGAGACTGTTTCGTTACACGAGGCAACCATCCTGTGCTCAAGTGAATAGATCGACTCTGCAAAATGCTGTTAACCCGTAGACGTTAAGTAGACAACACTCAGAAGTGTTGTTGGAGCGAAACGAGCGATGGCTTGGGTCTTCAGGCAGATTCAGGGAGCGTGGCGACAAGATCATTCCCCAGACGAACAATCTGCTCGATCCCGAGTTCCAGCGGTTGTCGAGAACGGGATTGGCCAGGAACAGCTTCGTAACGACCGAGAACAAAGCGTCCTTGGCCGAGTGTTGTCAGTCGAATCTCGTAGTATCGCTTGGCAGAAGTGAGCGAACTAGGAGGGATCGATCGAATCAGGACTTCCTGACCATCCTGATCGAATTCCAGAGGCCCCAGACTTTCGAGCAGATAGGTCACTTTCTGGCAGAGAGCATTGGCCCACTTCTTCAACACATCCATCGAGGCATTGGTGAGATGGTTGGCCTGAAGTTCGATTTCTTCCAGCGCGCAGCCAAAAGGCTGAGAGGCAATCACCTGGGCTGTGATGGAAATGTCACGGGGTGGAGTTGCCGGGGTGGAGTGATTCAAAACATCCGGAATGATCCAAGAAATCGAGATCGGTATCGCCGGAGAGTAGGGTCCACCCTGCTGCAACAACAGTTCCTGTTTCAGCAATTCTCCCGGAGAGGTGGTGGAGGAACTGCCCGTCGGTTGTGCTGCTGAACTTGGGGGTAAAGCTCCGGAAGACATTTTTGACCGATCCTTCGTCAACTGCCTGTGTTCCCCCGGCAAAGTCGGGGCGAGCGATCAGAAACGAGGATGGCAGGATCACTGCCAGAAATATCTGTGTTTCTGGTGACAGTTGAATTTTAGTCGTCTGACGCGGTTTGCGTCATGACGAGTTTTCTCACGAAGAAGAAGTTCTGCGGAATTGTGACAGAAAATCTGACGGGTACAAAGCGGTGGAGCATGCGCTTCAGCCCGATAACGCGTGGATCTGGAAGGCAGCCCCGCTGCTACTTGTGAAGAATCAACTTTCCGTTTCGTGTGATTCGGAGGCGGTAAATTTCGCCCAGATGATTGATGAGGAGCTCTTTTTGCCCCTTCATCAAACTGGATGAGTCGACGGCAGGAGTCGTACCGGAAGTGAAGTTGGTGCGAGTTTCGAGACTCTCGCCCACTGCATTCTGGTGGCTAGGTTCCGAGGATGGGTTTGGCTCAGGCATTTCCCGACTCAATGATCCAGTGAAGTACGTCTCCACAAGTATATTGCTGACATTGAGACTCAGTGTCAATTACGAGATGTGGTTTCTTGCCAATTTGTAGAACAATCAACGGCATTAAACTCCGTAAATGACTACTGAGGAAGGAGTTCCGGATTCCTTTGCAACACAGATCGCAACACCTGATCCAGCGACATATCGGTCGAAATCGGGAAGAAATCAATCTTCATTTCATGGCAAGCCGTGTTCAACTGCTGCTGGAATGACTGGTACTCCGCCAGATAGCCTTCGCGAATCGATGGCGCATTGGTCGTGCGATCTGGCCAATCTTCCAGCCCGATAAACTGCGTCCAACCCGTCATCGGAAAGGTTCTCTCCCAGCGATCCATTACTTGCAGCAGGAGGACATCGTGCCGGCCATATCGCAGTTGGCGCAGTCCAGAGATCAATTCCTGAAGATCACTCAGCCCATCGGTCACAATCACCATGACGGCTCGACGTCGATTCTGATTCCCCAGCGAAATGAGGCATTGACCAGGGTTCCCCTTCCCCTCGGGTTGAACCTGTTCAATTTCGGCCAGCATCTGGCGATACGCGGGCCAACTCCTGGCAAAGCCGCCCGCTTGTGCGGCAGACTCAGCCAGCACATGGAGTTTCACATGATCCTGCTGCTGAAGAATCACCAATCCCAGCGAAGCACCCAGGAGCCGAGCATATTCAAACTTACTGCACGGCACTGCCGGAGAACGAAAAGCCATCGATTCACTGGAATCGATCAGAATCTGACAGCCAAAGCTGGTTTCATCATCAAATTGTTTGACATACAGCCGGTCGGACTTGCCAAAGACTTTCCAATCCACATAGCGCAGATCATCGCCGGGCGTATATTCGCGATACTGGGCGAATTCGATGGAAAATCCGCGAGAGGAACTCGCATGCCTCCCCTGAGCCAGGCTGTCAACCACAGCACGCACTTGCAGTTCGAGCGTACCAAGCCGTTCAACGACCGAGAGATCGAGCACGCACTGAACTCCTTCTGCCATACCGGGAAAACACGTTCACTTCAGCCTGACAATACCGCTTTCGTTCGGCAATGCTTAAACTGAGGATTGGTATATCAGCAGGTGATTGTCGCCTGCCGGAACACCTCGTCTCAACTTGGATTTCTCTCCCGAGTTGAAGCAGGTGATCTGCCTAGTTCAACGAAACCCGTTCACAAAGCTGATTTCAGCCGAATGGGAAAAGAATCTGTTACGGAGCATCGGCAATGCCCAGTTGTGTGCTGGCTTATTCGGGTGGATTAGATACATCGGTCATCCTCGGCTGGTTGCAGGATGAAGGTTACGACGTACATTGCGTCTACGTCGATGTGGGGCAACCTTGCGAAGACCGCGAAGCCATTCTGAAGAAGGCTCACGATTGCGGGGCCAAGTCGGCTCGGATTGTCGACGCCCAGGAAGAGATGTGCCGCGACTTCGCCTTCCCCGTCCTCCAGTGGCAGGCCAAGTACGAAAACATCTATCTGCTCGGAACCTCCATCGCCCGGCCATTGATCAGCAAGGTCTGCCTCCAGGTTTGCCGCGAAGTCGGTGCCGATGCCTACGCTCACGGCGCGACTGGCAAGGGGAACGACCAGTGCCGGTTCCAGCTCGCTGCGGAAGCACTCAACCCGGATATCAAGATCATTGCTCCCTGGCGGATCGAGAAGTTCCGCAAAGCGTTCCCTGGCCGTACAGAACTGATCGCTTATTGCGAACAGAAGGGCATTCCCGTCAAAGCGTCCGCTGCCAAGCCTTACAGCTCTGACGAGAACTGCCTCCATATCAGTTACGAAGCGGGCAAGCTGGAAGATCCCAACGTTTGCGGCGTCGATATTGTCGATTTCGGCATGACGGTTTCGCCGCAAGCCGCCCCCGATGCTGTGGAATCGGTTTCGATTCAATTCGAAAAGGGGATTCCTGTCGGTGTGAACGGCAAGAAGCTCTCGCCACTGCAGATTGTGCTGGAACTCAACAAGATTGCCGGCCGCAATGGTGTCGGCCGGATTGATATTGTCGAGAACCGTTTTGTCGGCATGAAGAGCCGGGGCGTGTACGAAGCACCGGCCATGACTGTGCTGTACCATGCTCATCAAACGCTCGAACAACTCACCCTCGACCGGGATCTGGTCAACTTGCGCGATCGGCTCTCGCCCGAAGTTGCTCAAATGGTCTATTACGGCTTCTGGTACGTCTCCAAGATGGATGCCTTGCTCGCATTCATCAAAGAAGCTCAGCAGCCTGTGACAGGTGAAGTGGTGCTGGGCCTCTACAAGGGAAACATCATCAATCAGGGCCGCACCAGCCCCAACAGCCTCTACGACGAAGCCATTGCCAGCATGGAAGGTGGCGGCTCGTACAACCAGACCGATGCCGAAGGCTTCCTGCGAATCATGGGCCTCCCCAGCCGCGTCCAGGCCCGCGCTCGCGCCAGAAAGTATTAAAGTAGGGCAGGCTCCGTAGGGCAGGCTCCCGCCTGCCAATTCAGTTTTTGAGTAGGGTGCATGCCAATGCACCAGTTTCAGTAAGACGTAGTCCAACCGGCAGGCGGGAGCCTGCCCTACGTGTCTTCCTCTATCGGCTTTGAAATACTGGTGCATTCCGAGGACTTCATGCACCCTACTTAAAACGATGCACTCTACTTAAGTACTGCGTGATAAAAGCTGACCGCGTATGCATACAATGCACTTCATCACTCGATTGATTGTCGGCGGTGCACAGGAGAACACCGTTTCCAACGTCGAGGATCAGGTGCAGCTTTTCGGCGACGAGGTCACACTCGTCACCGGGCCCGGGTTAGGGCCGGAAGGTTCCCTCGAAGAGCGGGCGGCGAAATCGGGTGCCCGCTTGATTATCATGCCCGAACTGCACCGTGCCATTCGCCCCTGGCAAGACTGGCGAGCGTACCAGGAACTCAGGCGGCTCATTCGCACCTTGAAGCCCGACGTGATTCATACCCATGCGTCGAAGGCGGGGATCATCGGCAGGCAGGCAGGATTCGTAGAAGGTGTCCCCGTCGTGCATACCATTCATGGAGCCTCGTTTCATTACGGTCAGTCAGCTCCCGCCTATCGTCTCTATCGCTTTCTCGAACAAAGGGCAGGCCGGCAGACGGCTCACTTTATCAGTGTTTCCGATGCAATGACCGAGCAATACGTGGCTGCTCAAGTCGCCCCGCGAGAGAAGTTTACAACCATCCGCAGCGGCTTCGATGTCGAACCCTATTTGTCGCCAGTCAAGAGTCGGGCCGAAATCCGCGCTGAACTCGGGCTGAGCGAGAGCGATCTGGTCGTCGGCAAAATCGCCCGGCTGTTCCACCTCAAAGGGCATCAGTACCTCATCGCCGCCGCTCCCGAAATCGTCCGGCAACAACCTCAGGTGAAGTTTCTTCTCGTTGGTGATGGTATTCTCCGCGAGCAGTATCAGGCGGAGATCGCCGCGCTCGGTCTGACGGATCATTTCGTCTTCACCGGCCTTGTGCCACCCAGCCAGATCCCGGAACTCATCCATGCGATGGACGTCGTGGTCCATTGCAGCGAATGGGAAGGGTTAGCCCGCGTCTTGCCGCAGGGCTTGCTGGCAGGCAAGCCCGTCATCAGCTACGACATCGACGGTGCCAGCGAGATCGTCCGCCCGGGTGAAACTGGCTATCTGTTGCCGCGAGGTGATGTGCCAGGGTTGGCTAAAGCGACCATCGAGTTGCTGGCAAATCCGCTCCTTCGTCAGCAATACGGCCAGCGGGGGCGAGAATTATTTCAGGACGTCTTTCGTCATGAGTATATGACTCAGAAAATTCGTGAGATCTACGCGAAAGTCGCTCATCCTGCGAAAGCGATCCAGGCCCTGCAATGAACATCCGATTGCCTTACTCCATGGTGCAAACAGGTCAATCGACATTCTTTACCCATGACTCCAGATGGTAAACCCTTGGAAAAGTGATGCCTGTTCGCCAAGCGATCTTCCAGGCAGGCGATTCATGGAGAGTTCTGCCGACGGATCGGCAACCAAATCGAGATTCTACTTGTCTTCAAAAACAAACAGTTGAGGTAAATACCTCACAATGGCGACACCAGCAACCTTCGCTCGCAGCGCGACTGGATGAATTCCACCAATGAGCACGCGTTAATCCCCTGGTAGAGCTGGCTGGCATCTCTTGCCTGCGCCATCAGCGCCGGCGTGTCTCTCTGACAAT
>JAIXUU010000215.1 GCA_027483405.1 Planctomyces sp. | reverse complement strand
TGACCGATGAAGCTCGTGATCATCTGGGGATTTTCTAACAAAGTGTAGACCATCCGACAGTTGACCCGGAGGCCAACGAGGACTCGGGATTTTCTCCTTCTCCCGTTCCGACGGGAGAAGGTTGGGATGAGGGCGAACTCGAACGTATTGGTCGATCTATTCATCAGCGAATTAATCGCCGGGTGCTCTTGATCTCTGGCCAGTGTGAGATCGTCAGTGCTGATGCGGAATCGTTGGTGATTCTGCACGTCCTTTTGGGAAGACCCTCACCCTGCCCTTTCCCACGAAGACGCGGGCGAGCGTTACAGAGGGGATGAACATGTCGCACATAGAGCGCTGTTCAATTGTCAGAGAGGGTTGACTCATCCTGGAGGAAATCTCTTTGCCTTTTTGGGGGATGAACCAGATACTGATTGTTTGGCGGTATGCCGGCAACGTGATGGAAGACCCCTGCGCTCGAGGACATGAACATGAACCCCAGTGAACACCCCGTCGGGAAGGCATCGTTAATCAACGATTGCTGCCAGAACCCTATTGAACAAAAGCCTGCGGCACCTTCGCGAAGAATCTTCGTCAAGACAGCGGCTCTGGCCTCTGCTGCCACAATCCTCGCCCATTCCAACTCGTCACTGTTGCGGGCCGAGGATAAAGCCGCCACCACCCCGACTTCTGAAAACCTTGTCAAAAAATTGTTTCAATCGCTGACTCCCGAGCAGAGGGAAGAGGTCTGTTACGACTGGGATTACAAAGACGATCGAGGGGTGCTGCGAACGCATGTCTCGAACAACTGGCAGATCTCGGATGCGAACATCGGGAGCAAGCTCTTTACAAAAGATCAGCAGGAGATGATCGAAGCGATGTTCTGGGGTTTGTATCACCCGGACTGGCACGACCGCATTCGAAAGCAGTTGAAGGATGATGCGGGTGGATATGGGAAACATCAGTCGATCGCCATCTTTGGTGATCCTGAAAAAGGGCCGTTTGAACTGGTGATGACAGGTCGGCATCTGACCATTCGCTGCGATGGAGACACCACACCTCATGCCTGCTTTGGCGGGCCGATTTTCTATGGCCATGCAGCCGAAGCGTTCAACGAAGAACCCAGCCACAAAGGGAATGTTTTCTGGCCACAGGCACTGAAAGCGAACAGCCTGTACACAATGCTCGATGGCAAACAGCGCGAGCAGGCTTTGGCACCTCAGGCACCGCCAGAAGCCCAGGTGAATTTTGGCAGCCAGAAAGCCCCGGTCGGCTTGCTTGTCTCGGAGATGTCGAAAGATCAACAGGCTTTTGCGGCTGACATCCTGGCAACTTTAGTTGAGCCTTATCGGCAGATTGATCGCGAGGAAGTGATGAAATGTCTGGCGGCACAGGGCGGGCTGGATCAGTGCCGACTGACGTTCTATCGATCGAACGATCTGGGGAATGATGGCGTGTGGGATAACTGGCGCATCGAAGGGCCGGCTTTTGTGTGGCATTATCGAGGTGCACCTCATGTGCATGTCTGGGTGAACATTGCCGACACTTCCAACTATGCCATCACCACGCGGGGATAGTCTTTAGAATTGCCTATGTTAAGCCAGTCAGAGACAGGGAATGAGCTTCTGAAAATTCCCTGTCTCTGACGGATGACTTGCCGGTACGCGATGCCTATGATGCAAAACTTCCGCGAGACGACTGAAAGAGATTTGGTTGTCTTCAGGAAATGGACTTGTCGGAAGTTTGCTGGAGGCTCATAGTAACCAGCGAGACCTGTGGCCGTCAGAGTCAGTGACTTGAATGAACTGACAATGTGGAAGGACAGGGCGAATGACTTCCTCGACTGGCAATTGTTTGATCATTGATCAAGACGATTGTTGTTGATTGATGCAAATCGTTACCTGATGGTGAATGACGAGTGGATACTCAGCATCTCTGGTCACAGATACAACCGCCACCTCTGGCACAGCCCATCCCTCAGGGATTGGGTTCGTTCTCTTCTCCGGGAGAACGGGAATTTCCTCGACTGGCATTGAGTCAGTTAACGCTGATGCGCATGCCTTTCGAGGAAGCGGTGTTGAACTTTCGTTCCGAGGGCTTCAGGTCGATCGGGCTGTGGCGTCCCAGGCTGGCTGATTTTGGTGAAGATCGAGCGGCCATCCTGTTACAGGATGCAGGGATGTCCGTATCTTCACTGAGCTTTGCCGGTGGTTTTACGGGCTCGCATGGCTATCGGTATACCGAAGCAATCCACGATGGATTCGATGCGCTAAAGCAGGCCGCGATCGTTGGTGCCGAAACCGTCGTTCTGGTGGCAGGTGGTCTCAATGGACATATCACGAAGCATGCGCGGCGAAATGTGGTGGATGGCATTCGCACCCTTTCGGAACGTGCCGAGCAACTGGGAGTGCAACTGGCTTTGCGGCCCATGCGCAAAACGTTCCACCATACCTGGTCGTTTCTCAACACCTGTGATGAGACGATCGGCATCCTCGATCAGATTCAGTGCCCGAATGTGGGACTGGCGATTGATCTGTATCATTGCGGGCTCGAAGCTGACTGGAAGAAATCGCTCAGGACGATCGCGCCGCATACCTCGCTGGTCTTTGTGAATGATCTCCCTTGCCCCCATTCGACTGAATACGAGATGTGTCTGCCGGGTGATGGCATTCTCCCCGTTCGGGCGATTCTGGAAGAATTTGTGATCGGTGGGTTTGAAGGCAAGTTTGAAGTTCACGTCTGGTCGGAGAAACTTTGGGAACTTCCGTCCCGCCGTTTGTTTGCGAACGTGAGGGAATCGCTGGGTCGAGTCTGGCCGGCCGCCTGGGGACATTGGGCGCGCCAATTCCGCAATGATTCACCTGCGTAGTTCAAGACGCCACCCGATTCACTCAGGGCCTCTCATCACACAATTGGATCTGTAGAGGTTGGAGCGATTCATCCGGCTGTGACTCTCAAGAACAACAGATGTTAAGTTCACTTCTTTTGACCGAGTTGCCGACTTTTCGTCAGCGATGATGCGGCTTTTGTGAACCGCAACGGCAGAGAACCTGCCCCAGAGGGACGGAACTGGCGCAAATCGCGAAAAAAAACTCAGGTTCTGTCTCGTGAAGATTGTTTAAGCCCGCCACTCTTGGTGAAATCCATTTTTGGTGTTTTTTCAGACAATTTGTCTGGTTTATTTGCATGTTATTAGCAGACGATCTGCAGAGCCGGCTGCTACGGATTCCATCTGCTGAAACCTCCTGACCTGGCCAGAGGAATGTCGCGCGACTGGTACAGCCTCGATGAACTGGCTCGACATCTGGGCCGAGACCGCCGCGAGATTGAAAAACTCGTGAATCGCGGGCGAATTCCGGGTCGTAAAGTGGCTGGAGATTGGCAGTTCCACCCGACGGAAATCACGCATTGGCTCGAACAGGAGATGCGGGAATACACCGACCGGGAACTGGCCATTATCGAGCAGAGCCATCGGACGGTTGAACATGCCACCGCTTCACCCATTGCGGTCCTATTGAGCCGTGAGACAATTCAGGTTCCATTGGAAGCACGCACTAAGCGATCTGTTCTGGAATCTATGCTGGAAGTTGCCGGAAGGACGTGGCAAATCTGGCAACCCGCTGCACTGCTCGCGGCAATTCAAGAGCGGGAATCGGTGCTATCGACGGCTTTTGATATGGGTGTCGCAATTCCTCATCCGCGAAATCCCGTCCCGGATGCCTTGGGGCAATCTTTGATCGCCATGGGGCGTACTCCCTCGGGAATTCCGTTTGGAGCACCGAATCGCGGCCTGACAGATATCTTCTTTCTGGTACTGTGCCGGGATTCTCGCACGCATCTGCATGTTCTCGCTCGCCTGGGTCGTTTATTGCAAAAGCCTGGGTTTGTCGATGAATTGCGGCTCGCTCCGGATAGTGACACCAGTTACGACCTGATTTGCCGAGCCGATGCAGAACTGACGGCTGGATAGATCTCGTTTCTGCCAAAGAATGATTTCGTGTCTCGGGATGGAATTTCCCAGCCTGATCTGGCAGCTTACATGGCCAAGATACCTGCTGATTGATTCAAAAACCGGACTCCTTGACCCACGGAATACCGCTGCATGTCGCGCGATATTTTGATCTCGACTCACGATGAACTGGATGTGATTGCCGTCGGTGCTCATCCGGATGATGTGGAGATTGGCTGCGGTGGAAGTCTCGCGGCTTTCGTACAACTCGGCTATCGAGTGGGCATTGTCGATTTGACAGATGGTGAGCCGACACCATTAAGTTCTGGCCGTGAAAGCCGATTGGAAGAATCCCGCCTTGCTGCCGAGGCATTGGGGATTCACATGCGTCACAACCTTCTGATCACGAACCGGACATTGTTTGACGGTTTCGGGCAGCGAGTGGCTTTGGCAAGAATCTTTCGTAAGTATCGTCCGCGAATTGTCCTGGGGATTGCAGGCAAAACACCTATGGCCTCGCCCGATCACTGGCAGGCAGCTCAGATTACCGATGCCGCTGTTTTTTACAGCCGACTTTCCAAGTGGGATGACGAGTTTGGCGACTTACCAGTCCACACGGTTTCAAAACAATTCTGGTATTCGCTGAGCCTGAGTTCGCTGGATTCTCTCAGTGGGCCAAACTCCTTCGTGATGGATATTTCGGCCACTTTATCCCAGAAGATCGCCTCGGTACGGGCCTACGAGTCACAGTTTCCGCCCACGAAGGATCGCGTCTTCCGTCTGATCGAAGGAACTTCGCGATGTGCCGGGGCCAGTTGCGGATTTGAAGCGGGTGAAGTTCTTTTCTCAGTGACAACCCTCGGTGTCAGCGACCCGCTGGAGGCCTTTTTGCCATCACGCCAGAAATCGGCACCCGGCACGAGCGAAAAAAGTCAGTGAGTCAAACGATCGCACAGTGATTCAAATTTCCGACATGATGTTCACGATTGGATTCTGTCTCCAGAAAATTCACAGGTTTTGCTGCTCAACTGCTGGAGAATTCGGGTTTTCGGTAAAAATGTTACGCGAAGGCTTTGATGTTTTCACAATTGTCCCTGAAGAGCCATGAAATGCTGTTGTGAGTGAGGCTGTTCAGCTAGGATGAAATGAACTGCCGAGTTGACGAACGCAGATGTTGACGAACGCAGATGTTGACAGACGCAGAAATTGACATACGCCGAAATTGACAGAGTGCCATAAAATCCGGCAATGCAAAGAGCCTGTGGAATCCGTCGATCTGACTGGTTTCTCAGAGGGAGCAAGGATCTTTTTGCCTGCCTGATTCAATGAATTCCAGTGAGTGTCGAGATCATGAAGTTTCGAGTCGGTTCCACAAGTATTAAGGGCAACTTTCGTGATAACAACGAAGACGCGCTCTTTGTGGATGCTCAGAATCGATTCTTTCTTGTCGCTGATGGCATGGGTGGGCAATCGGCTGGTGAGCGTGCCAGTGCTCTGGCGATGGAAGTGATCCCCAAAAAAATTGCCAGCCAGATTCAATTTTCCAGCTCGACAAATGAGCATGTGGTCAAAGTCATCGACGACGCCATTGCGCTGGCTAACAGCGAAATTATGGCTCTTGGCGAACTCGATTCCAAACTGCACAACATGGGGACCACGGTCACTTTTGCCGTCATCGTCAATGATGTGATGTTCGCCGGCGGAGTGGGAGACAGCCGCACTTACCTGCTGCGAAAGCATGATTTTCGGCAACTGACAACCGATCATTCACTCACTCAGGCTCTGGTGGACGCGGGTACTTTAACTCCGGAAGAAGCACTCACGCATCGGTATCGCAATGTGCTTTATCGATATCTGGGGGCCAAAGATGGTTCGCAGGGAAGTGGTGCCAAGCCTTACCCACTTCAGCCGGGCGATCGTATTCTGCTCTGCTCGGATGGAGCCACGGGGGGAATTCCTGATCCTCAGCTTCAGCAACTCCTGGCCAGTGGTAACGATCCCCAGAAGATCGCCGAGATCATCGTCAAAGCTGCGGAAGATGGTGGCTCGAAGGATAACATCACGGTGATTGTGGTCCTCGTTGACGCCTGAGCCCAAGTGCCATCCGTTTCACCGACAGCGCGATGATTTGAGGTAAGGCCGGAAACTGGTTGGCTCGCGATTTTTCTCCTTCTCCCGTTCTGACGG
>JAIXUU010000289.1 GCA_027483405.1 Planctomyces sp. | reverse complement strand
CAACTCCACGGTCCTCGTCTTTCTGCGCTCCTCGAATGGCGTCGGCGGAAAGGTGGAAGTCAAGCAGCTTGAGGGACAGACCATGCTGTTCCCCATACCGCTTGATGCCGCCGATCGCCCCAACATTTTCGTCGAAGCGATTGCGGTCTCCAATGGTGTCGCCCACTCCGCTGTGCGAGAAATTTTTGTTCCTCCCGCTGGAAAACTTCTCGACGTTTCGATCACTCCGTCGCAGGTCGAGTATCTGCCAGGAAGTGAAGCTCAAGCCACGCTCGAAATCAAAGATAAACTGGGCCAGCCATTTGTCGGTCAACTCGCACTCTCGGTTTACGACCGCAGTATCGATGCGATTGCCGGTGGCCCACTCTCAGGCGACATTCGCGAATTCTTCTGGAGTTGGAAGCGCTCTCACACTCCCCAGAACGAAAACAATCTCTCGCGCACCTCGTTCCCCGTCCGTAAGCCTCATCAGGTCGTTCTGCAGCCTATTGGTCTCTTTGGCAGCATGGATGTCGATGACAAAGTGTTGAGAAAAGGTTTCGGCGGTGGTCTGGGCGCTCGCCGTGGTGCTGCCGATGGAAATGAAAGACTGTTTTCTGCGATGGCTGCCCCCATGGCGAAATCTCAGATCGCTGAGAGTTTTGCCGACTCGGCAGTACTCAATTTCAATGAAGCCAATGCCGCCCCTGTTACCATTCGACAGGAGTTCGCAGATACCGCCTTCTGGAATGGTTCGATTGTTACCGACGAATCGGGCCGCGCGATCGTTAAATTCAAAATGCCCGAGAATATCACCGGTTGGAAGCTCCGCACCTGGGCCATGGGGCCACAGGCTCAAGTCGGCGAAGCCACATCGCAGGTCGTGACTCGCAAAAACCTGATTGTCCGTCTGCAGGCACCACGATTCTTCGTCGAAAAAGACGAAGTGGTGCTCTCTGCTAACGTTCGCAACGAATTCGCCGAGGCTCTGGCGGCTCAGGTCAGCATTGAATTCGAGGGCGACACGCTCCAACTGCTCACACCAGCGCTTTCGGAAGTCGTGATCGATGGCAAATCCGAAGTCCGCGTCGATTGGCGTGTCAAAGTCATTCGTGAAGGGACAGCCACGATCCGCATGATTGCCCGCTCAACTAAAGAATCCGATGCCACTCAGATGAAGTTCCCGGTCTATGTGCATGGTGCCCCCAGACAGGAGCCATTCGCCGGGACACTCAAACCCGGTGTCGATTCACTGGCTGTCGAGTTCAAACTCCCCGCCGAGCGCCGGCCCGAAACGGCTGTTCTCGATGTTCGTTACTCGCCCACTCTGGCAGGTGCCATTGTCGATGCACTCCCGTATCTCGTCGAATTTCCCTATGGCTGTACTGAGCAGACACTCAATCGGTTTTTGCCCACACTCGCCACACAACGACTGCTTCTGTCGATGAATCTGTCACTTCAGGATATTGCCGCCAAACGCAGCCAGCTCAATCCGCAAGAGGCTGCCGGGCCGGATGAGAGAGCGGTTCGCTGGAAACGCTTCAACCGCGAGCCGGTCTTCAACGAAACCGAAGTGGCCAAAATGAGCCGGGAGGGGCTGGAGGCTCTGGTCGAGATGCAACTTTCCGATGGCGGCTGGGGCTGGTTCAGCGGCTTTGGCGAACATTCCTGGCCACACACCACGGCAGTTGTGGTGCATGGCCTGCTCCTCGCCAAAGAAAACGGTGCTCCTGTCAACGAAGAATCATTAGCCCGCGGCATTGCCTGGTTGCAGAATTATCAGGCAGGAGAACTCCGCTGGTTGAAACTCCCCAAAGAAGCTCATAACCATAAATCCAAAGCCGATGATACCGATGCCCTGGTCTACTCCATCCTGAGTGAAACCCGCCAGTTTTCAGCCGAAATGCGGGAGTTTCTCTACCGCGATCGAGTCGATCTGTCGGTCTATTCCATGAGTCTATTGGCTCTCGCACTGCATGCCGAAGGTCGGGCCGAACAGCTCGCCATGCTGCAGGAAAACATTGGCCAGTTTGTCGTTCAGGATGCGTCAAACGAGACCGCTTTCCTCAAACTTCCCGCTGGCAATCGCTGGTGGCTCTGGCATGGCAGCGATATTGAAGCGATGGCTACATACCTCAAGCTCCTGGTACGCACCAATCCCCAAAGCGAGGTCGCTCCCAGGCTGGTCAAGTACCTGCTCAACAATCGCCGGCATGCCACCTACTGGAACAGCACTCGTGATACAGCGCTGGTCATTGAAGCCTTCATCGAGTTTCTCAAAGCGACAGGCGAACTCAATCCTCAGATGACAGTTGAAGTCTGGCTCGATGGCAAACTTCGCCAGGAAGTCGCTCTCTCGAAAGAGAACCTGTTCACCGCCCAGACGCGCCTGCTGGTCACTGGTGACGAGTTAACCACAGGGGCTCATCGCGTCGAATTCCGCCGTAAAGGGGCCGGGCCGGTCTATTTCAATGTCGATGTCAGTTACTTCTCTCTCGAAGATCCCATCCCAGCGGCGGGTTTAGAAGTCAAAGTCGATCGCAAGTTCTATCGGCTCGATCCCATCGTGAAAGACGGCGTCCGCCCCACACAAACCGGTGCGGCACAAACTGTCGATGAGGCGGGCTTTAAGAAGACGGCACTGGCCAGTCTTGATGAACTGAAAAGTGGTGATCTTCTCGAAGTCGAACTGATCATCGAAACCAAGAACGACTACGAGTATCTGCTCTTTGAAGATCTCAAAGCCGCAGGAAGTGAAGCGGTCGAGCTCCGCAGTGGCTATACCGGCAATGAACTGGGGGCTTTTGTCGAATTCCGCGATGAACGTGTGGCGTTCTTTGTCCGATCGTTGCCACGCGGCAGGCATCAGGTCAGCTATCGTCTGAGAGCCGAGATCCCCGGACAATTCAGTGCCTTACCCGCACGCGGTCACGCCATGTACGCCCCCGAACTTCGCGGCAACTCCGATGAATTCAAACTGAGAATTCTCGATTGATGATAACTCTGTTCCTCCTGGGCCAATAATTATCCTATGGGATTCTAGAAGATGACTTCGTGGAACCAAAAATATGGCTTAGTCTTGCAATGATTGTTACTTGCGGAAAGCGTAATTTTCTTAATTGGATATGAATATGGAGTCACAATCGGCAATTAACTCAATGGCAGTAAGTGCCATACCTATGTCCTCGGTTAACGCAACGGTTCCAATTGTTCTTCTTCAGGACGGATCTCTAAGCCAGCATGGCACAGGGACGCTGTTTAGGATAGCCGATGCTTTTTTTCTTGTCACAGCTGCGCACGTATTTCGACTAGCAAGACAGTATGCACTTTCAATTGGGTTCGGTGCAGCAATAAATGGTAGTTTTATACCCATAAGGGGAAGGCATTTAGAATCGAGGCCTAAATACGCCGATGATGATAGTGACGTTTGTGACATAGCAATATACCCCATTTTATCGGAAGATGTTTCGCATATTGAAAAAGATCGATTTCTATCGTTGGTGGATGTTGACTGTGGTTCACAGTCGCCAACTGCGGTCTATTCGATCTGCGGATTTCCTTGCAAATGGTCAAAGACAAGTCGCACTGCTGACGAAAAGGTTGTGCTTAAGGCAATACAGTATACAAGTTACTCATATTCCGGTGATACATCTGCGTTTGTGGGTTATGTGGCAGACAGGCATTTATTGATTAGCGCGAATGTCGACGAGACTACAGACGATAAAGGTGATGCGGTAAGGTTTGTTGATTTCGTTGGTGATGCTCTAACTTTTCCAAAGCAATTGAGTGGGATTAGCGGAAGCAGTGTGTGGCGGATTGGCGACCTAAATGTGCCACTTTCAGAATGGAATTCTGATCATGCAAAAGTTGTTGCGGTGCAAACGGGAGTCTATCAAGACAAATCAGTCATAAAGGCTACGCGTTGGAGCGTCGTTCTTGAGATGTTAAATCGAGCATTTCCTGAATTGCATCCTGCCTTATCACTTTGGAGAGGATAATATTTGCAAACCCAGAATATGTACCCGGTGTTTTCAGGTGTCCAGTATGTTCTGATGCTTTGAGCTTTTTTTCTGAGTGATTGAGAAATGGAATTCTTCGTTATTCAAGTGTGAGGCCATTCGTCAGGTACAAGTGAGTTGGTTCATATTGTCAGATGAATATGTTAGCCATTGCATAAGGAGAAGAATTGAGCGACTCCCTCGAATCCCAATGGTACGCTGAGAAATCGGCCCGCATGGTCGATCTGTTGGGCGAACAGCACGACATGGTCATGCACGCCCTCATCCCGTACGCAGTGGGTGGCGGGCTCGATCTGTATTACTACCCTCATCTCATTCCGGGAACAGGCATTGCCACCAAGGAACTCTCGAACAGTCCGAGCGAAGGCTCGACCAACAATGTCTTCACCACCTATGAATTCGTAATGTTCACCCGCCATGATCTTTCGCTGGAGGATGCACAAAAGCCCGAAACTCCCTTTGGAGAAATGCATTACACCATCAATGCCATTCTCAATATGATGGCTCCCTATAGCGATCAGGCGAAGCTCAATCCCTTCGAAACCGTAGAGTTCCCGAAAGGCATGGAAGTCGTCGGTGGAAAGTGCCTGATTCTCGACGCTTATGGCATGACCGACGCTCATGCCGATTTCGGCCTCATGCTCATTATGGAAATCCATCGGGTCGAAATGGATTACGCCCGCCAGCATGGTGGGCAGGCGCTGCTCGAAAAGCTGATGGCCGCCAACTATTACCCCTACTCCGACCTCGATCGTCCGCCGGTGGTTGAAGGCCAGGAAAGCAGTTTAGAAAAACTCTGGAATCGCATCTCGAAGTGGTGGTAGCCTGCTCTGGCAAAGAGTCCAACCCATTCACAAAATGTGTTGATATTCTCTGCAGAATGGTTCGCTCAGTCACTTTCGCTGGTTCAGGAGTTTGTGGGTGTTGAAATCTCTGATTGCTCAATTGGCTTCATTATTGGGGATAAAGTCCAAGTCGATTCCTGCGGCCAACATCATCATGAGTCCTGAGGCCGAGATGGCCTTGAGGAAAGTCTTCGACGAAAATCCAGGAGCTAAGGCCGTCTGGCTCGACGCAACGCTGATTGGAGATATGCCATTTCCTCACTATGGCATGGGCATTTCCGGAACGACCAGCAGGGAGGGCTGTGCCTGCCAGGTTGTTGGTGGTTTTCTCTATCTCATCAGTCACGACGATGTGCCATTCCTCAACGGGTTAATCATTCAATATGACGTCGCCCGGGGGGCATACCACTTTGATCACCCTAATATAAAGATGGAACTTCTGAAGGAGTTTCGAGCGTTACAGAAACGAGAGGCACAAGAGGCTGCTGCACAGCGAAAACGAGATTGCGAGGTCGCGAAAGACGTCGTCCCTGAGAAAATTGTTCATGAACTCCTGGGGGATAATGCACAGGAAGTCTATGACAAACTCCATGCCTGGTGGCGTTGCCATAGTCAAGAGTCTGACCGCTTTTATCATCGTAAAGTGGAAGATGTCCAGGTGATAAATAGTACCAGTGGCCATCCGCTGTATGTGGTTTACAGAGACTCGCGTGATGATGGATCAAGTACAGCCTTTGATTTTGTCGACTATCGAGGGCGATATATACTTCCTTGTAGAGGGATGAATCTCATTGAACCAGATGACATCATACGGGATGTTAATGGCGATGGCGTCCCGGAATTCGTGAAGCATATAAGGGGTGGGTATCGTCCAGATCCAGTGACGAGAAGTTTTACTTGGTCAGGCCAAAGTTTGACCATTTCTCCTTTCTCCGAAAAACAAGAATCGCTTTTGAACATAAATTTCGGGTACTCACGAAACTCAGAACCTCATGCACCATGGAGATGGTCCATCGAAGACTCTCCTGATGGTTTTCCAGTAATCTGTCTCTATGACGAAAGCCAACCGACCCGACCGAAACACTATCAATTCAAATGGTCACCGGAGTTGAGTTCATTTCAAGGCCCTTCAGGCAGCTTAAGTGAGGGTTTTATCGCGGTGATTGGTCATGTCGAACCCGTTGAGCATTATAAAATTGTCGATCAGTTCCTCGAAGGCCTGGAGAAGTTACCACGCCAGGTTTCGGCCTGAAGTCGCTTATTGCGATGTTTTTAGCGTAAATAGTCTCTGGAAATGTTTCAGAACGATCTGCACATCGTTCTTGATCAACAATCGCGGAAGGATTTGGGTACCGATGTTTGGAGAAAGCGAAAAGCTGTTGCGTGAATCATGGGTCTAAAGAGAGCCCACCGTTCCTTTGAGGCCATAAAAACATGATTCCAGAATTGCCTTGAAAGCATCAAAACATGGTCAATTGTTTTCGCGTGACCGAAACAGGATGATGCTGCAAAACACCTTGCATTCACATCCTGCAGCGAAGGCCGATACATGCGGAAACTGACCAATCAATTTGCTGCCGCTCTCCTCGTCGTGGGGAATTGGATCTCGCCTCTCCCTGCCGCCGAAGTTCCTCCGAAGGTTCTCGACGATCGCCTGCAACTGGAATGCGTTCTCGATTCGCCCGCCATTGCCACTCCCACCGGGCTCGAAGTCGACTCTCAAGGCCGCATCTGGGTCATCGAGAACAACACGCACTTTCGTCCCGGCAGTTACTCCAGGCATCCTCTCGATCGAGTGCTCGTCTTTCAGCCCCAAAGTCAGGCTTCAGAAAAAACCGATAAACCCACCGAAGTTCCTCTCACCATCTTCAAAGACGATCTCAAAAACTCCATGAGTCTTCTGCTGGGCGAACGCGATCCTCTCGCCTGCGAATCCACCAAAAACCTCGTCTTCATTGCCACGCGCTCTCAGATACTCAAATGTCAGGATCACGATGGCGACGGGAAATGCGATGAATCCCAGGTCTTGATCAATTTCGAGACCACCGGCAACTATCCACACAATGGACTTTCAGGCCTCGCCTGGCATCCCTCCGGCAAACTGATCTTCGGCTGCGGCGAAAACCTGGGGGCCTCTTATGAACTCAAAGGAGCCGATGGAAAAGTCATCGCTGGCGGCGGCGAAGGAGGCAATGTCTATCGCTGCGATATCAACGGCCATGCACTCGAACAGGTCGCCACAGGTTTCTGGAACCCGTATGCCAGCGCCTTCACAAAGGCAGGCGACTGGTTCACAGTCGATAACGATCCCGACAGCCGCCCTCCCTGCCGATTGCTTCACGTCATCGAAGGTGGAGATTACGGCTACCGTTTTCGCAATGGTCGTAAAGGGACACATCCTTTCACTTCCTGGAATGGCGAAATTCCAGGCACACTCCCCATGGTCTGCGGCACTGGTGAAGCCCCTTCGGGCATCATTGTCCATTCGGGGAAGGGTTTCCCTGCCGACTATAACCAGACGCTGCTCGTCACCAGTTGGGGCGATCACCGGATCGAACAGTACATGCTAAAGCCGCGAGGAACCTCCTTTAGTGCCGAGTTCAAAACCATTGTGATTGGTGGTGAAGATTTCCGCCCTGTTTCCATCCAGCAGGATGCCGCCGGGAACGTCTACTTCAGTGACTGGGTCAAACGCGATTACCAACTGCATGGGCAGGGCCGCGTGTGGAAACTTTCACCCAAACTAGCTACTTCGCCAAAAGATGTTCCATTTACCATCGACGCACCCCGTTCCTCGGCATCCTTGGGCCTGGCTGATCCATTTGTTTTCAGTCGTCGATTGGTCGAATCGGCCAAGCAGCCGTCACAGGAGTTGATTCAGGCTCTGAAAGTCGCCTCGAATCCCTACGCCGCCGAACTGGCGTTTCTCGCATTGAGGCAGCAGAAAGGACTGACTCCTGAAGTCTTATCGATGGCTGCAATCAGCCGGCATCCTTCTGTTCGTCGGCTGCTGGTACAGGCCGTGGCCGAAGATCGCTTGCCAGATGCCCAGAAATGGATCGAACAGGTTCTCGCAGGCGATCTATCATCTAAAGATCTCTTTCTCGCTGCCTTGGCGGCTCGTGCCATGATCTCCGGCCAGCCACCAGCCGAGTTTGAAAAGGCTCCCCCGGCGACTTTGGCTAAGCCGATTCTCTTCGACAGCACACAACATCCCGGGATCCGGGCACTCGCTCTCGAACTCATCAGCCCCGATGATCCCGCTCTCAACGAACAGTTTTTTCAGGCAGCTCTCAAAGGTCCCGAGCCATTACGCACCGCAGCCGTTCGCTCGCTGGCCCGTGCCAGTCAACCCGCAAAAAAGAACCTGCTGACGAACATTGCGATCGATGAGTCTCTACCAGTGGAACTGCGTTTGGATGCTCTTGCCGGTCTCATATTGCCTCCCCCAACCACAGCAGAAGCTGGAGCTCAGTTATCAACAGAGATCACTCCTTCGATCCTGACATTGCTCGATTCGTCAGACCCGCGAATTCAGTCCAGTGCCATTCGCACTTTGCGAAATGTGCTCAAACCACAAATTGCCGCCTCGCCGGAACTCGCTCGAAAAGTAGAAAAACTCCAATCGACAGGACAAGGCGATGTGCTTGAGCAACTCAGGCTCGCCACAGCTTCAGGGGAGCCAAACGCCAGTCCCGCTTCGATCGACTGGATCTCTGCTGGAGACCATCTTGCGGGCCGTCGCGTCTTTTTCTCAGCAGATGGCACCTCCTGCGCGAAATGTCATCGCGTCGATGGTGCGGGTGGTAATGTCGGGCCAGATCTGAGCGGGATTGCCCGCACGATGAACCGGCAGAAGCTCGCCGAATCGATCATCGAGCCCAGTCGGGAAATCTCGCCCCAGTTTTCCACTCTCGCGTTAGAAATGACCGATGGTCGCACTATCACTGGCATGCTGGCCGATGGCTCACCCAAGGGGATGATTCGCATCCGCAATCACGAAGGAGTCGTTTCGGATTTCCCGCTTGATCAGATCGAAGAGCAGTCCGTCTCGAGGGAATCATTGAT
>JAIXUU010000467.1 GCA_027483405.1 Planctomyces sp. | reverse complement strand
TGCGAGGCCAATCAACTTCAAATGGTTTCGGCATTCAGTACGTACGGCAGCTTCGCGAGCGGGTGTCATCGCGGGGAGGAAAAGAAACGCAAAGAGCAGCGAGAGGATGGATGTGGCAATCACCGCACCCACAGGACGCGCCCGTGGCCGTTGCGATTCTGTACGCCAGATCGTTGAGATCGCCCCCAGAATTCCCATGACCAGACAAAAGAATGCCAGCGCGTATGCGAAGAAGTGATTCTCCAGTGGATAAAACGACAGGAATGGCAGAATGAACAAGGGGATCACGGAAACGGCCAGCCACCACCAGAGATCACGATAGCGTGCGAGTTCATTCTTCTGACTGCGAAACGGTGCCACCACAATCACGACTGCCAAGCCCAGCAGAATCAGGTGCAACAAAATAGATACAAGCATGTGGTCCCCTTCACCGCAGGAATCGACTCGTCCGCTGCAATCAACAGTACACCTCTGCGACTGGCAAATCATCAGGGGGGCTGCGAGAATCCTGGGTATCTGTGGAGGCTCTTCATAGAATCCAACAGGGATCGCAAAAGCGTTCCCATTATTCCCGATATCAACATTCACTGGCAGATAGAAGACTTTTCCAATGGCTGATGAACAGACCTGGCTTTCGACACTTTCTCGCTTGAAAGAACCTCACCTCGGGCGAACTCTGGGGGAATTGAAACTCGTTCGCGGAGTCTCGCTGGGGAGCGACAAAGTTATCGTCTCGCTCGATGTCCCCTTCCCGGGCTTTGTCAAAGCCAGCGCCCTCAAGGAACATGTCCGCAGTGCCACCCACGAACTGGCGCAGGGCACCCCCGTTGAGTTTGATCTGGAATTGAACATCAAGGGGAAAAACTCGGGGGGATCGATTGGTCTGAGTGTGAAAAACGTGATTGCCGTCGGCAGTGGGAAAGGTGGTGTTGGCAAAAGCACCGTCGCTGCCACGTTAGCATATGGCCTGCAGGAACTGGGGGCCAACGTCGGGTTGATGGATGCCGACGTGTATGGCCCGAGTGTGCCGCATCTGGTGGGAGTGAATGAGCAACCTGTCGCTCTGGAAAGAACATCGCCCGATGGCAAGAAAATGATGCGGATCCAGCCCGTGCTGGCCAG
The DNA here is from genome assembly GCA_027483405.1 of Planctomyces sp. GTDB lineage: Bacteria > Planctomycetota > Planctomycetia > Planctomycetales > Planctomycetaceae > Planctopirus. The sequence continues at coordinate 29,318 of JAIXUU010000467.1, read as the reverse complement.
TGGGTTACCGACGATTTCGATGGGTTTTTTTGTCCAGGCCGATCAGGCGGTCATCTGGCGTGGGCCGATGCTGCATCAGGCGATTTCGCAGTTCTTGCAGCAGGTCGACTGGGGCCCGCTCGACTATCTGATTATCGATATGCCTCCGGGAACCGGCGACGTCTCATTAACGCTATCGCAGCTTTTAGGCCTGGCGGGTGCGGTGGTTGTCTGCAGTCCTCAGCAGGTGGCACTTCTGGATGCTGTGAAGGCTGTGAGCATGTTCCGGCAGGTGAAGATCCCTGTTCTGGGTATGGTGGAAAACATGTCAGGTGAGATTTTTGGACGCGGCGGTGCCCAGTCGAAAGCTGCTGAACTTGGCATCCCCTTTCTGGGTGAATTGCCCATGGATGCGGGAATTCGAGTGGCTGGCGATGCCGGTGAAATTGCCCGTCTTGTCCGGGAAGAGAATCCCTCGCGGGATGCCCTGCTGACGATCTGCGAAAATGTGGCCGAGCAGGTTGCCAAAAGCCTCCTCAGTGCGCCGTCGATGCCGACACTGGAAATCCTCTAGTTTCGAAGGGATGTGTCAGAACGGATTCTCTTCGACTCGATCCTCCACTTTCAGATTTATGAGAGCATGCCACCACGTTCTGCCGCCAAAGCTGTTGCCGAACGATCAACTTCTGGAAGTGAGAAGCGGGCCCCATCATTCCTGATTCCGGAGTGGCTCTGGGCTCTGGGCGCAGCGATCCTGGCCTCATGGCTGGCGTGGGCTTCGTTCTACGAAGGTTCCACACTGATTGGTGGCGATCTTTACACGTATCTGCTTCCACAGAAGGCTTTTTTCCAGCAGGAACTGGCGGCTGGCCGCTGGCCACTCTGGAACAATCTCACAGGTCATGGCTACCCAGTGCTTGCCGAAAGCCAGACGGCAGTCTTTTATCCGCCACGTCTCTTATCGCTGAGCCTTTTTACGGCAGACCACGCTTACTCCGCCGAACAGCTCGCCCATTATGTGGCCGCGTTTTTTTGTATGTGGCTTTATTTGAAGCAAATAGGTGTTTCCATACCGGGTACGATCTTTGGCTGCGTGGTCTATGTCTACGGATGGTTTCCGACACGCATCATTCTCGAATGGGCCATTATTGGCGGTGTCTATCTGCCTTTAGGCTTGTGGCTGATCGAACGATTTTTTCAGCGAAAAAGCTGGAAGTATGCGATGGCTCTGGCCGGTGTGCTGGGGCTGCATCTGCTGGCAGGGCATTACAACCTGGCCTTTATCGAAGTGCTGGTGTGGCTGGTCTACATTCCCGTTCGTTTGTGGTTCATGCCCACGATGGAACATTCGCCACAAGCATCGGAAATCTCTGCCAGAGCACGTCTGCCGCTAACACTTGCACTCGTGACAGCCATTGGATTCGGGTTTGGTTTGGGTGCTGTTCAACTCTTGCCGACCTGGGAATTGAAGGGACAATCCCAGCGCGCCGAGAAAGGGCAGGACTTTCAGCCTGGATATGGCCATATTCCGCCACAGTTTCTGGGCCAGTTGTTTGCCCCCACCTGGTGGAATCCGGCGAATCACAATGTTGACGAAGAACTTTCGCAGATGTGGTCACCGACGGGTGCCGGAACAAACCGAGTTGAAGCTCATTTGTATGCGGGGCTGGCTGTCTGGATGGGGCTCGTGGGGGTAGGTTGGCTGGCCTATCGAAGTGCCGGGAACTTGATCGTCTTTCGCTGGATCGGCATTTTTCTCGTTGGCAGTCTGGTGGCGATGATATTTGCGACGGGGTTGCCACTGTTCATCACTGCGTCACTCCCAGGATTCTCGTATTTCACGGGGCCGGGTCGGTTTGGAATTGTGGCCACGTTCTGCCTGGCGGTCGCCGGGGCATTCGCCTGGGATCAGATACTGAGTCATGTGGCTGCAAGATATCGCTGGATCTTGTGGTGTCTTGTGATCGGGTTCACCTGGTTCGATCTGCAGATCGTGAGCATGCAGGCCACTTATGGGGTGATCATTGAGAAGTCGCCCTACTCGATGATTTCGAAAAGCGAAGTTCGTCGCATTCTCCTCGCCGATGCCAGGCAACCTGTGCGGGTTTACGCTCCCGGGGCCAACCTGCCAAACCTGCTGGGCGTTTCGACAACACCGGTTTTTCTCGGGATTGGACCGGCGGCTTACTTCTCGCCTGCAGCCAGATTTCCCGCAGAAGCACCACTTGGTCAACAGATCGAGTTTCTCTCCAAGCAAGGAGTCACACACTGGCTGACGATGACTCCGTTAACATTATCTCCTGCGGGGAACGAGAATTCGTCCACAGGCGGATCGACAAGTGAGGAATCACTGCGACTGGTCTGGAGTGGCTTTGATGAGTTTCTCAATCGGGCCTGGGGCCGCTTTGATGAACCGCTTTACCTCTACAGCCTGCCCGCGGCGCCAGGTCGCTGTTACATGGAAGGCATCGGTTCCCAGCCAGCCCGAAAAGTGACTATGGTGGAACATGGCCCCCAGAGGATTGAAGTTAAGGTTGAGGCCGGCCCCCGACAAACGCTGGTACTGACGGAACTGGCAGACCTCGACTGGAAGCTGAGCATCAACGGCCAGCCCACATCCTGGGAAGCAGTTGGACTTTCCCGCAAGGTTCAAGTGCCAGAAGGTGAAGCGATTCTCGTCTGGAGTTACCAGCCGTGGTCACTCGGGTGGGGTGTGGGAATCAGCCTGTTCGTCGCACTGATACTGGCGACTATCGGCCACATCCGTTTCTGGCATCCGCAATGGACACACTGGTGGTTGCCGCAAGCACCGTAAATCGGTCTGCCTGCTGTGCCAGAACTTCAGGTCGAACCCTTCCTGAGCATGCAGGAGCGTCTTTCCAAACCAGACAACTTGAGGACTCAGCCTTGGTCGACGATCGTTCAGCGCTTTTTGTCTTCATTGAGATGGAGGTAATTCCACTGCTTGAGCCAGGCCTGAGTGATAACTTTCATAGCGAAATTCGTATTGATCGGAAAATTGAGAACGAACCCGCTTATTGAGCCCGCCGGAGCCTCGTTTCGGAAGAGAGGCTTCATCGAAGACAGGTGGTGCAGATCCAATTCGACGTGCCAGTTCGCTGTAATAGTCAATCCGCCGAACAGGTTCTCGATCAACCCCCACGACAACTTCTGGCCCTCCTTCACAGAGTAATCGATAGGCTAAAGCAGCGGCATCTGCCTGATGGATGAGGTTGAGCCATGCTTCTCCTGAACCGGCAATCGGCTGCTGATGTTTCAGTGCCTCCACTTTCGCCAGCAAACGCCCGGGGCCGTAAATTCCCGCTAGTCGCAAAATGGTAGACTTTCCAGTGGGGCAATGGGTTCTCACAACCTCTTCGGCTGTCGCACAGATTTCGCCACCTTCAGTTGTTGGGGAGACAGGCGTTGTTTCATCGACCCAGCGTCCATCATCAAACCCCCAGACACTGGTACTCGAAATGGATACCACAGATTCTGCGGCAGGAGCCGTCGCGATCAGTGCATTTCGCAAGCCATCGACGTAGACCTCACGCTTGCTGGCGGTGGAATTGCGGTCATAACCAACGGCCCAGAGGATACGCCTGGCAGCAGGAAGTACTGCGAGTGATTGGGCATTGGTGATTTCCGCCAGAACCGGTTCGATCGATTGGCTTTTCAAAATCGCCGCCTTTTCCTGGCTGCGTGTTACCGCAGCACAGCTAAGCCCGGCTGAGACAAACTGGCGAGCAACCTCCAATCCCACATAGCCACAGCCAAAAATCAATACGTCAACCTGAGGAGAATTCGTCATAACGAGCCTGGCGTTCAATTTCGGTTGTTTCAGCGATAGCAAACATGAACATTACGAATGGATTTATCTGTTGTCTTCAGAGGCGAGAGCAGGTTTCGGTTTCGCAGCGAAAATTCGTTCGAGATATTGCTTGGTCACATCTTCCGGGATCACACCATCTGTAGGTATGAACTCAAACGTCTGGTCATCAAGTGGTTCATCGAGAACGACCTGAGAGAACTCCATCGAGAAAATAGGACGCAAAGATTTCTCGGGGCCGGTAGTGCGTTTGAGATAGAGCAGGCGGAGTGGGAAAAGTGTCTCGGCTGAGTAGGTGATACGGACGACCTCAGGAAAGAAGGGAAGCGTGGACAGGGGTTTGGAGGGAAACCATTTGGCAGGAAATTCAGGTTTCCATTCCCCCTGGACATGGAAGACTTTGCCCTGCTCGGTTTCTTCGGGTTTGAGTGCCGTAAAGTTCATACAGCGCTGAATAGAGGCCATGATCCCAGGGAGACCACCCAGCCCCAGTTCTGAAAGCATTAATGTTTCGGCGGTGCCACCTGCCGCTCCCGCATTGAGAATCTGCCGCACATCCCGGCGGGTATAGCGTTTGATGTCATCAATCACCGTGCGATTCCAGAGTGTTTCGCCATCGCAGACTTCGAGCGTTTCCCCCGTGATTCCGGATTTGAGTTTGAGCTGGGTCGTCAGTCGCAGCTTCAGTCCCTCAGCTTCATACCGACCAGTGGAGATAATTGTCTGCTCCCCAAACTGGACGAGTGTTTTCACATTCGCCTGAATCGACTTCCGCCGGGCCAGCGAAACCTGGGCCTCTTGTACCAGTGCCAGCACGCGGACAGACGCCTCAGACGGTGCCAGTGCATTGGGAGCAAGTTCGCTGGGCGTGGTCGTCTCCAATGCCCCCTTGGAACTGGATGCGGATTGATCGGCACTCTTTGCAGGCGGGAGAGGCTGAACAGAACCAGTCGCTCCACTTAACAGGGCGGGAGTTTGGCCTGTGCCGGGGACTGATCCTGGGAGGATTTGCGGCTCGGCTGTTTTTGTAAAAGCGGCCTGTTCGATGGTGTCTTGTTTTGACATAAAAGTCTCTTGGGTATCAACTTGCGCGGCAAAGGCGATCTTCCGAAGCTGAGGTGTTACCGTCCAGATTCCTCCAATGACCACTAAGCCGGCGACGAACAGAGCCGCAGATCTGGGCATTGAGGCTCTTGTCTGTTTCTGCGTGTTTGTTGGGGTTGGTCGAGTTTGCTGATTATGCATTTCGTTCCCAAATTGACGGATTTTCCAAAGCTGCATGCCCTGGAGTTCCGAAAACAGGTGTGTCAAGTGCTTTTGCGCGTGGCCTTCAGAGGCATTCCCGAACAGCAGACATCCCTTCAGGGATGCCGGTCTTAGGATGGTATGCAATTGAGGCCACGAGGTGAACGGGAAGTTCATCCGGAGGTAAAAGCATGTGCGCGTCATATGTTCGGACACGAGGTCTGTCCTATTTGGCAGCCCGGCGTCCCCAGGCGGTGCGTTGGATAGCAAAGAGGGGTCGCGATGAAGTTTTACTTCCTGGCATTGGGGACGGTCGTCGTCGTGTGCGTCGGCTGCGCCATGGACGGACAGCAAGTGATGAATAAGGGCGAGTACCATGCTCCCCCTGCCGCCATGATGATGCGGCCGGGACCCATGGTCGATGGCCCGGGACCTGGCGTGATGCCAGCACTTCCGACAGGTATGGGTGGCCCCATGATGGGCGGCCCGATGATGGGTGGTCCTGCTGGCGGGATGATTCCTCCCGGGATTCCTACCACGACTCAGGTTCGCTTCGTCGGACCTGACGGCATGCACGTTGGCTGGCAGATTCCGGATGGATATGCTGAGAACCAGCTCGTGGCTCCTGCTCGATTCAACTTCCAGCAGGCTGCAACTTATCGCCTCAAGCTGACCAATATTCCCGGTCGTGCTGGTTTGAACCTGTACCCAACATTGCAGGTCTACCCCAGCCACCCGAATACAGTTGGCTACCTGTCTCACAACAGTGTGCCACTGCAGATTACCGTTGAAGATCTCGATCAGGTCGAAAGCAACAACTTTGTCACCAAGGTGATCTATCTGCCCGATGCCAAGTATCAGGAACTGGCGATTGCCAACGTGGAAACGCTCGTTTCAACTCGGCTCGACCCAGGTGTGGATCCCGTCCAGGAAGCTGACAAGCGTGGTACGATCATGGCGATCCTTCGCTTAGGCAACATGGATCTCGAAATGCCCGGTGCCCCAGGTGCTCCTGGTGCAACAGTCGGCGGTCCAAACGGTGGTCTGAATCAGGTCGCTTACAACGTGGTTGATGGTGACAAAGGTCAGCATGTTCCTCCGATGCCCATGAGCATTATGCCCGGGTATGGCCCAGGTGTTCCGGATGCAATGATGGTTGCTGGCTATGGTTTGCCCGGTCAGCCAGCAGGCAGCCCTTATGTGAGTGGTGTTGGTATGCCAATGTGGGGTCAACCCATCACAGGGACACCGATCGGACTCGCTGGCCCTCCCCACCTGCCTTATGGCGGTCCAGCCGGTCTCAAGAGCCACACCATTCGTAACCGTACCAAAATGGATATCCCAGAACCTGTGGATCACATGCTGATCGATGTTGAGCATGCCCCTGGTTTGAGCCTGCCAAAACCAGTTCGCTATGTCGAATACAAGGAAACACATCCTGTGTACTCACCCGGCGAACTCAGCAACCCAGCCTGGAATGCCCCCGGTGCTGGAGCCGGTGGAGACGGTGCTTACTGCCCACCCGGTATGCAGCGATAATTGAATGGAGATTCGCCCACCCCGGAGAACTTGCTTATGTCGGTTCTCCGGGGTTCAGGCGTTCCTGCTGATGGAAATTCTGCTCTCGTTTTCTCCCGTCGTGCTGTTCAATTCGATGGTTTCCTCTTCTCGAAAAGAGTTTCCTGCCATGCGATGCCTAGCCCCCCAGGCAAACTCGAAAGTTGTGGCTCTTGGATGGAAAACTGTCCTTTGGATGCTCCTGTTGGGCTGTCTGCCCATGGTGGCTTCCGCACAGCAGTATCCCTCGACTGACCGCCGCCACTTCCCACTCAATCACATGACGTCCCCAGGCACTGCTGCCGCATGGGCGGTCGCCAATGGCAAAGCCCATCCGGCCTACTTCCAACCCGTGCGGATTACTGTCCCCACGCAGGGCCGAGTTGACTTCTTTGATGGCTCACCAGCTCGGCCCATGTCGATGGCAGCGCCGGGGCAGGCGGCGCTCCTGGTTGGCCAGACATACCGGGTGCGATTAACCGCCCTGCCCGAGTTCCCCAATCAGGAATTTTATCCCACGATTGAACTCATCGATCGCCTGCATCCCCCTGAAGGATTAGCTGATCGATTCCCTGTTGAAGTCCAGTTCAGCGAAGACGATTTCGAGTTTGCTGCCCAGGGCCGATTGGTGACGAAGGTGGTTTATCTGGAACAGCCCGACCGAATTCCACTCTCAGTTCTTGATGCAGATCTCCGTGTCACAGAAGTTCCACCACAACAGAACGCCTTGGCCGAAGCGGATCTTTTAGGACGACCAGTCGCCATTGTCAGACTGGGTGGACGCACACCCGATAGCCACAATCCGCTGGATCCAACCTTCTTTGGATTCTGCCCGCCAGTGCAACCTTCACCCGCAACGGCAACACCTGAAAACGGTCAACCGGCCAATCCCACTCCGATCCAAAATGAAATGCCACAGGCGCGTACTCGCCCAAGTGGCGTTCGAGCCTCGGCTTCAATTCAGCAAACGGGTGGTCGCTAATTCCGGATCGGCTTTCGGTCTCATCCTCAGTTCGAGTTTTTACCCATTCTGGGTTCATGATTGAGAGTGTCCCTATGACTCGGAAACTCCTCACAAGTGCGACTCGCCCACTATCGTGCGGGCTCCCTGCGATGCTCATCGATCACCTGAAGAGCCATCGTCTGCTGCCACGTCGTCTGCTTCTGGGTGGCCTGATACTGGCAGCTGCGGGTTCGACAGGTTGTACCACTCAGCGTGCTGTCACAGCCATGCGGCAGATTTCTGAGCCTCCTGCCTATCTGATCATTGTGAATGACGAAATCACGGTTCGCGGACAATCTCCCGACGATTCCGGCAACATGGCAGGTCGGGTCAAGCTAGGTTCGAAATCAGCGAATGGCCGACAGGTTCAAACCGTCAGTCATACTCCGGCTATCGAAGCACTTCCCGTGGGGATGAAGATCGAAGTTTGTCCTCCCGATCGACGAGTTGTCGCCGGTTGTCCTGATCCCAAAATCTGCCCACCACCGTTTGCACCTGGCTTTACCATGGCCGAGTGCTACCTGATGGAATGCAAAAAACGTTATCCCGACGAATACATTTGTGATGGTGGAGATCGCGGTCTGCCGGTGCATTACGACTCTGTGGGTATTCAAGGTCTCGAAACTGAAGACACTGTGGCTGAATTCGTCGATCACACAGGCAAAGAGCGAGTCAAGCCCTCAAGCCGCGTATGTGTGTATGCACCTCGATTTGCCGCCGTTCGTTCTGTCAGCGTCCCTGCCGTCGGTGAAGCGGTGAGCGAGCTGGCGAATGTTGCCGGCTCGACAGGCGATCGCAGTATGCGAGCTCAGACCAAGATCGATCAATCGGCCCAGCAGACCCCGACCGGTGGCTTGAGAATGCGTTCTCGCTCCAGTGGTTTGGAATCAACGTCTGGCCAGGGAGATTTCGCTTCGATTACCCGGCTTGCTGCTCATGAAAAGCTGATCAATCTTTTCCAGGACATTGGCTTTCTGCGAACAGGTCTCATGGAAGTGGATGACGTGGCTGCTATTCAGCAGGGGATGCAGGCTTCGATGGCCTGGAGTCGCGAGCAGTCGCCGATCATTGCTGCCAAACTCGATGTGCCGATTGAAGGCCGCAGTGATGTGCACGCCGCTGTGATCACATTGATCGATGATGCCAAAAACAACGAACCCGGTGAACTTCGTGTGGTCAAGCTGGCCGACAAGCAGGACGCCGTCAGTGGTGATGTGATTGAATTCGTCATTCGCTTCGACAACCTTGGCCCTAATGCGGTCTCGGGAGTGCGGCTGATTGATAACCTCACCCCACGATTGTCCTACATTCCTGACAGTGCTACCTGCACGTTGCCAGGCCAACTGGTGGTCACACCCAATGGCGTGGGGAGCGAGATCCTGATCTGGGAACTCGAAAACTCTCTCGAAGCCCGTAAAGGCGGCGTCATCACCTTCAAGGCCCGCGTGCGATAAAACACTCGCCCGCGTCCTTGTGGGAGAGGTTGGCACGAAGCACCGGGTGCCACTGCTGGCAAGCCAGCAGTTCTCCTCCCGAGATGCTTTCGGTGTCAGAACTTATTGATGACTCCACGGGGTGAAAGCACTTCGTTGAGAACACACCAGATAGGTTTGGGCTCACCCTCATCCCGGCCTTCTCCCGTCGGAACGGGAGAAGGAGAAATATCCTCAAAAGTCGTCTTATTGCGTGCCTCGCAGGGTAACAAACTGCGATAAATCGAGACGACCTCTTCGCCAGCCCTTGACTCTACTTCTCCAGAACCTGACCTGCCTCGATAAACTTGCGGAAGTCGAACGTCCCCTGGCCGGCGTCATAGGCAGCTTCCAGCTTGGAACGATCGACCACGTACGCACCGCGGAACTCAGGCTCGTACAAGTCGTTCAGTGGTGCTCCAATCCGGACGGCATTGCCATTCGCCGTATCATAAGTCGCCCGGAAGAACTTGCAGGTCAAAAAGACCACAAACGTATTGCTGCGAGTCGTCCCATTCTGCGACATTTTGGCAATCAGACGTTCCCGAGTCATCGGATCAAGTGCACCATTGCTATGGTCAGTATCTGAACCGACTTCGAAGAGTAACCGGGTATTCTGATCCAATGGATCGACACTGCGAATCAATGAAGGCAGTGCAGGATTCCCGGCTCCCACTGTCGGAGTGGCACTGAAGCTACGGAATGGGCGACTTCCCGGCAAACCGGGTAATCCATACTGCTGGCCACTATCTCCATACCATGGATCAGCTTCCGAGTAATCTCTGTTGAACAGAAACTCATTCCACCAGTTGAGACCATCGATCGTACTGAGTGGAGGTGCTGACACATTGGTGGTGAGATCGACATTCACTACGCGTTCGTCATCCAGCCATGCTGCCAGCACTTCGGGATGCCGGATCGTATTAGGATTCAGCTTGCCTGGTACTCGATTGATGGAGTTCATGGCGGTCTCATTGCTGAGATTTTTATTGACCCTTGAGGGGACTTCCAGAAGTTCGAGAACACGGTGCCAGCGGTTGTGGTTATTCCCCGCTGGAGGCGTGGTACTTACAGGAGACTGATACAACGGCGCCAGGAACTTCGCTCCCGCCGTTCGCGAATACTCGATGAAATCGATTGCTCCATCGTTGTTCGAATCGTACTGCTCTTCAAGGTTCTGCTGGCCGGCGGCATAGCTCTTTCGTGTATCGACCAGACGTAATGTTAAATGCTTCGGACCAAACAACGGGATCAAAAACAGCTCACCCATGTTTGCCAGATCGCGGTCAAAATGCCTTTGTAGCGCCGTCCATGTCACCAGAGCTCCCGGGTTGGCTGCTCCAATCGAGTTCACGTAAGGATCGAGTGGCGCTGTTTCGGTACCATCAGGCGGAGTTGGTGGTGTGCCGTCCGGATGTTGAGTCAGGCTGGCAGCAGTTGCGTCAAGTGGTTGGTTTCGCTCAAAGGACCGCAGCTTATTGAGTTCTGTATCAATATTCGGATAAGCCGTCGATGGTTGAAGATCGAACTCTCGCAATCCAGTCACTCGCAATCGATCGACTTCCACCCATTCGTTGTCAGTGGCGGCAGTCGCATCGGCGGGACGGGTTCGCCCCAGGTACTGTCGGCGATACAAAATCACATCCAACGGATCGTTAGCATTGGTAATCATGCTGTCTTCGAGCAGCCGGATTCCCGCTGTCACAGCTCCGTATTCGTTGGCATCACCCGCCATGAGCCGATGCGTGGTGCCATTCGTTGATTCCCGCCTGACAACATCCAGATCAAGCACTCCGTTCCGAGGTGCAATCCAGGTTCGATTGATCGTGAAATCTGGTGTCCCGCTTGTCCATTCAAAATCGACCTTCATCACACTTTGCATATCGGTCGGCTGTGCAGAAGCGCCCACATCAAAGCTCGTTCCGCCAATCGTATACCGGCCATTCGGAGCAATCGCTCCCAGTTGCATTGTGAGTGCTCTGGCTTTGGAAAGGTCGGGTAACGTCATTGCGATTCGAGGCTGGACGACGATCTGGTAGTCACCATTAGTAAAGTCAATGTTATCCGGCCCAGTGTTTGCTAATTCGATATACATCAGATATTGATCGGTCGTGTCATCCCACTGTGTGGCCTGATGATCGACAGGGACCATTGAGGCGTCTTCAACTTGATTGGCTTTAATGGCCAGCACTTCGTTGATCGCCAGACGCTGTCGCTCAATCCCGTAAACCTGAGCATAGGTTGAACTGCCAGAAACTGTCGCGGTGGTGGGCAGGTTGGCATCGTCGACGTTCCAGCCATCAGAGAGGTCGATGTCGTAGACAAAGCGGGTGATCACTTCATCGCGATCCATGGCATCGACATAGTTGACCGCAAACTGCGCCATCTCTCGGAGTTGATCTGGCGAATACAGTGCAGAGGCCGGCTGAGTGGCTGCATTGAGGTTGTCGGCTGCTCCACCAAAGAGATAGAGCAGGACATAGATGTCGCGAGCCAGTCGCTGTCGATCCAGCCGCGCTTGCCGCTCTTGAGTGCTTGTCGCGATATTCGCGCCGGCATTCACTTCATGCTGCACCAACGGGCGGACTGTCGGGCTGGCTGCTGTTCCATCAATCACACTGTTAAGAGGAATGCGGCGGTGGATGCGTGCTGTGTTGTTGTCATTTTCGATGATCTCCAGCCACTTCCGCACAGGGCCACGCAAGGGATCTGCTGCTGAATACAGTGCCACAGCACCGAACTGAGGAGGAAACACAAATCGTCCACCACTGGCTGTGTATTCCCAGGCTCGACTGATGCTTCGTGGCCACGAGAACTGCTTACGATCCGAGCTCACTGTTGTCAGCTTGGTACGAATATCGTCGGCACGAGTGCTGTTGCCTGTATTGAGATTGAAAGGGGCCAGATCAGTCAGTCGGGTTGCAACATTATATTCCGTGGCTTTTGCCTGACGCATCTGCAGGACGGCACTATCAAAAGCATCGAACAGGCTATCATTCAGATCGGGAGTGTCGCGGTAGTACGCAGTTTCGTAGGGATCATCACCCAACGTAAAGACACCGGCCAAACGAGGTGCATTCGTGGTATTCCATTTCACGAAGGAATTCGTGTCCTGCCCGACCATCCGGCTGAAGCGGAACTGGTTGTTGAAGAGATCCAGATTCTTCACATTGGTCGATAAGACATAAGATCCAACACCCATGAAATCGAGCGGCCACGCAAATGTCGAATTCAGTACATTCGCAGCGACTGGATATGGCCACGAGGTTGGATAGCCTGTGCCACCATTGGCTGAATCATTGTTATCATCACTGTTCGTCAGCCCCGCGCGAGGGAGTACAGTTCCAGTACCGGTCGCAACGCTTTGCAGCAATGACTGCTCTCCATGGCGACCTGGATAAAGTGTCTCTATCACTGAAGGGGCACTGAACTTTACCCTCCCTAAGAGAATCATCGCCAGTTCCATATTGGAAGCTTCCTTCCAGGTATTGACGACCGATGTGATGGGTGGATTTGTGGTGGGACCAGGGTAACTCGCGGGCTGGGCACCGAACATCTGGGTGTAAGGTGACCAGTCCACACCACCTGCGACATCCGCAGTCCCCGGTCGGGAGTTGAAGACCCACGACGGGTTTACTTCCGCTGGGCCCAGGCCTTGATTGGATCGCGAAAAGAATTCGAGCGAAGCCGCTGCACCGAGAATACCTGCAGGAACTGCTCCCGTGGCACCATTCGGATTTGTCCCCAGTGCGGGGACTCCCAAAGCCTGATTCAAAGCGAGATTTCCATGGGCATTCAGGTTGATCAGACTGTCCAGATCATAGATCGTGGCGGAAAAGAGGGGTACGAATGGGTTGCCATTAGCATCTTCCTGCACGGGATAATCGAGATCGAGCCAGATCCCTTCGGGAATACCGTCGAGGTCATTATCAATGTCATATTCATAAGTGGCAGCATCGGTGAGGAACGTACCAGATGAAGTAGGAATTCTTTCCCAGATGCCCTGACGGCCAGTCTTAAATACTGGTACAGACGTTGTATAACTTTCATCCATCGGCTGCATGGGAAAGCCCTGAGTCATCGGTGGATTTAATGATGGACTTGCAGCCTCAGCATTTGTCAGGAAGCGACTGACGGCAGAAGAACCCTGCACCTGGACTCGATGATCAGGGTGCGGCCTCAAGGAGCGGCTACCCCAGCCGGTATAGTCATACCAGCGCTGACCGGCAGGATCCGTGGCCAGTAATGGATCATTAGTACCAGGACGCCGCATGTATTGAGGTCTGTGGTACGAAGGCACGATGACCGGGACAGACAATGCTGGATTGGTCGGGTGTGGTATATATCCCCGATAAGCCAGGAATGCGGTATTGATATCAGGGGCTGTGTAATCTCCACCACGGCGGGGAAGGAGCAGTGGATCGGCACTTCGCCAGTTATTGGCAGCCGGTGAGACGTTCAGTGACAGCGGATTGTATTCGGTTTGCCCGGCAGTGATGGTCGAAACGGTCGCTCCGGTGGAAACATTGATACGGTCTCCAGTTCCTGCGAGGAGGTTAAAATTACTGACACGGACAGGAGCCGCCACATCGGCAATCAGATAGTCATCAATGACCAGAGTCCCGGCATTCCATGAGAGGCGCATCGATCCGCCATCAAACGGATGCCGGTCGGGATACTGGTAAACGACACGGCCCGTCCCGGCTGAATCAACGCGTTGGACGTTCCCCATGGCGTTGGTCACCATTGAGTGAGTGCTCGACCATAACGCACTGCTGCGATACTCGGGCCGGGTGCCGACGACGATCTGTTCCAACGCGAAGTCGAATAGAACTTCACCAGTCAGTCCCAGTTCCTGCGGAGCTTTGGCCGCTTCCGAAAAATACTCGGCATTGCTTTGCTCCTGCCGGGCGAAGGTGAAAAAGATCACCCCCAGGATCGAGAGCAATCCCAGCAGCACGAGAACGATCAGCAGTGTCGATCCGCGGCGAGGATGTGCTGAGGTTGCTGGCTTTCGATCTTTGCCAGGCCGGAGAACCTGCTGAGCCGATTTTGCATGAATCATGTTTTTCATAATGTTCTCTCCTGCCAGAATTGGCAGCGGCATCAATCAAGATGCCCATCGACGGTGCTCGAACACTTCGTTCACGAGTTGCTTCGGCCCGCAATCTCGAATGGTAGCGATCAATACTTCTGCTAGATCTTGTTGATCAAGCCAACCGCATTTGCCCGCACTCGATATTTGTTAACGAGATTTGAATAGCACTGCAGGTCGGGGATATCTGAATTTTTATAGTTAAGGAGTCAGGTCACATTGCATGGTGACTGTTCGTAGTTGCTGGGATGTCGGGTCTAAAAATCGAACCGTGATCTGTATTAAGCGAATTGGGCGACGGTTATCGACAGGAGTCCATTCGACCGATCCATCATTGATCGGCGTCCCATAGACGATGGGTAGTGTCAGTGGAATAGCGGCTCCAGCGGCATTGTTCGTCCCGGCACTGGCTCCTGAGCGAACGAAGAAGACAGGATCGCCGGGAATGCTGGAGACACCCCCGGACAGTGCAGGCAATACAGCGCCTGCCGTCGTTCCCGGAGTAAATCGCGGCAATTCGAAGGCGGATGCTGTCGCAGCCGCAATGTAGCGCCTGGGAAGCAGGGGAGGATTTTCAGCCGGATCTGACGTGATGGTCGCCAGTCGAACATCCTTTGCCCATGTATCAAAAACATTGTTTCCACTTGGTCCATCAGGCCCAAAATCAATATTCAAGCGACGATCCGGATTTCCGGTGACTGCAGGATTGGTGCTATAGAGCACACTTCCGGGGCCGCCGATATCAACAAAGGCTCCTAAACCACCATTGGCAAAGTCATCCCAGACTTTCACGTCGAAGGAAACCACATTCGCCAGTAGCAGATCTTCACCGCGCCGACTGCCATTTGTGGAATTGTGCTGGAGTGGATTTACAACTCCCGTGGCGGCATCAACCGTCAGGCCAGCCGTGGCCTGATTCATGGGGCTCGGCGTTGCTGTAAATGGATATTGAAAGGCGACATTCGAGGTCTCTTCCATCGTGTAGCGACCAAAAAACACACCCGATAGAAACTCACGCGGTTTACCGGCATCAGCCGTTCCATCGGCGAATTCGAAACCAAAGCGACTGGTTGGAAGTTGCAGATCAGCCAGAGTATTAAACCTGACCCCATTGATAAACGGCGGTGGCATGGTCTGGTTGAAGGTTCGAGAACTGATTGGACGTGCCGAAAAATCAAAGTCCTTCCAGAATGTCGAAGTGGCAGATGGTGTGTATCTGGTTGTGGCTCCTGATGTCGAATCGAACAGCGTGTTCGTGGTATTGCCGTCTTCATGAGGCTCAATTTCGGCAGTGGAATCGGCGGGCTGACGAACCAGCATGACACGTCGATATAGAGCCCCAGGCCGACCGGTGGTACCGCGCCGCATAAACAGCGAAATCTCGGCTGTCGAACTGAGTGACGAGAGGTTACCCAGGTCGCCATCATCATAATCGGGTTGATTCAGACTGTTGCCCACCTGCAGCGCTCGCCCGGAGTAGCTGTCCGTGTCGGCTAAAGAGTTAACCGTCGCAGTGATCTTGCCCGTGAACTCCAGCACATCATCAGTATCATCGAACGGGTTGTTTTCCGAGATATAGAAGTAGCCGAGCATATCGCTCTCTTCTGTATTCACGGTATCTGTATATCCCGTGGGCCTGGCAGCCCAGGGCCAGACATAGCGATAGGTGCGGTTATTGAGGTCTTTGGTGATGATTGTCTGGATAGATCTCGCCCGCTGGTCGTTCTCCATGATGCCGCGCTGGGTTGAGACTGTCCCGGCAGCAATCTGAAAAACCTGCGCAAAGAGCGTCATCATCAACAGGACAAGTGCGACCGAAACCAGCATTTCGACCAGTGTAAAACCGGCGGAATGCCCCTTTCGATGGCCTTGTGGTCTTGGGTGTTGAGTTAAAGAGTTCATTTATTGCACATCTCGAATAGAGACTGGATTGAGCGGAAAGACATCGACCACATTGGGCATGATGACTGCCGATCCATCATTCGCATTTTCAAACACGCGGCCCTCAATACGTATGCGGGCATAGCTGGTCCCTGAGCCTGTCGAAAGACCAGTGGGGTAAAAAGAAGCTGCTGGAAACTCAGCAGGTTTGGCAGCCGCCAGACTGGTGAAACTTTCTTCCAGTTGGGAAATGCGATACCACCGCATGCGACCGGCATCGAGGATATAGCCACCCTTCTTCCACTTGGGGGGATCGTTCTCATCGTACTTGACGATAATGACCGAGGACGCTGCGCCGGAGGTATCCACATACGAGGCGAAGAACGCTCCCTGAATCCGTTCGTCATTGATGCCGAATTGCCGGCGGAAAAAGACCACGGCATCCGAATTGCGCGTGCCGTCAGCTTTCACGCGGGTGGTCGTCAGCCAGGTGTATCGCAACTCTTGGGTTTCGATACGAATCTTGACGGGTGAGAAGCCCAGTCCACCAACAAATGACAGGCTCGTCGATGTCGGCGCGGGTGTCCCGCTGATTGGACGAACTTCGACGCGACGCATATCCGCATCGAACATCACCATCCGGCTGGAAGTAACGGCCGGATTGACAATCTGATTCAAGCCTGTCTGATCGGCAAAGGTGATCGTAAAGGTGCCGTCTCCGTTATCGACAGGAGCTGCGAAATCGACCGATTCCACCTGCAGGAGCCAGCTATCGGGCAATGTCGCGATCTGGCTTGCCTGCAATAAAGTCGTGGCGCCGCCGGTAAAACGCGGCACGACGGTCAGTGCGTTGGTTCCATCATTCCCAAAAAAACGACCAGCATTTGGTGCCAGGACATCCGCCATGCGGAACGAACCCAGGGGATCCACCACATAGCCATTGGCAATGGAAACTGGCTGCCAGATCGTCCCATCAGCTGCCGTAATGGGCCCGGTACTGGCCCAGACAGGTTCCGTATTTCCCAGGACACCACTGGTGCTGCAACCAAAGACCAGGCGTGGAAACTGTGAACGAGTGATGGGGTTACTGGGCAATATAAATGTGGGGCGCGCGGGATTATCGGTGATGGATGTCGCCGTCAGTCCCGGTTGCCAGAGTGCAGCGCCGGTGTTGACCTGACTGAGTGCATTCCGCATGCCGCGAACATTGTAACTCAGAATGGCCGAATTGGTCATATTCGTGGCAGCGACCGACTTCAGCACGCTGATCGGGAAGAGGGAGGCCAGACCGACAATACCAATCCCCATAATCATCAGCGAGATGAGAACTTCACTCAGCGTCACACCCGCACGGGTTTTTGAGCCGTGCGATTTGTGTGGCCGATAGTTAGTTCTGGTAGACCGAGGGAGCGGAAGTAATGTTTTCATTTACCGGCTCCTTCACCAGTTTCGGCATACAGCAAGCGATCACTCCCTGCACCGTATCCCACTTCATGCACAGAAACTGCTCCCGTGCGGGTCGCGACACTTACAAAGTATTTATCGCCTCGGTTTTCGCTGTCTTCCAGTTCGGCAGCAGAGCCGCTTTCCCAAGCCAGTCGATCCAGATCGGCATCTTTTTGTGTTCCAACGTAGAGATGTAGTAAACCCGCTGTGGCGGCCTGACCAATGACGGTGCCACTGGGCGAGAACATGATGTCAATCTGGTTGCTATAGCGAGGGGGATTGACTGAGCCATCTCGCCAGGCGGTCGGTAGAATATTTCCCCTGGCAGAAGCTGTCGCTAGATTGTCGATATTCCGGGAGCATCGATCCAGATGCACGACCACACCTGCGGGCAGAAAGACGGGCTTCTGACCCACAAACGGTACCGGATCGAGTTGCAGGTCATAGGTTGTGACACCATCCCGGCCTGCGGCGAAGGCCTCAAGTGTTCCCGAAGGTGTTTCTGCTGGTAGACGGAAGGGCGTTGTGAGTCGTAAACGAATCTGGCCGGCGCTGGTATCCAAGGTTGCTCGATACCACGTCCCCTGGCTTCCTTTGGGAATCCGAATGCGAATGTCATTAGGAAATCGCTGGCGAGAAATGAGATTGGACCAGTTCGTTCCTGCCGCTTCGGCCACAACTCGAACATCGGTCGAAGTCAGGTTCGATTCATCCCTTCGCAGCTCAATCGTTCCATCCGACCATAGCTCACCAGGTTGGATATAGACCATACTTGTAATCGTGCGGTCATTATTCGGACTCTTGATGAAACGCACACCCACGGGTGCTTTAGCATAAATGGCTCGGTCACGCGCACCATTGAGGAACGACTGTATCTGCCTGGCACCTGCGCGGACTTTGTCACCATCCAGGCTCAGTCGCACCATGGTCGCAGTGATGACCAGGAGCGTGACCAGAATCGAGATCACGACCAGCAGTTCGATCAGCGTAAAGCCGCGTCGCTCAGAGATTCTCTGAACCGGCTGGCGACCGATCGGCATTATCAAGTATTTTGCAGACATGAGAGTCAATCTCCCGTCCTTGAATCAGCGACGGTTGTTGAAGTTCGAAATATCATCCAGTAAATCATCGCGAGATGCCGGCAAGCCAAGTCGCCCTGTAGTGGTATGTGGTTCCTGTAAACCCAGCACTTTTCCCGGCCCTGCGGAAACGATGAGAGGTGTAAAGAACGTATCGAGCTGGTGGTAGTTATTACGAAAGGCTGCATCGCTTTGACCCAGTCCCAACAGCATCGATTGAATCCGGCCGTAGCCATCATCAGGATCGACACCTAACGGGTCGAGATTGGTGCCGGTGGATGCGGGCAGATCAGGAATCAGTACCAGGCCATACTGTCGATCAATTGTGCCGTTGGGATAAGTGAGTGGCGGGTTGGAATTGCTGGCCGTTGCCAAGGTGGCCGTTGTGCCACTGGTCGTATTGCGGACCAGAGCCGTCGGCCAGCGATAGAACCGCAATGGTTCACCCCAGGCATCAATAAACTCCAGCAATCCGTCGCCATCGGTATCTCGGACTTCGTTACTCGAAAAGTTGTCAGGACTGACGGGTGGTAATCCGAAGACCTGGGCTTGAGTGAGAGCGTAATAAAGACAGGCAGATGATTCTGTTTCCCGTTTATGGTTTGCGGGCACATAAGCGGGATTGGTGAGCAATGGATGGTTAGTTGGCATTTCCGTAGTTTCGAAACTCTGGGGAAACGTCTGCTTGAGGAGCATCTTCCGGGAAAGAACTTTCATCGCCGGGATATAGTTATTGGTGTTCGCGCTCCCGATCCCTAACTCATTCCGCACCTGCCGGAAGTATCTCTGGTTATTCGTTCCTTGTTCGAGGGCTTTATCAACAGCGCGGTTAAACGACTCCAGCCGCTGCTGCAGGAGACCATCGATTTTGAGAATGGTGGCCTGAGTGGCTCGCTCACGTGCGGTGAGAATCGTATTCCCAAAGACGGCTGCAAAAATCGAGATCATCAGCAGGATCAGGCCGATCACCACCAATAATTCGATGACAGTAAAACCTGCCCGGCAATGTTGCGAACTGCAAGTATAAGGTGAGCGGCTGGAATTCGACGAATTTCTGTTCGCACAACGGGCGATGACGCCAGTTGGCGAACGACGGAAATCGAATTGGTGTAATGGATTGATCATCTGAGCATCCCGCGATCGCCGCGTGGCTGTGACTAGAAGCAAGCTATATATGAATCAAGAACGTGACAGATAGAGGTTCGGCTCTGCGCCTAGCGACCACCCAGTGTTCCCGAATAAAAGTTGGTAATGTTATCGAATTCTGCCTCGCGGTCTGCCACACTCACAGCCCCGGTAATTCCCGGTGCCCAGACAGCAGAAGGAATATCGGTGGCAGCGTAACCTGGCAATGGTGTAGCGACTTCAGGCTGGAACGGCCCGCCCGGCCCGAAAGTCTGGTCATACCCGGGAGAGATGATCTGGAAAGATTTAGCATTCCAGGCTGATTTATTGGCTTTATCCTGGGCATAGGGGAGGATAGGGTAGTTAGCTGAGTTTCCCTGGGGGCCGTAAGTTAAAATGCCATACTTACCATTCGTGGTGGCTGCGTAAAAATAAGGAGTACCCTGCCCTGAGATGGGATCGACAATTTCTGGCAGATTGTCGCCATCAAGATCGGTATAGCGACTTGCAGGATGTTCATAGTAAGGAGTAGTGCGCGGGCCAGTTCCACGTCGGAAGGGGGCAGCCGGGTCTTTGGAAAAACCAATGGCCCGCCATAAAGTGGTCGAACCTTCAACTGTCTTTTCGTGTAAACCACCCAGGAAGAAGGCCAGGCATTCGGCATTCGAGAGCACAATCGCACTCCCACCAGCCGTCCCATCGCCATCGATATCCGGAGCACCAGCCGTATAGGCAAAGTCAAACTGTGGCCAGAACTGACGGATAATGGCTTTGGACTCGCGAATCTCTTGAGCCGTATACAAATTCGGTGCCACCCCACCATCCGCCGGAGTGGCCCAGAGTGCCGCTGTTTGTGGAATGACAATGCGGCTGGGGGGATGGATTCCATACTCTTTCTCAAAGGCGACACAGGCCGATTCGATTGCACTGATTTCTGTACGCACCTGAGCAATGGTTGCTCTGCGGCGGGCCCCGTTAACGGCAGGTAAGAGGAGAGCAATCAGTATCGAGATCACCACAATGACTGCCAGCAATTCAATGAGCGTGAAGCCCGCACGAGGCCCGGAGGAGCCACCGTCTGACTGTGTACTGGAATCGCATCCGCGCCCGGCAAAACGAAGGCTGTAGGGGTTGGTTTTCAGGAACATGATGAACTCCAGTCGCAGCGATGGTAGCCGGTGGTCGATGGATGAATTTCTCGGGTTGTCAACAATTCGTTCAAGGCGAAGATCGCGAAGGCCTGCTCAGACTCTGGAAACACCTCGCCCCTGAAATCAGAGATTTCTCTGATTGATCCAGGCGGGCGAGATGTACCCGTGTCAATTTCGGCAAGGATCAGGACAGGTCGTTCAGCAACTGAATGAGAGGCATGAAGAGGGCAATCACAATGAAGCCCACAATCAAGCCCAGCACCACGACCATGAGTGGTTCGAGCATGTTGATCAGACCTTCGACCAGCACGCCCACTTCTTCGTCGTAGACATCGGCGACTTTATAGAGCATGTTGTCGAGTGCTCCCGTTTCTTCACCGACGTCGACCATATTGACGACAATCTCGTCGTAAATTTTGGTTTCTCTGAGAGGAACAGCCATTGATTCCCCTTCGCGAATGGCCGCATTGACGTGTTCGAACGCCTTCACGAACACCGCGTTCCCAGCCGTATCACGGGTAATCGACAACGCTTCCAGGATCGGTACACCTGAGGCCACGAGTGTCCCCAGCGTCCGGCAGGTTCTCGCGATAATCGACTTTTTCAAGATCAGCCCCAGCATCGGAATGCGGAGTGAGATCCAGTCAATAACGAACGCGCCGGTTTTGTTCTTTTTGATAATCTTGATCAGCAGCCAGATCGATATCGGAATGACGGGCCCCAGGTACCAATAGTTGACAACGGCACTACTGGTACCGATGAGAACTTCAGTCATCATGGGTAGTTTCGTACCGAAGTCGTCGAAGATCTTTTTGAACTTCGGGATAATCCAGTACATAATGAAGCCCACGATCAACGTGGCCACGGTGATGACCGCCGCCGGGTAGATCATGGCGCCTTGAACTTTACGCTTCAGGCTTTGCTGCCGCTCTTTGAACTCGGCAAGTCGCTGGAGAATCACTTCCAACGCACCGCCGGCTTCACCGGCTCGCACCATGTTCACATAGAGGTTATCAAAAGCTTTGGGCTGCTTACCCATCGCTTCCGATAGAGTGCTACCGGATTCAATATCTTCAATGACCCCCATCAAGGAGTTCTTAAGGGCACCAGGCTTGGCCTGCACTTCGAGAATTCGCAGACTTCGAAGAATGGGTAGACCAGCATCCTGAAGTGTCGACAATTGCCGTGTAAAGGTGCAAAGCTGCTTGGCACCTACCCCACCAATCGTGAACGTTCCCTTCTTGCGGGCGTTGGGTTTCTTCTTCCCATCCTTGGCTGGGCTTGTGTCTTTTTTCTTCTTGGTGCGACCTTTTTCAGAGATCTTGGTGACATAGAAGCCACGCTCGCGGATCTTCGATTGAGCCTCCTGTTCGGTGGCGGCTTCAATCGTATCCTTGACTTCCATGCCCTTGTTGTCCATCGCTTCGTACATGAAGGTGGGCATTATCAGTTCCTTATCTGAAAAAGATGCAGAAGTAGTAGACTCTCAAGACTCAAGCAAACATGTTTCAATCGATCGATTGATCGTGAAGTGTCCAGAACGTCATCAAATCCCGTCGAGGGAATCATGAAAAACCAGCGAAGAGCCCATGATCTTTAGCCTTCGCCATCTTCCGTAATTGTTTCCCGCACAATTTCATCAATCGTGGTCACCCCGTCAAAAATCAGCTTCAATCCCGCCTCTCGCAAAGTGGTCATCCCCTGCGAGCGGGCAAAATTACGGATGTCGTCCACAGAAGCACTCGCGGCAATCAGATCGCGAATATCGTCTGTGACATCCAACAGTTCGTAAATTCCACAGCGACCCTTATAGCCGGAGTTGTTACAACGCTGGCAACCTTTTCCGTAGTAGAAATTATATTTACGAGCCTGCTGAATCGGCAGTTGCAACTCCATCAGCAATTCATCACTGGGATCAAACTTCGTGCGGCATTCTGTGCAGATTCGTCGCACCAGTCGCTGAGCCAGCACAGCTTCAACACAAGCCGTAATCAGGAAGGGTGGGACACCCATATCCCGCAATCGAGTAATCGCCGATGGGGCATCATTGGTATGCAGCGTACTGAAGACCAGGTGCCCCGTAAGTGCCGATTGAACCGAAACTTCAGCTGTTTCGTAGTCGCGAATCTCACCCACCAGAATCGTGTCAGGATCGTGACGCAAAATCGCTCGCAGCACCGTCGCGAAAGTCACCCCGATATCATGGTTCACAGGCACCTGCAGCAGGCCCTCGATTTCGTATTCAATCGGGTCTTCTGTCGTAATGATCTTGGTTTCAACGTCATTGAGTTCATTTAAAGCCGAATACAGCGTGGTCGTCTTGCCAGAACCTGTCGGTCCCGTCACCAGCACAATGCCGTTCGGCCGCTTGATCATGCTGCGAAAGCGTGTCAGCGTATTGGCATCCATCCCGATTTTATTCAGATCGAGCTGAACGACCGTTCGGTCCAGCACTCGCATAACGACCGCTTCGCCAAACAGTGTGGGCAGAATACTGACTCGCAAGTCCACACTGTTCCCACCCACGTTCAGCTCAATTCGGCCGTCCTGAGGCAGCCGCCGTTCGGCAATATCCAGATCACTCATAATCTTGATACGGCTGACGATGGCATTCGCCAGGTGACGAGGGGGTGGCACCATTTCATACAGCATCCCGTCCGCTTTCACACGCACCTTGAACTCGTCTTCAAACGGTTCAAAGTGAATGTCGCTGGCCTGATCCTTAATGGCCAGCAGCAGAATCATGTTCAGCAGCTTACGAATCGGTGCGGCATCAGCCAGCTCGGCTTCATCGAGATTATATTCACGGCTATTCTGGCCGCCGGTCCCTCCATAAGATTCCTCCATCGAGGTAATCAGATCTTCAATACTATCCTGCTTGTCGGCGTAGTAACGGGCAATAGCCGCTTCGACATCCTTCAAGTTCGAAATCGCACCGCGGACTTCGGCTCCCAGAAAATTCCGCAAATCATCCAGGGCCGCCACATTCTGCGGGTCAGCCATGGCGACTGTCAGCACATTGTCCTTCAGAGAAATGGGCATGATCTTGTAAAGTTCAGCCATCGTCTGGGGCACCATTTCAATGGCGCGGGGAGGAATGGTCGTTTCTCCCAAATTGACGACTGGCATCCCCCATTGTTCCGCCAGAGCTTCCGTGACCTGTGCTTCGGTCACCAGACCCATGCGGATCGCTACCTGGCCGATGATCTCCCCCGGACTGCGCTTCTGCTCCTCCAGCACATCCCAGAGTTGATCCTCTGAAATGTACCCCAGGTCGACCAGAATCTGTCCGAGTTTACGCTGTGCCATACGTCCAACTTTATCTAACAACGGGCTAACAAGTCTGTTTGCCGTCGATACGAATTCGCAAACTGAAACCAGTACTCAGCACCCACTCAAACATCGCTTCAAGCCGATGTGCAGAAGGTGGGGCATTCCTTTAACGCGAGATTGATCTACTGCCACGAAGATTATTCCTCGTCCTCTTCGTCTTCAGGTTCATCATCCAGCAATCCCTTCTTGGCCCGGGCAATACGGGCTTTCAATTCGCCTGGCTGATTGGAACGAACCACCACGTCATCTTCTTCGCAGATCTGGTTCTTCCACAGATTGAAGAGTGCATCATCGAGGAGTTGCATCCCGAACTTGCGCCCTGTCTGAATGGCCGAGTTAATTCGGTAAGTCTTTGCTTCACGAATCAGGTTCGCGATCGCAGGCGTCACCACGAGAAGCTCATAAGCTGCCACCACACCCTTGGGTTTTCGCGGCAACAGCGCTTGTGAAAGAATCCCGATAATCGAAGTCGAGAGCTGGGTTCGAATCTGCTCCTGCTGGTTGGTCGGAAACACGTCGATAATTCGATCCACAGTTCCCTGAGCACCGGTAGTGTGCAAAGTTCCAAAAACCACGTGGCCTGTTTCGGCTGCGGTAATCGCAGACGAAATCGTCGCCAGGTCACGCATTTCCCCCACGAGAATAATGTCCGGATCCATACGCAGCGCACGTCGGAGTGCTTCTGGAAAATCAGGTACATCCACACCGACTTCCCGCTGATTGATCGTCGCCTTTTTATGCTGATGGTAATACTCGATCGGATCTTCCAGTGTGATGATGTGCGCATCATCATTGTCATTCAGGTAGTTGATCATACTGGCCAGAGAGGTGGTTTTGCCCGAACCGGTCGGCCCGGTCACCAGAAACAAACCTCGCGGCCTGCGGATCAGATCACGAATGATCGGGGGCAATCCGAGTTGTTCGAACGAAAGGAACTCATTAGGAATTCGTCGCAGCACCATGCCGATGTGGCCGCGCTGCTTGAACACAGCCACGCGAAATCGAGCTTTATCACCAAACGCAAATCCGAAGTCAGTTCCCCCAACCTCCTGGAGCTCCTGTTGATTACGCTCAGGCGTGATACTTTTCATGAGAGCGACTGTGTCTTCAGGCTCCAACGATTTGGTATCCAGCCGGACCATGTGACCACTGACACGCACCACGGGAGGCTGTCCAGTCGTGATGTGCAGGTCGCTGACACGCTCGCGAACCACTGTTTCCAACAGTTTGTCGATTTGCAGAAAAGCCATGGCACCCAAGTTTCTGTCGATAGTTCACAGATCAAGAAATCGCACACGGAGAAAACTACAGAGAACAGAGATCAAATGCTGTTCAATTGTCTGATCAACCACACAAATTGGCAAAAACTCACATATCTTTCTGCGAGCATTCGTCTTGCCAAAAACAGTGTCGAAGTTGAATCAGAACTATGAGATCTCTCTGCCAGATTTCCGTGAATCCGTATCAGTTTTCAGTGAAGATCGAGTCAGAAGGAAAACAAGACGAAAGGAATGACGAACTGGTGTGTGAAAAGCAAAATGAAATGAATGACTGAGAGTGACCCGAGAACCAGATCAAAATTCGTTTGCGAAAAATCGGTCAAACACTGTGAGTATGAAAGAAAACTGTTCGATGGCCCGCTGAAGACATTATTCATCGCTTCCCGACGATCTCAAGCAATCGCATCAAAAGCTCCTGATTTTGCTTTCAAGTTCACGGGTAAACAGCAACACGTCATCCGCCATCTGTTGCACTTCCTGATTTCCCGGCAAGCAAATTTGTTGAGCTCTCAATCTCTCACCATGTCCAGGAAGATGTTGCAGAACGAAGGTCTCTGCCGAAACCTGTGCTCACTTCTGCAACATTCAAGGTGATGCATAGGGCTGAAGTCAGCAGGCAAATCGGCCGCCGTGACGACTTCACCTTAGACCTCAAGACGATGTGCAAAGTGTCGAGCCTCTCGGAACATCTTCACACCGCTCTGAAGATGATGCAGGGCTTAGAAAAGCTGTTACTGCATACAGAACACCTTAAGTTCGGCGCTGCTTTCGGCGCCGAACTCATGTTTTCTGTCTAGTGTCCGCTACCTTTATCGAGTTTGTAAGCCTCGAGCAGAGTTGACTTTCCGATCAAGGCCTTATCGACCGCATCTTCGACCAGCGTCTTCATGCCGAACAGTCGCGCCTGTCTCCGCAGTGACTGGGAAGGTTCCCCTTTAAATGTCATTTCACGCAATGTGGAATTCATCATCATCAGCTCGAACACAGCGGCTCGACCTCGATAACCTGATTGCTGGCAGTGATTACAACCCTTGCCTCGCATAAAGTTCGCTCCTGCAACCTGTTCTGGTGTCAGAGCAAAGTGTGCAATTTCGCTGGGGTCGGGTGCATAAGGTTCTTTGCACTTCGGACAGACGGTACGCACTAGTCGCTGCGCCATAATGGCCACAATCGACGATGCCACCAGAAATGGCTCGACCCCCATGTCAATCAGACGTGTAATAGAACTGGGTGCGTCGTTCGTGTGAAGAGTACTGAAAACCAGGTGTCCAGTTAAAGAAGCCTGAATTGCCATCTGAGCAGTCTCGGCATCTCGAATTTCCCCCACCAGAATGATGTTCGGAGCTTGCCGCAACATCGCACGAATAATGCGTGCAAAGTTCAATCCAATGTCGGCCTTCACTTCGACCTGATTGATTCCGGGCAGGTAATACTCGACAGGGTCTTCAGCCGTGATGATCTTTTTGTCCGGCCGGTTCATTTCGCCCAGCGCACTGTACAAAGTGGTGGTCTTCCCGGAACCGGTGGGCCCTGTCACCAGAAAGATTCCATTCGGACGTCGAATCGTGTTGTTGAACCTGCGGTAATTCTCGTCCGACAACCCCAGGCTGCGGATTCCCACTTTAATATTGTTGCGATCGAGGATTCGCATCACGATGGCCTGGCCAAAACCAGTGGGGAGAATACTGACTCGCAGGTCAAAGTCCTGGCCGTTGATGCGGGTCTTGATGCGTCCGTCCTGGGGCCGCCGCTTCTCGGCAATATCCATATTTCCCATAATCTTGAAACGGGAAATCAGTGCCGAATGCAGCCGCTTAGGGGGGCTGTCTCGTTCGACCAGCACTCCGTCAATTCGGTAGCGAACACGCACCTTGTCTTCAAAAGGCTCAATATGAATGTCGGAGGCACGCATGTTCACGGCTTCACTGACAATCAGATTTGCCAGGCGGACAATCGGGGCATTCTCCTCCGCAGTCGTGGCAGCCGATGAAGGAATATCCGTCGCCGTAAAATCAATGGCTGTTTCGGTGAACTCCAGCAGAATCGAATCGACAGATTCCGTTTCACTCTGGCCATAATGCCGATTGATGGCATTTTGAATCGATTCTTTCGAGGCCACTGCCAGATCGATATCACGGTTCAGCAGAAATCGGAGTTTATCAAGCACCTCATAGTTCATCGGGTCGCTGATCGCGATCTTCAGCCGGTCGTCGTCCATCGCCAGCGGGATCACGATGTTTTCGCGAGCAACCGATTCGGGAAGCAGCCCGATCACACCACTGGAGATCTCCATCCCGTCCAGACTGACATACTGGTAGCCGAAAGCGGCGGCCTGCCTTTGGCCCAACTCGCTCGCTCCCACGTACCCCAGTTTAATGAGGGCGTCAGAAATCGAGATCCCCATACTGCGGCCGAGGTCCTCTGCTTCACCAAGCTGATCCTTACTGATGAGACCATCCTTGATCAGTTTGCGAAGGTAATCATCCGCCATCGGTGGCTCCTGAGTTTTCTGAAGTCAATCGAGTTCAAAGATGCACAGAATATGCGTTCAATTAAGATAAATCGGCGGCTATAAAATCGTCAGTTCATGACTGTCCCAACCACTCAGATGGCTGGCAGCAGCCCAGTGAAATGCTTGATCAGAAGGCAGTATTGAAGCAGGCGACTGCGGAGCCATTGGGCAACGATGTTGATCGAGCTGTGTTGATCGATCTGTATTGCCCAAATAGTCCCGATCATCACCTGTGATTTGGCATGATATGAAATTTGAAAGGACAAGCTGAGAAACGCCACACAACAGGTTTCTCTCTTTTGCGAATTGTGGGGTTGCTCAACAAGAGAAGTCAAGGACGCAAGTGCCCATCGATTCGATGGTTACACGCATTTCTCCGCATCCCCGCCCAATTGGCTTATCTCAACTGATTTTGGGTTCAGCTGACAAAGGGACTTCTCGTCATGGAGCCTGAGCAGTTCTCAGTCCTTCAACTCGACCGTCGAACGCTATTCCGGAGCACCTTGCATATCAGAGGTCAGCGCGCGGTAACTCCCATGGTTCGGGACAGATGATTCGGGTCGCACACCCTGGGTTGAATCACTGTCGGCTGGATTCATCTCAGAGGAACCTGAAGATGATCTCAGCACCCGATTCATTGACCAGGTCATTGTCAGAATCACAATCGTCCACGCCGGAATCAGCATCGCCCACGCGGCCCATGTCATGGTCACACCACCTCAACGGAAAACCAGATCAGCGAAAATTCAATTAGTCATTCAGCATCGTAGCTCTCATCAGTGACATTTGACACAGATTTCAGAATTTCACACCGCGTGAAGTGCCATGCCTGTGTTCTGTCCTCTCGATATTCATCCTGAGGCAACGGCGATCACTATCATCGATGCGATTCTTCGCGACCGGAAAACATAGCCACGAAAACCCATCATGGTCTGATCTGCATAGCAGTCGAAGTCCAAAGAAGTCGCACACTGATCAGAATCATCGATCCACGACGCTTCAGCCCGACCTGAGATTCAGACCAGATTTCGGGGTTTACAGCCAGGCGACAATTCCCACCTAGATCAAAAATTCCGGAAAATGAGTCGCCGAAGGGTACTTTTCGTCATCTGCAGAAATTCTCATGCGTATTCCTATCCGGTGGTTGTTAGAGAAGCTTTTGTCATCCCACATTTTTGGCAGGAGTGTCCATCGATGCCTTACAATTCTGTTCTGTCACAACCGGGGTTGTTGAAAGACTTCCACATCAGAGCAGGACATGCTGTGAATCCAGCCAAACCACCACTCCATACACCGGTGATCCTCCCGAAGGGACAGAAGTTGTCCTCTCT
>JAIXUU010000352.1 GCA_027483405.1 Planctomyces sp. | reverse complement strand
GTTCTCCTTTCGGGGAATCAGTTGGGCGCCTTGCTGGTTGATTTTGCGTTGTCATATCGCGACTGGTCCCCGGATGCGTATGTCGTACAGACGATGGTGACGTCCCCTTTGATCAGCCGGATTGCGAAATCCAAGGGCGTACGAGTGATTGATAAACTCCCGGTGGGTTTCAAATATATTGGTGAGACGATTGATGCCGAAGGCCCGGAGGGATTCGTTTTTGGAGCCGAGGAATCGCTCGGGTATCTGGCCGGAAATTATGCTCGCGATAAAGACGCTGCTTTAGCAACGTTATGGACTGCCGAACTGGCGGCGATGTTGAAGGCCCAGGGCCAGACATTGCTGGATCGATTGAGGCAGATCTATCAGACGCATGGGCTCGATGTCGAATCACTGTGGCCAATTCGACAGTTTGCTGAAAGTTCGCAGCTGCAGGAGACAGGCCCATCAGCGGCTCATCAGGTAGTTGAACAGATTCGATTGCGGATGCAGCAGCTAAGACTCAAGCCACCTGTGAGTCGAGCGGTCTGTCATCTCGACGATGATGTTTCGTGGCGACAAATGGATGATCTGCTGGAACGCAAGACATGGGAAGCACAGGCCACTTCCGTCACATCGACTGGTGATGCTCGACCATTGGCGGAGCCTTATCCGGTCGCTGATATGTGCTGGCTGTTTGGCCATACGATCGAGGGTGCCGAAGTCGCACTGGCTTTACGACCTTCCGGGACGGAACCTTTGCTGAAGATTTATCTCTTCAGCCGGTTGGCCCCTTCATTGTGGCAAGGAGTAGATCCTTTAGAGCGGCGTGAGCATGAGGCCAGGCGACATGCGAAGATTGTGCAAAAATTCCTCGCCGAACATTTTCAGCCACCTGCTCCATCGATAACCCATGGTGACATTCAGGGCTCTCGATGAGCGATGATTCTCCCCATGCTGCACTCGAAGGTTGGCAACGGGTCGAACAGAGCCGCCCGAGGGTGCTGTTTGCGCTGGTGTCGTTTCATCCCGGTGGGGCTGAGCGGCAAACAATTGAATTGATCCGTCATCTGGATCGAAGGCTGTTCGAACCTTTGATTGTCGTGCTCGATGGCACAGGGCCGCTGCGTTCTTCTGTACCGGAGGATGTGCAGGTGATGGAACTGGCCCCCATCGTGCAGAACCATCGCCTGAGTCGCTGGCTGGGAAAACTGCCTGGATGCGGCCGGTTATCCCGCTGGCTGGCTTACAGCAAACTGCTGGTGGATGAAAAGATCGATGTCGTTTATCAGCGGGTCTATAACCTGACGCTGGATCTTTCGTGGCCGACGTGGTGGAGACGGATTCCGCGAGTTTCAGTCTGTGTGGGGGATCAACAGGCAGAAATTGAGCGCTATGCCAAAATCCATCCCTGGGTGTCGTGGCATTTTGCGAGATGGGCTTATCGCACGGCGGATGTCATTGCTGCCAATTCCAACGAACTGAAAGACCAGGTCGCGCAGCAGTTGCACCTGCCACCCGAAGAGATGGTGGTGCTCGTCAATGGGATTGATATTGAGCAGATCTCGGAGCTCTCCCGGCAGGTCATCCCTTTACCAGAGATCGTTTCTGCCTCGGCTGTTGGTCATGCAGAACCACTCAAGATCCTGACTGTGGGGCGTATTGACGAAGCGAAGGGCTATCTGGATCTCGCTCAGGCACTCATCGATGTGGCCAGGCGACATCCATCGAAGCATTTGATCTGGTCGATCGTTGGGACAGGCCCGCTGCAGGAACGACTGCAACAACTGGCGAAAGAGTTCCCTGAGAATTTGAAGGTCGCACTGTGGGGATCGCTGTCGAATCCTTTCCCCTGTTACCGCTGGGCCGATCTGTTTGTTTTGCCTTCGCATAGCGAGGGTTCACCCAATGTGTTGCTGGAAGCAATGGCACTTGGCTGCCCGGTGATCAGCACCAACTGCCCATGTGGCCCGCAAGAGATTCTGGCAGGTGGTGAATACGGCCGCCTCGTTGAGCCTCGCGCACCTGCCCAACTGGCCCAGGCGATGGAAGAGTTTCTCCACGATCCGGCGTCTGCACGAGCTCTCTCGATTCGAGCCCAGGAACACGTGGCCACAAAGTATTCGATTCAAACGGCCACCCGCCGGTTGGAGGCCATCTTATGGAAACTGACTGGTGATCAACAGGCTTGAAAACCGGGCTGAGTGGCGCACCAGTCTGTCATTCGGGCTGTTGACCTCGATTGACCAGGGGGCGGATGACGACATCCAACCCGAAACGCCCTGCTCTTACATAGAATTTGAGGTCGAAGGGTGCAAAGACCACGCCCTTTCGCAAAGCCTTCAGGGACGTGCCACACTTGGGTGAGAGTTCTGTGGAATTGGCAGCCCAGAGCGACAAGCATGGGACAAAGCGGTGATTCCTGGGATGGGTGCTTACTTGACCTTCAGCCTGAGCTGCTGAACTTCGCCAGAGCCGTGAGCATGATCATGGCCCGTGTGATCGTGGCCGGCGTGATCGTGGCTGTCGTGATTGCCGTGGGAGTGAGCCGGTTCAAGGAAGCCGATCCCCCAGGCGGCAATGGTGCCTGCGATGAGTAGAGAGGTCAGTTGCCAGCGATCATGGGAGTGAAACTGCACTTCGGGGAGCAGGTCAGCCAGGGCAATGCACAGGAATGAGCCCGCAGAAAATGCCAACGCACAACCGACGATCAAAGCCTGCTGGCCTTGAAGCTGTTCCACTCCGAGTACGAATAAGAGGGCACCGGCTGGACACATGAGTGCATAACCGAAGTTGACCAGAGTTCGCCACCTGGCGGGGCTGCCAGCCGCCAGCATGAGTGACGTAATCGAGAGGGAATCGAGAGGTTTATGCAGAGCAATGGCGAGAAAGGTTCCCAACCCGAAGAGAGAACCTGCCGGAAGATGCAACTGATCCGTTTTGACAGCAGCAGCGAGAGCCATGCCATCGACGAGCGTGTGAATGACCAGGCCGAATGTCATGGCGACCCAACTGAGATCGTGCGCCGCCGGAGGAACAGGAGCCTGAGTTGCCGAGCTGGAGGCTGGATCCAGCACTGGAAGTAACGTATCCGCCACGACTGCTGAAGAGACAACGGGAAGGTGTGTTCGATCCGTGTAGTGCGAATCGTGAGCCTGTGAAGTCGCAGTCTGGTGAGCCTCGTGACTGGGGGAATGAGACTGGCAGTGGGTATGGTCATGATCATGAGCATGCCCATGGTCGTGACTGTGTCCATGATCGTGTGCATGTCCGGCGTCGTCTTCCCCATGGGAATGCGAATGGAAGTGAAAGACTCGCAGCATGACGAACATGGCCACCAGGCCCACGACGACCCAGAGCATCGTCAGATCGACAGGATTCTTGACGCCGCCATCACCCAGAGCATGAATGGCATGGGGTACTTGATGGAACAAAGCCACGCCGACAATGAAACCACCCACACCACTGATGATGCGTTGCAGGCGCTGGTGGGTGATTCTCATCAGCGATGGAAGCCAGCCACCCAGAAGTGAACTGCAGGCGACCAGCACACACCAGATGATGAGGACTGCAGAAAGACCGCTCCCTGCCAGGGCCAGAGAGTTTCCCTGCCACGCCAGACTGCTCAAACCAAACCACAGCGACATCAGAACTCTCCCCGGCGGATGAAGGATTCAGCCGACTGCCGATTCATCCGGGGGAAAGTTTCGTCCTCTCGTAAAATTTATGCAACTTCACAATGAGTTCTAATGAATGTTTACTGAAAAAACCTTGGGCAGAGTCAATCTTGAGCTGTTTGAAGCGGCATGAGAGGCGTTCGCATCAGGCCACAATCCAGGCTTTGGCGTCTTCCAGCTTCGAGATATCAAAGTACTTGATCGAAGCTCCTGTGAATGGTTTGCAGAAGGCAGCCATCCCTTCTTCCCATTTGCTTTCGCCGACAATGGCGAGCTTTTCGATATCTTTGCCGTGCTTGAAATCAAACTTGATGTCTTGCCACAACGCGCCCATGGTCCAGCCATGGAAGTCGTGCATTTCGAAGAGCAGTCGCAGTTTGCCATGCTCAGCGACCATCTTTTCGACCATAGGAACGAACTGCTCATAGGCGTCGGCATCGAGTTTACCTGTCACGCGTACAATCAGCAGATTGCCAGACCCAACCAGTTCGACGGCATTGACCATGATCACTTCCTTTTTCGAAACGACAAATCCAGATTTGAGTTTCTGACACCAGTCTCAAACCGGCGTCAAACGATCTTTATCAGTTCTCTGCAAAGTACACCACCGAGCCAGAATGTGCACATGAATTCTCCAGAAGCATGTGCCGCGAAGAAGCGACGAAACGTAAATGACAAGTCGTGAGTAGACTGTGGTTAAACTGTGCTGATTGTTTCACCTGGGAGGGCTGAAGATGTCGCGTCTGATGACGGTTATGGCTTATGTGATCACTGTCGTGACGATGATCCTGGGTGGGGGAGATTTTCATCGATTGCTGGGGGCTGAGACCGCTGCTGAGATTCTGGCAGAAGCAGGGAAAGAGGCTCGATTTCAAGAAGGTGCTGCCCGGCTACAGGCCCAATTGGAACAAAAACCCGACGATGCCGAAGTGCGTTTCGCGCTGGGTTTGCTGCAGTTTCTGGGGGCCGTCGATGAGTTTGCAGCCAGCCAATACCACTTTGGAGCGGGTGGAGGAACCGCTCGAAGCTTGAGTTTACCGTTTTTTCGAGGCATCCCTGAAAATCCGCAACCAGCCCCGGTGACGTTTGCTCAAACGCAGGAGATTTTCTCGAAACTCGGGAAGCAGATTGCGGTGGCTGAAAAGACTTTGGCCGGGCTGGAAACGCAGCGAGTAAAACTTCCTTTCCGTCCGGGACAGATCTCGCTCGACTTCAATCGCAATGGAAAAGTGGGTGATGACGAATCGTTCTGGCAACTCCTTTCGGCAGTCAATCCGGCAATACGAGGTATTCCTGCCGACAAGTTTCTCGTGCAGATTGATGAAGGGGATGCCGTCTGGTTGCGAGGGTATTGCCACTTCCTGATGGCGATCTGTGATCTGTCCGCCGCCTATAACACGAAGGAATTGTTTGAGCGTGCAGGGCATATGATTTATGCCAAACCTGTGACGCCTTACCCCTGGAATCAGGAACCTGAACCGAACGAAAATGGCAGCTTTTCCTTCTCTCGAATTGCTGACCTGATTGCGATGATTCATCTGGTGAATTTCGAAGTTGTCGATGCGAGCCGGATGGCCAGTGCGCATGCTCATCTGTTGGAGATGGTGCGGTTGAGCCGGATCTGTTGGAAACTTTATGAAGCCGAAACGGATGACGATGCCGAATGGATTCCCAATGATCGGCAGAAGAATGTCGTCATTGGTTTGAGGGTTTCACGCGAGCAGATCACGGGCTGGCACAAAGTACTGGATGAGATTGAGGCGATTCTGCTGGGGAAAAAGCTGATTCCCTTCTGGCGCGGAAGCCTGGTCAATTCGAGTGGAGTGAAGGGGCGGGGAGTGAATCTGGCCAAAGTGTTTCAGAAGCCGGAGCGTTTTGACATGGTGCTGTGGATATCAGGAACAGGGGCCGCTCCCTTTATCGAAGAAGGGCCACTTTCGTCAGAGGCCAGCTGGAACGAACTGCAGCGAGTCTTTGGCGGGCAGTTCTTTGGTTTTGCGGTTTGGTTCAACTGATCTGCGTGGTTGGGGTCAAACGTCCTCGTTGGCCCCCAAGGTTATTGGACTCTCATTGCTGATTGCGAACGTGTTTGAAAGTCATAAAGGCATGTCACGGCAGCATTCGTGCTGGTGAACTCGATTGACCAGGGGGCGGATGAAGACATCCGACCCCTGCCACCCGGCAGTATGAAAACGTGAAGTTGAAAAGCGTATAGAACCACGCCCTTCCGCACTGTTTTGATTTTTGGGGCTCCAGGGTCGTGCCACACAGTGGCGCGTGAAGGGTAATGACAACCGCAAGCATGGCACAGAGCATCACACATAGATACCCGGCAGGCGGACGAGCTACTTGCTGTGAGTATCATCCGAGAACAGGCCAAAGCCGGCGATAAGGCCATCCTTCATAATGATCTGCTGCTTGGCTTTACGTGCGACGGAGTTTTCGTGCGTCACCATGATGATCGTGCGGCCCTCGGCATTGAGTTCGCCCAGAAGCTGCATGATTTCCTGCTCGGTCGTCGAGTCGAGATTTCCGGTCGGTTCGTCGGCGAGGATGATTTCGGGATCGTTAATCAGTGCGCGAGCAATCGCCACACGCTGCTGCTGACCACCCGAAAGCTGGAATGGACGGTGGTCAAGACGCTCGGCTAATCCCACACGTCCCGCCAGATCCAGACAACGATTCATATCGGACGAACTGATCGTGCGCTGATGGGTGCGGTAGTGCAGAGGCACCTGAATATTTTCCAGCACTGTGTATTGCGGGATCAGATTGTACGACTGAAAAATAAAGCCAATCAGCTTGTTACGAATCTCAGAAAGCTGATCATCGTCGAGTTCGCTGACATCGTGACCGGCGAGGATGTAATGTCCATCTGTGGGACGGTCGAGAGCCCCGAGCAGGTTGAGCATGGTGCTTTTGCCACTTCCCGAGGATCCCATGATGGCCACGTAATCGCCTTCGGGAAAATCGACCGAGACACCACGCAAGGCCCGCACCAGGTGCTCGCCCAACTGGTAGGTCTTGTGAATGTCAATTAATCGGGCGGCATACTTCATGCGGAAAGTTTTCGAAATCGTTGTCAGGGATGTGATCTAGGAGCGGGCTGAGATTGTGGCGATGGCTTTGAGAACTCGATGATGGAATGAACCCTCTCCATCAGAGGAAACACTGTTCGATGCCGGGCGTTACTTCGTGGCGGCGGGTAATGGCAGAACTGGCGCCTGGCGATTTTCTGATGACTTCGCACCAGCTTCCGCAGGTTTTGTCTCGACAGGAAAATCGGCAGGGCCACGTGTTCCCGCACTACCCTCATTCTGGGGACGTACCCGACCGGCGTCGAGCTGGGAAGCACCCGGACGCCCGCCTTGTGGTCGGCCAGATTCACCTGCACCGGGTTCACGACTGCCACGCTCACCGGGAATGCCAGGTCGACCCGGGATTATTGGGCTGGAACCATCGGCACCGTCTGGTCCACCGGGGCCGCGACGTTCACCACCCATGCCTCGCGGGCCACCAGGACGGCGCGGGCCACCTTCGGCCGATTGTTCCGCTTCCTTTTTCGCGAGTTCATTCTCGAGCTGACCCACTTCTTTGGCGAAGAGGGTTCGAGGATTCATGACGACTTTCTCGCCATCGGCCAGACCTTCTTTAATCTCGATCTGACGTTCGTTGGTTCGACCGATTCTCACCGTTCGCCGCTCGTACTTATCGCCACTTCGTACCCAGGCGTATTGATCGCGACCAATCGTTACGATGGCCTGGACGGGAGCCAGAAGCACATCGCTCAGTTCAGCCACAATGATCTCGATATTGGCCGAGAGGCCTGGCCTCAGCTTGTTCACCTTTTCGACGGCATCGGTCAGTCGCACGCTGGCTTCGTATTCTTTCACGTCGCCACGAGAGAACGAACTGTTCGACAGTGGAACTGAAGAAACAGTATCGACCACACCGGCAAAGACTTCGCCAGCATAGGCATCGATGCGTACCCGTACCGGCAGACCTGTCTTGATGAGGCTGATACGGCTTTCGTGAATCCGGGCATTGACCTTCATTGCATCGTAATCAGGCAGGTTGATAATCGCCTGACGTTCACGAACCACAGCCCCTTCTTCGATCACGGGAGCATCCGAACGCCGGGGATCACGAGCATTGGCCCAGACGACTTGCCCATCCTGCGGCGCACGGATCGTGCAGGCTTCAATCTGCTTCACGATGCGTTCGTACTTGTCCTTCTCGACCTTGAATGTCAGTTCGCACTTCGAAAGTTCGGCCTGCTTCTGAGAAAGTGCGGCCACAGACTTTCGCTTCACGCGTTGAATTTCCCGCTCAAACTCTTTGGCATTGGCCTGCAATTCTTCGAGCGTGCGCACATAGGTGAAATCTTTAAGCACCTTGAGCTTTTCTTCGGCCACCTTCAAATCGATCTCGGCCTTTGTCACGGCAATCCGTTCGGCTTCGAGATCGTTCTGACTGCGGTAGCCTTTCTGAGCCATCCGCTTCACGAATGCTTGCGACTCTTCCGCACGAGAGAGGTTTTCTCGCGCCAGAGTCACTGCGCCGGAAAGCTCATTGACCTGTTGTAAAAACTCGCCTTCTTCGAACTTGCGCAGATCGAGAAGTGCCAGCGAGAGCTTCAGTTCGGCAGCCGCCACATCGCTCTCGTTCTGAGTCTTCTGAATCTCAACATTTTCCTGGGCTTGTGAAAGCAGCGCTTCGGCCTGCGTGAGACTGATCTTTTGTGTGGTTTCGCGATCCACCAGAGCCGAAGCATCCAGTTCGCAGACGATATCCCCTTCCTTTACGAAGGTCCCTTCGGGGACAATGCTGATGATTGTTGTCGAGCCTTCGACCTGGCAAGTGAGGATGGCATTGCGGGCACTGTCGAGTGTCCCCGTTTCCGTCACTGTCACCTGCATATCGCCTTTGCGAACGGGAGTGGTCATCACTCCGTCTTCGGCTTCATCAGGGGCGGCTTTGATCATCCCGAACTGTGGGAACGCGAGGGCGCCACCCACTCCGGCTGCCAGCAGGAGTGTCAGTGCGATCCATTTGCCCCAGCCCCCTTTGCGCTTCTTGGCCAGTTCCCGTTTGGGTGCTTCGACTGTCGAAGACCGGATGGGAGTTGCCGGCGCTGCGGGAGGGTTCTTCGAAGCGGACTTGCTGGATGGCGTCAGAGTTTCGCTGGCCGAAGCTGCCGTCCGCTGTGGAGCCGTTTCCGTATCCACTGACCGCGGCGACGACGCCGGGTGCAGGGAGGCTGATTCGCCCAGTTCGAACGCGGGAACTTCGCTCCCGCTGGAGGAGCTCTTCAGTTCCCACGGAGACGAGGAGTGCGGCTGTTGGGGGGAGGCTGGCGGTGTCATAGGCGGGCTCGTTGTTATCAGATGCGGCAGGAGATGTCCGGTTCTGATAGATGTCGTCTATCCAGATTCCCCGTTCATCCACCTGCATGATATCCATGTCACGGTAAATGTTAATGCGATTCCGTTCGTAATCGACCCAGATTCCAATCAA
Source organism: Planctomyces sp. (assembly GCA_027483405.1). Classification (GTDB taxonomy): domain Bacteria; phylum Planctomycetota; class Planctomycetia; order Planctomycetales; family Planctomycetaceae; genus Planctopirus. Next base: position 4,849 of record JAIXUU010000352.1, on the reverse strand, counting down.
GTCGTTCTGAGCACCCAGAATCGCATTCAAGGCATTCAGCAGGTTCAAACCTGTATTTCCGCCCTGATTGGTACGACCGGCATTCCCGGCGGCAGCCGCATTCGTCGGAGCGTTATTGTTCTCAATAGCAAGATCGAGCTGCATGGCCGAAAAACGGAGTGTTTGCCGGGCTGTTTCGAAGTTTTGCCTCAAAACAGAGAGTTGCCGCCACTCGGCACGAACATCTGCCTTCACATCGTCTTCCAGAGCCATGTACGCACGACGGGCTCTCTGATAATTAATCTGCGATTCGCGATAATTGTTCCGCTCAATTATTTGATCGAGAGGTGCAGTGACCTGAACACCCGCGCGGTACTGGCTGTTTGTCCCGCGAAAATCGAACGGTTTATTCCCGCCAGATGTTCCAATATCTCCTTCTGCCACCAGATTGACCTGTGCCTGGAGGCGGTTGGCAGCCACTTCCATCTGCCGCCGGCTGTCGACCACAAAGGCTCGCTGGTTCATGAGATCGAGCCGGTTCTCCATCGCCAGTTCGACCACCTGATCAAATGCCAGGTCGAAATCGGCCAGCTTGATCAGCTCCACTCTTAAACCCAGTTGAACCACTTTCAGACTCTGTGTCACCTGTAATAAATCTTCGCGGCAGTTCTTAATTTCAAAAACCGCATCCCGCCATTGTGCAGGTGTCCACGGAGTATTGGCTGGTCGGCTGCGGACAATATCAATACGTTCTCGAATGCTGGCAAAATCTTTCAGTTGTGAGGCAAAAATCTGAGCGTCGCGCTCCAGGTTCTTGCGGTATTGTTCCCGCTGATTCAGCGTCGGCAAATGAGCCAGTCGATAAGCCTCGTTGGCTGCCACACGTTCAAAATCGATGCGAACCGTCTCCAGGCTGTCTTTTTCAATGCGATCCATCATCTCATCGAAGAGGCTGGTGACGCGCTCCAGCGTGGCCACATCGACGACCGTATCATCGAGCAGGCTGACATCGTTCACGAACGCGATGACTTCGTTTTCACGGGCATTCAGCAGTGGATCAATCAATTCAAACTGTTTGAGAATATCGGTCTTGATCGAGATCTGGAAATCGGTCGGAACGCCGAGCTGCAGCTTGAACTGATCGAGATTGTCCTGAAAGGAACGTTCGGCTGAACGAAGTGCGTTTTCGGAGTTCGCCAATCGCGTGACGAGCTGTGCGATATCGAGGCTGATCGTTTCGGTTTCCAATTGGCGGTAGGCATTGTTGATCGCTTCACGCCAGGCGTTGCTGGTGGAGAGTGCCATCAGCCGATCACGCATTTCGGCAGTCATCGGGCCACGCCAGCCCACTTCCAGTCGAGCCGGGTTCAATACGAGTTGTGCTGCAAACTCAGCGGGTGGATTGAGATCGACAGGGAAAGGTTCAACGCGTTGCAGAAAGACCTGAGGCTTGGCCGAGTTCAAAGCTCGCAATCGCTCGACCTGCACAATCAAAGCCTGAATGTTGTCTTTCTGGTTACGCACCTGCTGATACTGACGCAAGAGCCCCAGAAAGCCGCCACCCGGCCCGTTGATGACCGTATCGCTGAAGAAGATCTTTCGATAGCGCGCCAGAGTTCGGACAGAATAGAGCACCTGACGCTCCTGCTGCGTCAGGTTTTCCATCACCACTTTTCGACCAGCACCCAAAAGCAAAGGCTGCACCAGCGAATAACTCAATACAGAAACACTCGCGGTCTGATTGGGCCCCGAGAAGAGCCACAACGTATTGTTCGTTAACTCAGCCACCCACTGGCCCCCGGTGGGGAGCAACTGGCTGACTCCGAATCTTCCACCCAAGGCGAGGTTATTGGGCCCGCCCGGCGTGTTGCGATACTCCAACCCACCATTCGGTTCACCACTGAAGCCCAGATAGCGCACATTGAACTGAAACTGCTGAAATGTCAGATCCAGTGCCGCCAGGTAGACATCTTCAATAATCGACTGATACGTGCGGTTATTCAGATTCGCCAGTTCAATCGCCTGCTCCAGTGTGAGTCGATCAATGGTCGGAACCTGCCGGCCTGTCGTGATGGGATCATCTGTATTCTGAGCCACCTGACCATCAGCATTGGCACCCGGCAACATGGCAGGCATATTGCCTTCATTCGCTGCGGGTGCAGCACCGGGAACTTCCGGGAAAGGGTCGGCGCTGGGAACTGGTGGAATAGGTGGTGGTGGCAATTCCGCCCCGCCCTGTGCCACTTCCATCACTTCGTGATTCACCAGTTGAATCGCTGACTTTTGTGTCGTTGCTTTCGATTGAGCACCTGCCGCCGCCATTTGACCAGCCGCTGGTGAGCCCTGGGCTGATTGTCCAGGTGTCATGCCATCAGGCGTGTTCATCGGAAGCGGGCCGGGTGTCTCTTCGTCGAGCACATCGGCCGCCTTTTTTTCAGTGGCCAGGAACTCATTGCTCTTCCCGGGAATCATCTCCGGTGAGAAGCCAAAGTTTGCCAGCCATTGCGGGTTTTCGACGGTGAGCGATTCACCCAGCTTGTGCCAGCTTTTGTAGCCATTCCAACCACTGGCGCGCACCATGTACTGTGCGGCGGCAGGATCATCGGGCGGCAACGGCTCATGATCCGGGTCAAACGGATCAAAAAACCGGCTGCGAGGATCTGCTTCCACAGTCACTCGCGGCAGATCCCAGCGCGGATCGCGCGTCTTCTTGAGCACTTCGTTGTAAGTGTCGAAATCGGCCTGAGTCCGCCAGTAGTTTCGCGAGCAGCCTGTGCACAGACTTACCAACAGCGCTGAACTGAGCACTGCGACAATTGCAGCGCGTGTCGAAAGCCCTGCTGTTCGCGCGGGACGAGGCCAGTATTTTGCACGCGACTTGCTAGACATCAGGAAGCCTCCCGTCGCCAGAATCTGGCTGCTGGAAGTGCAGGAACTTCTTCAGGACGCACTTCTCTCAGAATCGACTTCAGCCAGACGCCCAGTTGGATTTTTCGATCTTCCCCCAGGCTGCGGAAGCACGATTCGGCCCAGCGCTGACGGACATGCTCGACCACGTTCCATAGTTCGAGCCCAGCCGGTGTCAGACAGAGTAATCGCTTGCGGCGATCACCCTTGGGTGTAATGCGTTCGAGAATGCCGTCGGCCTGCAATCGATCGACCAGCATCGAGATGTTCGATTCCGACTGCATCAGCAGCCGGGCCAGTTCTGTTTGCAAAAGCCCATCGGGATGGCGATCCACCAGCAGCTTCATCAGCCCATGGCGGGCCTCAGTCATGTTCCATTCGCCGAGTTGAGAATCCAGCTCCATTTTCAACACATGCGATGTGCGAAAGAGCAGCTCCAGCACTTGATCTGCCGAGAGCATGGGAGTGATCGGGAGATGTTCCACGGGACAATTTCCATTTGCAGAGCAGGCAAATTGACCACCTCGGCAGTTTTTGCCGTACGCTGCGATCAATGCCCTTCAGCCCTTAACATTTCGGCCCCCAACCCTTCGTAACTGAAGGAAAATCGAGCGCAATCGGTACTCTCGACCAGCCGTGCTTGATTCGATCTGCCAATTCGGCCACAACAACAGCTTCAACAGCACCGTTTTTTGTGTGTTGCCGATTCAGAAAATTCAGCCCGTTCGGTGTACGATGTTTTCCCAGTACACCCCTGCCCGTTCGGAAAGCTTTACTATGTCGACGGATCCGACGACTCCCCCCGCTGCACCTACCAACTTCATCCACGAGATCATCGATGGCCATAACGCCTCGGGACGCTTCGGCGGAAAAGTGCACACCCGCTTTCCACCAGAACCCAATGGCTACCTGCACATTGGCCACGCCAAGTCGATCTGCCTGAACTTCGGCATCGCCAAAAAGTACGGCGGCAAATGCAATCTCCGCTTCGACGACACCAACCCCACCAAAGAAGACATCGAGTACGTCAACTCGATCCAGGAAGACGTCCGCTGGCTCGGCTTCGAGTGGGATGGCCTGTACTACGCCAGCGATTACTTCGAGCAGCTCTACCAGTGGGCGGAATTGCTCATTGAAAAGGGTAAGGCATATGTCGACAGCTCGACACTCGACGAGATTCGCGAACAGCGCGGGACAGTGACTCAGCCCGGTATCGAGAATCAGTATCGCAGCCGGTCGGTCGAGGAAAACCTGGATCTCTTCCGCCGCATGCGGGCCGGTGAATTCCCGGATGGTGCGCATGTGCTGCGGGCGAAGATCGATATGGCCCATACCAACATGCTGCTCCGCGACCCGGTCATCTATCGCATCCGGCACGCCCACCATCACCGCACAGGGGATGCCTGGTGCCTCTACCCGATGTACGACTTCGCTCATGGTTACAGCGATTCGATTGAAGGAATCACCCATTCGATCTGCACGCTCGAATTTGAAATCCACCGGCCACTCTACGACTGGCTGATTGAAGCCGTCGGGATCTATCACCCCCAGCAGATCGAGTTTGCCCGGCTGAATCTCACCTACACCGTGATGAGCAAGCGCAAATTGCTCGAACTGGTCGAGGCGAAGATTGTCAGCGGCTGGGACGATCCCCGCATGCCGACCATCGCTGGTATTCGCCGGCGTGGCTATACACCGGCTGCGATGCGCGACTTCTGCGAAACGATTGGCGTCACCCGCTTTAACGGGATGACCGATCTCGTGGTGCTGGAGAATGCCGTCCGGAATGATTTGAACAAATCCGCCCCGCGTGTGATGGGTGTGCTCAAGCCTTTGAAAGTCGTGCTGACGAACTATCCCGAAGGTCAGACCGAAGAGTTCGACTGCATCAATAACCCCGAAGATCCAGCGGCTGGCAGCCGGAAGGTGCCATTCAGCCGGGAGTTGTATATTGAGCGGGATG
>JAIXUU010000327.1 GCA_027483405.1 Planctomyces sp. | reverse complement strand
TTTCTCAGTGAGCTTCTTTCTCTCGGCATACAATTCCCGGAAAGACTTCTTCGGCAGGGGGGGGAGTTCGCGTTGTTTGCCCCATTTGTTGAGGCCGTTGTAGACCATGAATCTGGGAAGCCATGGCCACAGCCTTCGGCCGACTTTTCCCATGAACTCGTACAGCCTGGGGTGGCTGAAGAGCTTGCCGGCAAACCACATGCCCCAGCGTTTGTCAAAGGGGAGAAGTCCCAGTGCGGCAATCTGCTTCCGCCAGGTGAGCAACTGCAGATGCAGATCAATCTTGACGGGGCAGACATCGCTGCATGAGCCGCACAAGCTGCAGGCAAAGGGCAAGGTGCTGTGCTGAGCCGGGTCGCGCGATGGGGCGAGAATCGAGCCAATCGGGCCGGGGACTGTGGTTTCATAGCTGTGCCCGCCACTGCGACGATAGACCGGGCAGGTATTCATACACGCACCACAGCGAATGCAGTGCAGCGACCTGCGAAACTCGGGCGTCCCGAGAATTTTGCTGCGGCCATTATCGACAATCACAATATGCAGTTCGCCACCTTCCATCGGGCCATGGAAATGGGACGAGTAAGTGGTTATCGGCTGCCCAGTGGCCGAACGGGCCAGTAAACGGAGGAAAACAGACAGATCGGCTGCCCTCGGAATGATCTTTTCCATCCCCATGCAGGCAATGTGCAGCTTTGGCAGCGAAACTCCTAAATCGCAGTTCCCTTCATTCGTGCAGACGACAAAGCCGCCAGTCTCGGCGATCGCGAAGTTCACGCCCGTGATGCCGGCTTCCGCACCGAGGAACTTCTGCCGTAATTCGACACGAGCGGCATTCACGAGGTAAGGAGGATCAGTGGCTCCCTTTTCTGTTCCCAGATGCTCATGGAACAGCTCGCCCACTTCTTCGCGCTTGATGTGAATGGCGGGCATGACAATATGGCTGGGAGGTTCATGCAGCAGCTGGACAATCCATTCCCCCAGATCGGTATCGACCACTTCGAGGCCATGTCGCTCGAGAAACGGATTGAGATGGCACTCTTCCGTGAGCATCGATTTGCTTTTCACGACTTTTTTGACGCCGTGCTTCTGCAAAAGGCTTAAGACGATCTCATTATGCTCGGCGGCATCCTTTGCCCAATGCACGACTGCCCCACGTTTGGTGGCTTCGGCTTCGAACTGTTCGAGATATCCCGCGAGGTTCGAGAGCATGTGTGTTTTGATTTGTGAAGCCCGTTCGCGCAGCAGCTCCCATTCCGGCAATGTCCAGGCGGCTTTATCCCGCTTGGAGCGCACAAACCAGATCGCCTGATCGTGCCAGTGGGCACGCGGCTCGTTATCGGTGAACTTCTGGGCGTTGGTCGGGTGATCGTGCTTGGCAGCAATCATCTCGGGCTCCGAGGAATGTTCGATATCTCTAAGTATTCGTCGTTAACAAAGCTTGAGGCAGTCTCGATGAATCATAAATCGTGCATTAGGTCACGGCTCGACCGGCAAAAATCTGTGCGAGATGCATGATCTTGATCGGCTTTTTCTGGCGTACCAGCAGTCCCTGTAAATGCATCAGGCACGACATATCGCCAGCGGTCATCACCTCGGTTCCAGCTTCTTCGTGGTCGTGAATCCGGTCATTTCCCATCATGCACGAGACGGCCTCTTCGTTAATGGCAAACGTTCCGCCGAAGCCGCAGCATTCATCGACCCGCTTCAGTCCCACCAGTTGCAGCCCGGGCATGGTTTTGAGGAGTTGTTCGGCTTTGCTGTAAGCGGGTGAGACCAGTTCACTGCACTGGCCGAGCCTTAATTCGCGGAGGCCATGACAGCTTTGATGCAGGCCGACCTTGTGAGGGAACGGAACATCCAGCGACTCGACTTTGAGGACATCGACCAGAAATTCGACGAGTTCGAGTGTGTTTTTTTCCACGTGCTTGAATTTGGCTCGATCGACCCGGCCCGCTTCAATTTCATCGTGAAGCAGATGTTCGTAATGACTGCGAATCATGGCCACACAGCTTCCCGAAGGACAGACAATGTGATCGTAGCTGGCGAAGAGCTCGATGAATTTTTTGGCGACCGGGATGGCGTCGACGGTACAGCCGGTGTTGGCCATGGGCTGGCCGCAGCAGGTCTGGTCTTTGGGGAAATCGACTTCGCAGCCAAACCGCTCCAGCACATCGCAAGTGGCGAGGCCGACATCAGGGTAGATCTGATCGATATAACAGGGGATGAACAAACCAACACGGGGCATGCGCGGATTCCTGTGGTACGTACCATTTGCAAATACATTGTAGACCACACCCGGCCCCGCTGCATCCATAGAGTTTGATTCGTTGATTTGCCGGTAAAAAGCAAAGACCTCACATCGCGAGGATGTGAGGTCTTTAATGTGCGCTGGATCAGCAATCATTGGCCATTGAGTTAGAACTCGCCGACGACGTTGCCATCACGAATCGAGATGATGTTGTCGAAGAGGCTGTTAGGCGTATCCGTTCCGTCAGTTCGGCCTGGGGAATGGTCGATGTTTTCACTCACGAAGCGGACTGATCCATCGAACATGACAAAGTGGGCTCCACCCGTGTGAGCACTGCTGAAACTGCGAACCCAATCCCAGTCGGCTCCGGAATTGCTGTCTTCATTAATGCGGTTGCGGCCAGTTCCCGCGGTGTCGTAACCGAAATCGTTCTCATGATCTCCATCGATAGTACCAATCCAAACCGCTGCCGAAGCATTTTCGTTCTGTTTGTAACGTCGTTCACCTGCTGCCATCGTGTTCGATGTGCCATCGGTAATGTCGCGAGTTGATGTGCGGCTGTTGGGGAAAAAACCACCGGTGGGAGTTTTGTTGCCGCGATCGGGATCAGTAGCGACCAGGGGGTTGATGGTGGTTTCGTGGTCATGAGCAGCCACATAGTTGGACGTGGCTGCTTCCCAGCCATTTTCGGTCTGGCGAGCCCACATCGAACCGGCATTGATCGGGCCGGCAATGTCCGATGGGCACATATAGCCTGCAATGGGAGTACGAATCAGGTTTTGGCTGTCGAGAGGGAAGCGGGTCGAACCCACTCCGAGGGAGGAATACAGTGGCGCCTGATCGATGTAGGGCAAAAGAAACGCCATCCAACCCCAGCCAGGTGCCATATTGGCCGAGTTCGCTCCGGTAGCCGTCGCGTGATTGGTCGAATTTGTTGGAACCACGGGCATCACAAACAAAGGGGGAAAAGCACCGTAATTGTCGTGGTAGTTGTGGAGTGCCAGGCCCAACTGCTTGAGGTTGTTACGGCACTGTGTTCGGCGGGCGGCTTCGCGTGCCTGCTGAACCGCAGGGAGCAGCAAGGCAATGAGGATCGCAATAATCGCAATGACCACGAGCAATTCAATCAGTGTGAATCCTCGCTGATGAGATGATTTCGACTGGATCGTTTTTCCCGGCATGAAAACTCATTCCTTACAATTTGATATTAGTCCTGGATCGAATGCTTGATCCACTTTTCATTACACCAACACATGATAATACACTTATTGTTGCCATGCTATCTATTCTGGAAAGCACCCATTGCTGTCGGTAATCACACGCAACACACAATTTGTCATAACATCATTAAATACAATCGGTTACGAATCTTCATGTTGCCCAGGTGCGACAAGCGGACGGGCATATGATGAAGCTCAGACGGCGAAACGTCGCAACACGCTGGGTTCAGTCGCTGAGATGCTAAGTGGCGGAAAAGAAATTTTTCCTCTCCAACAGTCACCCGACGGAAGCCGTAAATCTAAGAGCAGCAGTCATCACAGCTCCAGTTCACCTCTGGCCAGAAATGGAGTTGCCACAATGAGTTTCGTTCAAAACGGACTCTCGATGACTGGTCGATGGCCAAAAGATAACAACCTCGAAAGTTTTTCTGGTTGAAGTCGGTTCTGGCTGAGTTTTTTGATGAACGGAAGTTTAATTACCAACACCAGGCCGCTAGAGCGGTTTTTGAGTTGTGAAGGAGTGACGGATGAGTTTTCTCTCTCGATTTGGCGGCAGTCTGGCCACACTTTCCGCTGGAGCAATTGTCGCGGTGGCCTCGATGCAATATGCAGAACACACTCAGGCCGTGGCGGTTCCCCGCGTCCTCACGCCGGGCGAATTCTCGATGGCGTTTCGCGAAGTCGCTTCGCAAAGCCTGCCAGCGATTGTCTCGATTCGGACACTCAGCAAAGGGAACGCGGCTAACGTTGGCAGCCTTCCCGGTGGCGACGACTTGCCACTGCCAGAATTCTTCAAGAATGATCCCCGCTTCCGCGACATGCTCAAAGCACCGCGCCAGCAGCGTGCACCCATGCAACGTGGGATGGGGAGTGGCTTTGTGATCGATGCCAGCGGGATCATCATGACCAATAACCATGTGGTCGATGGGGCCGACGAAGTGATCGTGACGTTGCAAAACGGCAAGGAATACGTCGCCAAGGATATCAAAACCGATCCTCGGACTGACGTGGCCATTCTGCGGATCGAAGGGGCCAAAGACCTTGTGGCGCTTCCATTAGGTGACAGCGACTCGGCACAGCCGGGCGACTGGGTGATGGCGATTGGTTCTCCCTTTGGGCTCGATACCAGCGTGACAGCCGGGATTGTCAGCGGTAAAGGCCGTGGGATGGGGATTACCGAACGCGAAGACTTCATTCAGACCGATGCGGCTGTAAATCCTGGCAACAGTGGCGGGCCGCTGATCAATCTGCGTGGTGAAGTGATCGGTATCAATACTGCGATCTCGTCCCGCAGTGGCGGTTACGATGGTGTGAGCTTCTCGATTCCCATCAACATGGCACAGTGGGTCAGCAAGCAACTGGTGGCCAGCGGGCAGGTCAAGCGGGCTTATCTGGGAACATCGATTGCCCCTGTGGCCGAATCGATTGCACTCAAGCTGGGTGCGAATGCCGGTGAAGGTGTCGTCATCCAGATGGTTCGCCCCGATTCACCTGCTGCCAAGGCAGGCCTCGAGCCAGGCGACGTGGTGATCTCGGTGAATGGTGTGAAGGTGAACGATCCACGTTCCTTGCAATCGGCTGTCGAACGGCTCGATATCGGCAAGTCCTACCCGATTGTCGCCAAGCGTCAAGGTAAGGAACTCAACCTGAGTGTTGTAGCAGAAGAAATGCCCAGCGATTTTTCACGCTCGCAGCTGGCTCAGTCGGGCAAGCCCAAGAGCCAGTCGCTGGACAACATCGGGATGTCGATCGACCGGCTGACACCATCGATCGGCCGCCAACTGGGTGTGACTGGTGAAGGTGTCGTCGTGACTGAAGTGGCGGGTGATTCTGCCGCTGAAGCTGCCGGTGTGAAGGTGGGTGACGTGATCGAAAAGATTGGCGACAAAGTGGTGGCTCAGCCTGAAGATGTGAAAGCCGCTCTGGCCAATGTCGATCTGAAAGAAGGGGTCATCCTGCACCTGCGAAATGCTGAAGGCAAGCGGTTTGTGATCCTCAAGAGTGTCGATGAATAGTCTTCATCACACCTGAAGATGGCTTGAGTGAGCCATTCAGATCACAGGATTGACGCCACGGAAGGTGTCCGGCAAGGACGCACAATTTCGACAGACCCGGCGGTTTTTCGCCGGGTCTGTCACTTCCCACCCAGTCCGCCACCCCCTGGCGGCAAGGAAGAGGCAGGCTCACCTAACCAGTGACCTGCCTCTCTCTTTTTGACTGAAGATTGGCGTTTGGTGTTGGGTATTTGGTATTTGGTATTTGGCGTTTGGTTTTTGGTATTGGTGATGAAGACTGAGAACTCATCGATTTCAAGTGCCCAACTCCCAACATCAAATACCCAACATCAAATACCCAACATCAAATACCCAACATCAAATACCCAACATCAAATACCCA
>JAIXUU010000262.1 GCA_027483405.1 Planctomyces sp. | reverse complement strand
GATCTGCATTTCACCTCAAACAAAACTCTCAAAACCTACAACTGTGCGAAACACAGCATCAAACCTTAATCGTGCGCCCAACCAGCCTGACCTTCAAAGGCAGCTTATAAGCCACACGAGCGAAACACTCGCGGGCGGCTTCCTCAGAAACACCAGCCAGTTCAAACAAAATTTTTCCAGGTCGAACCACAGCCACCCAGTGGTCTGGCTCACCCTTACCTGTACCCATACGAGTCTCCAAAGGACGCGCAGTGACAGGCTTGTTCGGAAAAATTCGAATGTAAAGCTTACCTTCACCACGAACATATTGCGTAGCAGCAATACGACAGGCCTCGATAGTTGTTCCGCGAATGTGTCCAGGCTCAAGAACCTGCAGACCCCAGTCACCAAACGACACCTCGATACCGCGAGTCGCATTACCTTTTACGCGACCTCTTTGCTCTTTGCGGTGCTTGACCCGCTTGGGCATCAGCGCCATAGCTCTCTTCCTCGTTACGATATTCGCCCAAGTCGATCCACACCTTAACGCCAATGACACCCATTGTGGTCTTAGCAATCGCAAGACCATAATCGATGTGCTTCTGCAGAGTTGAGAGAGGAATCGAGCCTCGGATCGCCTTTTCGGTGCGGGACATTTCAGCCCCCCCAAGACGACCATTCATCTCGATTTTGATCCCCTCAACACCTGACTCCATCACCTGATCCAGTGATCGCTTCATCACGCGACGAAAACTACCACGCTTCACAAGCTGCTGTGCAATATCTTCTGCCACCAGAACCGCACTGCGATGCGGCTGATGAATTTCGACAATCTTGAGCTCCATCCGACGACCCGTCAGGTCCTCAAGTTCGGCCTTCAAACGATCAACTTCCTGGCCCTTCTTACCAATGATGATACCAGGACGAGCCGTATGCAGATGGACAATCACCTGATCACGGGTTCGTTCGATCTCGATCCTTGGGATTCCGGCAAACTCATACTTTGTCTTGATAAAGCGGCGGATCTTCTGATCCTCGATGAGCAGATCACCAAATTCCTTCTTGGTCGCGTACCAACGACTTCGCCAGTCTTCGACGATCCCCACTCGAAAGCCTGTTGGCCGAACCTTCTGACCCATTGCTGGTCTACCCTTCTGACGGATGGAAACCATCCTGATGCTTCACCAAATCGGCAAATTACCCTGCAATTGATTTCAAAAACAAACGACATCCACCACCGGAAGACATATAGCCTGAGGCGGCAATACTACTGACCAGCGACTGGACTTTCAATCGATCCAATTGCGATCGTGATATGAGAGAAACGCTTGCGAATAACAAACCCCATTCCACGTGCATGAGGCTGAATGCGCTTGAACATCGGACCGCCATCCACCTTGCACTCAATAATCCTGAGAGACTCGGGCACTCTTTCTCCCCGATCTTCAGCATTGGCAATGGCGCTACTCAAGACTTTCTCGAGCATTCTCGCACCACGATGAGGCATGTACCTGAGGGTCGTTAAACCCTGCCCAGCAAACTGCCCACGAATCAGATCCGCGAGATGACGAACCTTGGTTGGTGCAATACGAGCGAATTTGTGAACAGCCTGGTAACGCATGATCCACCTAAAAGACGAAATCCATCAACATTTCAAAGCAACAATTCTACTTGTTACCCTTGCCACCATGACCACGGAAGATACGCGTCAGGGAGAATTCACCCAGCTTATGACCGACCATCTCTTCTGTCACATAGACCGAAAGATGTTGCTTGCCATTGTGAACAAGAAAGGTATGTCCCACAAACTCAGGGCTGATTGTGGAGCGACGAGCCCAGGTCTTAATGGGTTCTTTCTTGCCGGCGACGACTAACTTCTCAATCTTCTCGAGAAGCTTTTCATCGACGTACGGGCCCTTTTTCGATGAACGACTCATTCACGTATACCCTATTGCACAGAAACACGAACAGTTAACTCAAGCCGATCAATAAATCATTCAAATCAAAGCTTCAACTGACCATACCGAACAGACTTACGACGGCGAACAATTGCGTTACGGCTGGTCTTCCGAGGATTACGAGTCCGTCCACCCTTGGCCAACTTTCCAGTCGGACTGACTGGGTGACGACCACCAGAACGGCGACCTTCACCACCACCCATCGGGTGAGCAATCGGATTCATAGCGCTACCGCGAACGTAGGGGCGTTTGCCCATCCAGCGAACACGACCAGCTTTCCCGATAACAATGTTCATATGCTCACCATTACCGAGCACACCAATGGTGGCCCTGCATGATGACGGCACGCGGCGCACTTCACCTGAGGGCAATGTAATCTGAGCCCAACCCGACTCACGAGCATTCACAACTGCGGAAACACCCGCACTGCGACAAAGCTGCCCGCCACGACCAGGCTGCAATTCGACATTATGAACAGACGTTCCCGTGGGGATCTTCTCCAAGGGCATGCAATTGCCAACGATCGGCTCCAGGCCGTCGTTCGCACTCATGATCTTGGAACCCGCCGCCAAACCTTCAGGAGCAAGGATATATCGCTTCTCGCCATCTTCATACTGCACGAGAGCAATACGGCATGTTCGGTTAGGGTCGTATTCGATGTGTGTCACGACTCCCGTGACGTTGTCCTTATTCCGCTTGAAGTCAATCAGGCGGTACATCTTTTTATGGCCGCCACCAATATGCCGACTGGTGATTTTGCCCTGGAAGTTGCGACCACCGGTCTTCTTGTAAGGGACTACAAGAGACTTCTCAGGCTTCTTCTTACGATCGGTGATTTCGGAGAAATCACTGACCATGCCACCGCGACGACCGGCACTTGTGGGCTTGTAGAAACGGACACCCATAATTCAATTCCAACAACTCAAATGAACGTGAGTCAGCGGGACAAAATCGACTCGATTTCAATCAACCACAAATATCAATAACTAAGACCTAAAAGAAAGCAATGCGGTCGTCATTGTTGAGAGTCACAATTGCCTTCTTCCAGGCAGATGTATAACCCAGCTTCATACGATGCCGACGTGGCTTACCAACTCGATTCTGAGTGCGAACCTTCTCAACCTTAACTGAAAAAAGCTCTTCAACAGCCTTCTTGATATCAAATTTTGTGGCCAGCGGATTCACCTGGAACGTGTAGGCATTACGCTTAGACGAAAGGTAAGTTCCCTTTTCCGTAATGAGTGGCTTCAGGATCACCTGATATGACTCAAGCACTACACCAGACTTAGGAACAATGGCCATAACAAACTTCCTTACCCGCCAGAACCGATACCAGCCTCATCTCAACCGAAATGTGCCCTATAAACTACTGTGCCGGCTTTCTCAATAAATCCAACGCATCAGTTGTGACAACCAGTTGCTTACGGAGCAGCAACTGATAAGCATTAAGCCCGGCAGCTGGTGAAACACCAACCTTGGGAATATTGCGGGCAGACTTCCAGACATTTGAGTCGTGTGAAGGAATGCTGATGACACAACTCTTCGACTCAAGACCAAGCTTATTCAACAAACTTGCCACGACCTTAGTCTTGGGCGCCTCAAGGGCAAGCGATTCAATAATTGTGACTTCGTTGTCCTGGAACTTACCGAGCAGCGCCATGCGAGTTGCCAACTGCAAAGCTTTGCGAGGCAATCGATAGCTGAAATCTGTAGGACGCTTTGCGAAAGCATGTCCACCGCCGCGACGGACTGGCTGTCGCTTGTTCCCCTGGCGGGCGCGTCCTGTCCCCTTCTGTTTGAACAGCTTCTGCTTACTTCCCGCAATCTCAGCACGGCTTTTGGATTTAAACGTTCCCTGCCGCAAATTGGCCTGATACATCACCACAGCATCGTGAAGCAACTGCTTATTGATACTGTCTGCCAGCTCCGCTGGATCAAACTCGTAGTTGCGACCCGTGGCCTCACCCGTCGATGTATGAATTGGAAGACTGATCATAATTGAATGTCTTTACTATGCAAAACAAAAGAGACGCTGACTCAATCAGGTAAAGGCACGAGGGAAGAACCTACTTACAGTTCGTCTTCCGCACTCGCACAAACCCGCCGCTATAACCAGGAACTGCGCCGCGCACCAGCAGCACATTATTTTCATCATCAGCTCTCACAACCTGGAGCCGACGGACAGTGACCTGAGCATCGCCGTAGTGCCCGGGCATCTTCGTTCCCTTGAAGACCTTACCCGGATCCGTGCTCTGGCCAGTTGAACCACCCGAACGATGCACCTTCTTAACACCATGGCTCGCACAAGTACCGTGGAAGTTATGGCGCTTCATAACACCGGCAAACCCACGACCCTTCGAAGTGCCCACCACATCAACGTGCTTCACCTCACCAAAGATCTGGGAGACCGTCAGCACCTGACCAACAGTAAAAGAAGAGGCCTCTTGTGGAGTTACGCGAAACTCTCGAACAAATCGCTTGGGTTCACAATCCGCCTTTTCAGCGAGCGCCACACCAGCGGCAGCAAGCGACTTTCGCCTCTTACTATCAATCGCAGCCACATGCCCTCGCTCTGAGCGAGATGCGAGGCGACGGGGCTTATCAGAAAAACCCAACTGAACCGCTGAGTAGCCATCACGCTCAACAGTGCGAATCTGGAGCACGACACAGGGTCCACACTCAATGACGGTCACAGGAATCGCCTCACCCTGAGGGGTAAAGACCTGAGTCATACCGACTTTGCGACCTAACAATCCGCACGACATACCGAAAACCTTAAAACTTAGCGGACTGTTCATCGCTTCCACCAGAGCCTGGCGATGCGGACATCATCCGAACAAACAATTCACTAAACCAAACCTATCGCAACACAGCCAAGGGCTAAATCTAGCTGGCCGTCGCCTTAATCTTCACATCCACACCCGCAGGGAGAGACAGCTTATTCAGCGCGTCAATCGTTTTGCCAGTCGGCTGAATAATATCAATCAGCCGCTTGTGTGTACGAATCTCGAACTGCTCTCGAGACTTACGGTCAATGTGCGGAGACCGCAACACAGTGTACCGCTCAATCCGAGTTGGAAGCGGAATCGGCCCATGAACAATGGCTCCGGTTCGCTTTGCGGTATCCACGATTTCGCTTGCCGACAGATCGAGAACCGAATGATCGTAGGCTTCCATTCGGATACGAATCTTTTCCTGCTTCTGACCAACCACTCGAACTTCCCTTCAGCCAGCAACTTACGCGTTTTTCAATGAGCGATCCAAGAAGCGAACTCATGGACGGAGCGAAGATTCTAAATTCACCGCCCTTGAATGTCAATCAACCGGGATTGACAGTTCTTTCGCTTTGGTTCCAAACGCTCAAATACGGAGATAAAACGGAGACTTCATTCACCCAGCATTGTTTTGAGGACGGAATCTGGAGCTGGCGCAAATCGCAGTGGCTCCATGGAATAGGAGGCGCGGCCCTGCGAAAGACTGCGCACCTGGGTTGAATAGCCAAACATCCCCGAGAGCGGAACCTCCGCCTCAATCACAACCAGATTGCCTCTGAGCCCGGTATTCAGAATCGAGGCACGCCGGGAGTTTAAATCGGCTGTGACATTCCCGACAAAGTCATTGGGTGTAACAACTTCCAGCTTCATCACAGGCTCCAGAAGCATTACCCCCGCCTCATCAAGGACTCTTCTCACGGCACTGGCCGCTGCAGCGCGGACAGCGATTTCGTTGGTTTCCCCTTCGCGAAAACCAGCCCCCAGCACCTGCAACTTCATATTCATCAGTGGATACCCGACGGTTCCTCCACTCTTGGATTCGTCATTCATCGCTTGAATCAGAACCTGAGTCAACTCAGCCGGGAATGCCCCTGGTTTCATTTTGTTTTCAACCACCACAGATTGAGCACCCTCCAGAGGCTCGGCTCGTAGCTTGATGAGCGCGTAGAGTGATGCCGTCCCCGCTTGCCGCTCAAAGGCTTCCTCAAACTCCACCGCTTTACAGATTGTTTCGCGGTAAGTCACCCGAGGCTTATGAATTCTCATTTTCAGATGGAAGTCACGCTCCATCCGTTTACTGATAATTTCGAGGTGCAATTCCCCCATACCGCTGACAATGGTCTGGCCGGTCTCTTCACTGATTTTCGCACGGAATGTGGGATCCTGCTTGGCCAGCAGCTTCAGTGTCTCTTCGAGTTTTTTGCGATCAGCACTCGTCTCGGGCTCAATGGCCATCGAAATCACAGTCTCAGGGAAGGTGATGGATTCCAAAAGAATCGGCTGATTCGCCTCACACAGCGTGTCACCTGTGACAGAGCTCTTGGGCCCCACGACCCCCACGATATCGCCAGCGCCCGCCTCATCGAGCTTCACCCGGGAGTCGGCCTGCATTTTCCATAGTTGGCTGATCAGTTCCTTTTCGCCAGTACGAGGATTGAGCATTCGCGAGCGGCTTTTTAGCACTCCCGAATAGACACGCACGAAGTACAACTCCGAGTGCTCGTCGACCTGGACTTTGAAGACCAGGCCGGCGAAAGGTTCATTTTCATTCGGCTTGCGAACTTCAATGTTCTCTTTTTTCGGATGCCGACCTTCCACCGGCGGGACATCCAGTGGACTGGGCAGATAATCCACCACAGCATCCAGAATCGGCTGCACACCGATGTAATCCAGTGAAGCCCCACACAATAGAGGCTGAAACTGACCCGTGATCGTGCCTTGACGAATCAGACGATTCAAATCGGCCAGTGGAATATCCCCGGTTTCGTCATACACCGCAAAAACGGCCTCGTCGAGCATGGCGACACTCTCTATGAGCCGAACGCGATAATCATCCGCCAGATCCTGACAGGCGGCAGGGATCGGCTCACGGCGAATCTCCCTCCCCTTCGACTCTTTATCAAAATAAACCGCTTCCATTCGCAACAGATCCACAATCCCTGTGAATCCGTCAGAATTCGTTGCTGGCCCACTCCCGATAGGAATTGAAAGTACTAACGGAACGCCCTGCAATCGCTCGGTGATCTGACCAACCACACGCTCGAAGTTAGCCCCGATCCGATCGAGCTTATTGATGAAGCAGATGCGCGGAACCTTAAATCCATCCGCTTGGCGCCAGACTGTCTCGCTTTGTGCCTCGACACCTTCCACCGCACTGAAGACAACCACGCCACCATCAAGAACCCGCAGGCTGCGCTGGACTTCCGCAGTAAAGTCCACATGCCCGGGTGTATCAATGATGTTGATGGAACACCCACGCCAGGAGCAGCTGATGGCTGCCGAATAGATCGTGATCCCCCGCTGAGCTTCCTCGGGATCAAAGTCCGTCACGGTATTTCCATCATCCACATTTCCAGGGTTATGAATTTCGCCTGCATAGAACAGGATGCGCTCGGTAGTGGTCGTTTTGCCTGCATCGATATGAGCAATAATGCCAATGTTGCGAATCGATGAAATGTCGCGAATCATGACCCGTTTTCCTCTCTCCAGCAGCCAACGCGAGGTTCAAAATAAACCTCCAGCAGTCAGCCACTTAGTTTGATCTGACAGACGCTCTCGAACAACTCACTGACTGAAGACGATGGATCCGAAAAAAAAGTGCGGCGTGATCGATTATCACGCCGCACTTCAAAATCAGCTGCCGGCTGAAGAGCCAGAGTGCAATACTTCAAATCAGCTTCCAACCAGTAGTAGTCGGAAATTAGTTAGCAAAGTGAGCGAAAGCCTTGTTGGCATCGGCCATGCGGTGCACGTTTTCACGGTAAGTGACAGCAGCACCTTCACGACGGAAGGCGGCCATGAACTCTTCAGCAAGCTTACGGTGCATAGGACGACCCTTCTTGCCACGACAAGCAGCCAGAATCCAGCGAATCGCTAATGTCTGCTGTCGCTTAGGCTTCACCTGAGTCGGCACCTGGTAGTTGGCACCACCCACGCGACGGGAGCGAACTTCGACGTTAGGACGGCAGTTATCAACAGCCGTGGTGAAAATCTCGATCGGGCTGCGATCGGGAATCTTCTCGGCAATGATGTCCAGAGCATCGTAAAAGACGCCTTCTGCGACACTCTTCTTACCATCGTGCATCAGGCAATTGATGAACTTTGAAGCCAGACGGGAACCATAACGGGTATCGGGCTTAAGCTGATCAGCACTGGCTGTAAATTTGCTGGCCATAAATCTCTCAAACGTTTAGCAAGACAAAAACAAGCTGATGTTTACCGACTGACATTCCCTGATCACCACGACAAGACAGACGCACCTCACAGAAAACTGCGATAGAGAACATCCGCCCTCAATGATTGGCTACTTAGGCCGCTTGGTACCGTAACGGCTGCGAGCCTGCTTACGATTGTTCACACCCAGAGTATCAAGCACACCGCGGATGATCTTGTAGCGAACACCCGGCAAGTCGCGAACACGACCACCGCGCACGAGCACAATCGAGTGCTCCTGCAGGTTGTGCCCTTCACCAGGGATGTAGGCTGTAATTTCTTTTCCATTAGAGAGGCGAACACGAGCAATCTTCCGCAAAGCCGAGTTTGGCTTTTTAGGAGTCATCGTCTTCACCATCAGACACACACCACGCTTTTGTGGACAAGCCTCAAGCACCGGTGACTTGGTCCGGTTAGGTTGCTTCACGCGTGGTTTGCGAACGAGCTGGTTAATCGTAGGCATAAATCAATCTGTCCATCAGGCTGCAGACATCTGCCGCATCAACAAGAACTATTTGTATGTGCTTACCAGATAACAACTTACGGACTCAAAAGACCGAATGAACATGTCTGCGAGCGGATAAGTTTCTCTGGAAAGTCGAAAAGGATAACGTACGGCTGTTGAGAGTTCAACCTAACCGAGTCACGAACCCGACTTTCAGTTGGTTCTCACGCCTGGCTCTGTGCCAGTGCACATGAACCAGAATTCAAGCAGAGAGAGGCGACTCCTCGTTTCTCTCTCTGCTTCACATCACTCAATCAGTCCCTGCGTCTTCTCAGGGATTTATTCGAGACGCCCCAGCCCACTGTTGGGCGAAATCTCTGGTTCGTTGAGCAAGTTTGCCCTGGCGGCCAGAATCCTGTCTCTTTCGGCAGTCAACTCCGCGAGAGCTTCCGGCCGAATTCGAACCTCAGACTTCTGATGGAGCTTGAAGCCAGTTCCTGCCGGAATCAGGTGGCCAAGAATCACGTTCTCCTTCAAACCCACAAGGTAATCGGACTTACCGGCAATGGCAGCCTCCGTGAGCACCTTGGTCGTTTCCTGGAAACTGGCTGCTGACAGGAAGCTTTCGCTCTGCACAGCGGCCTTCGTAATCCCCAGCAATTGTGTACTGGCAGACGCTGGTCGTGGCTTGGCCGTCGCAATCGGCTGCCCGCCGGAAGCTTCAATTTCTTCGTTCACTTGAGCAATCGTTTCCAGCGGGACAATGTCGTCCTTATGGAATTCTGAGTCACCAGGATCGGTCACTCGGCCACACTGCTGAAGCTTCTGATTAATCTTGCGGAATTCAAACCGGTCAATCAGCACGCCTGGCAGCAATGTCGTATCACCGACATCATCCACACGCACCTTTCGCAGCATCTGGGCAACGACCAATTCAATGTGCTTGTCGTCGATGACCACACGCTGTGAGCGGTATACGTTCTGGATTTCATGCAGCAAATAGGCATGGACTGCTTCTTCGCCACTGACTGCCAGAATGTCGTGAGGCACCAGCGGTCCGCGAACAAGGGCATCCCCGGCTTTCACCTGCTCACCTGAGTGAACCAGCAGTTGCTTACCATGGGGAATAATGTGTTCACGTTCGGTCCCGTCAACACCCTTGACCTTGATGATTCGCTTGCCGCGTTTCTTCTCAGCCACCAGTTCCACTTCGCCATCAATCTCAGAGATAATGGCCGGTTCTTTAGGCTTACGGGCTTCGAACAGTTCAGTAACTCGAGGCAGACCACCGGTGATGTCCTGCGTACCCATCGATTCGCGGGGGTTCTTCGCCAGAATCGAACCGGCGGCCACTTGCTGGCCTTCGAGAACTTCCACTGTCGCCCTTTCAGGCAGGTAGTAGAAGTCCAGAATTTTGCCAGCACTGTCTTCCAGCACAATCTGCGGATGACGATCACCCTTATGCTCGATGATCGTCTTACGAATGTTACCCATGCGATCGGTTTCAGAGCGAACCGTCTGACCCTCGATCAAATCTTCGAACCGCACCTTACCACCCACTTCGCAGAGGATCGGTACTGAGTGAGGATCCCACGAGCAGAGAATCTGGCCCGCTTCAATGACTTCGTTCTCGGCAACCTGCAGAGTCGCCCCGTTTGGAATCGTGTACTTTTCGAGTTCACGATCTTTGCTGTCCACAACGGTGACTTCACCATTACGTCCCAGCACCACGGCTTTACCATCGGCATTAACCACACTGCGAACGCGGGCAAAGCGAACTCGACCACCCTTGCGGCACTTGATTTCGCTGTCTTCCACGTCACGGGATGCCGTTCCACCCACGTGGAAAGTACGCATCGTCAACTGGGTTCCAGGCTCACCAATCGACTGGGCAGCAATCGTTCCGACTGCCAGACCTTCTTCAACCAGGGCACCTGTGGAGAGATCCATCCCATAGCAAAGCTGACAGATCCCGAGGCCTGCCTCACAGGTCATGGGGCTGCGAACCTGGATTTTCTCCAAGCCCATCGCCTCAATTTTGCGGGCAATCTCGATAGTGATCAGTTCATCCTCACGAACAACCACTTCATCTGTTACAGGATTGACGATGTTCGTCCGGCTGACTCGTCCACGAATGGCGTCAGCGAGACCGACTTCGACCTTTTCGCCACGGTAAATCACACCGCGGGTAATCCCCTTGGTGGTGCCGCAATCACGCATGGTGATGACGAGGTTCTGACAGATGTCCGCCAGTTTACGAGTCAGGTATCCCGAATCGGCTGTCTTGAGTGCAGTATCAGCCAGACCTTTACGAGCACCGTGTGTCGAGCTGAAATACTCCAGCACTGTCAGGCCTTCGCGGAAGTTGGCCTTAATCGGTGTTTCGATGATTTCGCCGCTTGGCTTAGCCATCAAACCACGCATACCGGCCAACTGCCGAATCTGTTCGACACCACCGCGTGCACCAGAATCTGCCATGAGGAAGATCGGGTTCACATAACGACCTTCATCGCGAACGTCGTTCTTGAACTCGTCCATCATCGAAACGGTGATTGCTTCGCGGGCCTGGGTCCAGCGGTCCAGCGTCTGCTCATAGCGCTCTTTCGCCGTAATCACACCCTTCTCATAGTTCTTCTGGAACTTGAGAACGTGAGCTTCGGCTTCTGAAATCACCTTGTCCTTATTGGGTGGTGTCTTCAGATCGCTGGCGGCAAAAGAAAGGCCCGAGCGAGTTGATTCGCGGAATCCGGTTTCCTTCATGCGATCCAGGAGAGCAATCGTTTCGCGACGACCCATTTCGAGATAGCAGTCGGAAATCACACCTGCCAGGTCGCGACCTTTCATGGTGTAGTTATAGAAAGCCATCTTTGGCGAGATCATATCGTTAAAGACCACTCGCCCGACGCTCGTCTCGACCAGGCCACCCTTTTTGTAGGTGTCAGCCCCTTCTCCCTTGACTCGCTTGTCTTTCGGCAAACGAACGCGAATCGAGGTATGCAGGCGCACCTTGCCATGCTGGAAGGCTGTGTAGACTTCCTGCGTCGAAGAGAATGTCATGCCGTCGCCAATCAGGCCTGCCTTCTTCATCGTCACATAGTAGCAACCCATCACGATGTCCTGTGACGGACTGATGATCGGTGCCCCGTTCGACGGGCTGAAGATGTTGTGTGTCGACATCATCAGCGTATGAGCCTCAACCTGTGCCTCAATTGAGAGCGGCAGGTGGACGGCCATCTGGTCACCGTCAAAGTCAGCGTTAAAACCACGGCAAACCAGCGGGTGAATACGAATCGCATTCCCTTCCACCAGTTGTGGTTCAAACGCCTGAATTCCAATTCGGTGCAGCGTGGGTGCGCGGTTGAGCAACACCGGGTGATTCGTGATCACCTCTTCAAGAATATCCCACACCTCTTCGTCGCGACGCTCCAGCATCCGCTTAGCCGACTTGATGGTATCGGCATGGCCGAGTTCCTTGAGGCGACGGATGATGAAGGGCTGATAGAGCTCCAGAGCAATCTTCTTCGGCAAACCACACTGGTGCAACTTGAGTGTCGGGCCAACCACAATCACCGAACGAGCCGAGTAATCGACGCGTTTACCCAACAGGTTCTCGCGGAAGCGGCCTTGCTTCCCCTTGATCATATCGGTCAAGGATTTCAGCGGGCGGTTCGACGAGCCCAGCACAGGTCGCTTGCAACGATTGTTGTCAAACAAAGCATCGACCGACTGCTGAAGCATGCGCTTCTCGTTGCGCACGATGACTTCAGGAGCATTCAAATCGACCAGCTTTTTCAACCGATTGTTTCGATTGATAATGCGGCGGTAGAGGTCGTTCAGATCGCTCGTCGCGAAGTTGCCAGAATCGAGCAGCACCAGTGGCCGCAGATCAGGTGGAATCACTGGCACACAGTCGAGGACCATCCACTCAGGGCGGTTATCGCTGTCGCGGAGGGATTCCACAATCTTGAGACGCTTAATGAGTTCCTTCTTCTTCTGCTGGCTGTTGGTCTTCTTGAGCTCAACGCGAAGCTGCTGGGAAATCTCGACGAGATTCAGATCGAGCAGCATCTTCTTGATAGCATCCGCACCCATGTCGGCGTCGAAGCTGCCTTCGCCGAACTTGGTTTTGGCCTGACGATATTCTTCTTCTGTGAGCAACTGACCCTTCTTCAGAGTCGTGTCACCCGGATCAATCACCAGGTAGTCCTGGAAGTAGATCACTTTCTCCAGTGACGTCGTCTTCACACTCAGCAGAGCACCCAGGCGACTGGGCATACTCTTGAAGAACCAGATATGCACGACCGGGGCTGCTAACTCGATGTGCCCCATGCGCTTACGGCGAACACGACTATGCGTGACTTTAACGCCGCAGCGGTCACAGATCATCCCCTTGTACTTCATGCCGCGGTACTTACCGCAGGCGCATTCCCAGTCTTTTTCTGGACCGAAAATACGCTCACAGAACAAACCATCCCGCTCGGGACGATATGTTCGGTAGTTGATAGTCTCCGGCTTTTTCACCTCACCGAAGGACCAGCTCCGGATATCGTGAGGGCTGGCCAGATTGATCTTAATCGAGGAAAACTCATTGACGCGATCGTACGATGTTTCGCCGGTGCTCACCCAACACTCCTTGTGCGAATCGGTTTCGGCGCAGTCTGCGCAGCAACCGGTAAGACTAACATGATCCCGCCTCAACCTGCAACAAACTTGAGAATTTTCTTATTGACAGGTTCGCCAGAAAGCGAATTGAGGAAATCTCACTCCCAAAGATGCTGCGGCTTGATCGCTGATTTGTTCAGAACGAAACAAAACAATGATCAGCCGCAGTCCGGTCGATATACTCGCAATACCATATAGGCAAATACTTTGCGATCCTCCGAATGACTCACAGTACGTCGTTGATCCTCAACAAAACGCCACCTGGTTCAGGGCGCCACCTCTGATAACGCCACCACTCTCTCAGAAGACACTGGCTTGCGTCTGGCCTGCGAAGTTTTCTCCGGCTGAGCTGCCGAAGGCTTCTCTTCGAGGTCAATAAAGACATCGATCTGCTGTCCGACGTAAATCTCAACGGGTTCATCAGCAGCCAGGATTTCATTTTCAGGTTGACGTGCGGCCGATGGACCTTCTGATGCCACTGGAGTGGCATTCTGGGTTTGTGATGGCGATTTTCCTTTGGATCGCCAATTGGGGTCAATCGCGTAGATCACCTGCAGGACGCGGGTGTCCACACGCTCTTTACTGTCACCGGTCAACGATTTTTTGGGCTGCGTGTAGGGCTCAACTCGCACAAATGAAAGATCGATGGGAAACTTCGCGTCTCCACGCAAAAAGCCCTTGGCAGGCAATCCGGGACGAAATCTGGGGATATCCTGCTCATCAATATCGACGCGCACATGCAGGGTCGAAAGATCACCCATGATGATCAATGGCTGACCCGGTGGGGCTCCGACGAATTCTCCAGGCCGCAAATCGACTTTCAGCACCACGCCATTGATCGGAGATTTCACCACCAGCCGGTCAATTTCTGTTTGGGCCTGAGCCACCTGCTGTTCGGCCCGCAGGACAGCTGCTTTCTGCACATCAATTTCATAACTCCAGGCACCTGCCCGAAGTTTTTGATCCTGCGCCTCGGCGTTCTCCAGCCGGGCCCGGGCCATCGAATAGGCCTGCTTTCTTTGGACGAGTTCTTCCTGCTGGATTACTCGTTTCGCCACCAATTCTTCGGCACGGTTGAGCTGGTCTCTCTGCAACTCCAGATCCTCACGGGCCTCTGCCAGTTTTGCAGCACTGGGAGGAAGATCTTCTGGCCGAGGTAATGCTTTCAATCGCTCCAACTCAGCTTTAGCAGACTGGAGTGCCGCAGTCTGAACTCCCAGCTCGGAACGCTGTTTTCGATCATCGAGGCGGAATAACACCTGGCCCTTTTCGACCGACTGGCCCACTCGAACGGCAATTTCTATAACAACACCAGCGGTTTCAGCAGCCACCGAGATGTTTTCCGACTTCGCTTCAATCAGACCGGACCCGGCCACCACCTTTCGATAGGGTGACCTGGCCGGTTCCACAGGCGGGAACTGTGCCGGTGGACGCACATTTTCCAGACTCATGTGGACAAGCGAAAACGCCAGGGCCACGGCAGCAAGAACTGGCAATATCCAGCGGCGCATCAGTGAGTTTCCTTTGACTTGAACTGACTGATCACTTGAGAATCGGTCATCGACGATGAAGGAGAATTACTGATATTCGTCACTCGACCATCGCTCATTTCAATCATGCGATCACCATAGGAATAAACCCGCGAGTCATGCGTGACGACAATCACCACACGCCCCGGCTGAACAGACACTTCCCGGATCAGTTGCATCACAGTCCGACCCGAATTTCCATCCAGTGCAGCCGTCGGTTCATCACAAACAAGTAGTCGCGGTTCATGCACAAGAGCGCGAGCAATGGCCACTCGCTGTTGCTGCCCCCCGGAAAGCTCTCGGGAATAAGCTCCCGCCCGCGTCGCCAGGCCAACACGATCCAGCATTTCTTTGGCTTTAATTAAAGCTTGAGACCTAGGAACGCCCTGAATCAATAGCGGAACACAGACATTCTCAGTTGCAGTGAGAGCCGGCAGCAGATTGTATTGCTGAAACACAAAACCCACATTCTGAGCCCGAAAACGAACCAGCTTGCCACCCTTCAACCGGGATTGAGGCGTTCCAAACAGTTCGACATCACCACTGGTGGGAAACAACAGGCCGGCAATAATCGAAATCAGTGTTGTCTTGCCACAACCACTGGGGCCCACGAGCAAGGTCAACTGGTTCGAGTAAAAATCAATATCCAATTCGTGAAGCACGCGATTGCGATTCGCGCCATCACCAAACTCTTTCACCAGCTTCACACAAGCCACACCCACCTTAAGTGGGGACTGCGTGTTGATCGAGGACTCCGGCATGAGCAATGTATTCATCGATACCCCTCACACAGACACGCAGGAAACAACTTGATACTTACCAGCATCCCACAGACTTACAAAAATCATTTGGCAACATAGACACCGCTAGTCATAGACCGCATAGCTGACTCAGTTTTGATGTATCAATTACTATCTCACAAACAGTGCGATGACTTGTTATCGGAAAACCACAGCAGGTTCGAGCGTTAACACCTTTCGCAGACTTAATGCACTTGCCAGACAGATAATTAAAGTCACAGCCAGGCACGTTCCCCCGGCAATTTCCCACATCAGATGCAGACCACGCAAATCGGGTAAGAGCCTGGTCGTCGCGACAAAGAAGAGAGCCGTCAATCCTAAACCAATCGAAAGACCAATCACCCCCACGACAGAAGCCTGCAGGCAAATCATTCCCACGATCCCCCAGTTCGTGACTCCCATCGCTTTGAGTGCCCCAAACTGTTTCAGATTCTCGATTGTAAATAAGTAGAATGTCTGTCCTGCAATCGCCGTTCCGACAATAAAACCCAAGGTGATCGTGATCCCGAAATTCACAGGGATCCCGGTGTTTTCCAGATAGTATTTGATATTGATCCAGACAAACTCACGGTAGGGCATGGCAATCAATCCGGACTTCTCGCCAATTGAGCGAGTTTGCTCATTAATCAGGCGACACACTTCATCAACCTGATACCCTTGACGAGGAGCCGCCACCACGAATGACAATTGCTGGCGTTCGCTGGCCACAAACTGAACAGCCTGTGAATATCGCGTGAAAACAACCGGGAATGACTGAAATGGTGCGGACACATCGCAAATCCCGACAATCACAGCCCGGCGATCATTCATTTCGACTTCACGACCGACCTGAAACGGCTCGTTCGGCCATAAATACTTGTATCCATACTGATCCATCACGATGGCATCCGGCCGCTTGAGATCGCGAATATCTCCTTCAATCATTTTGACAGGGGCACCAATTAATGATTGATCGTCAACTCCCATCAGAATCACCTGGCGAAAGTTTCCCGTTTCGATTTTAGCCCGAGCCAGTCCTTTATAGATTTTGACCGCCCAATCCACTCCTTCCACGCCACGGATCCGATAGAGATCGCTATCAGAAAGGGGCTTAATTTCGTCGGCATTCTGCAGATATGGATCCATGACCCAGATCTGAGCTTCTCGAACATCAGCAATTGGATTTGCCGTGCGGAGAATAATGCCCACAAAGATCGAGCATTGCTGGGCAATCAGGAGAACTCCGAAGCCCACACCAAAGACGGTCCCGAGGTATTTCACGGGATCGCCATTGAGCATTTTCCAAGCCACCCAGTTCATAACTGGTGCTCCATTAATTGTGTGTAGAATATTGCTTATAGAATCAATCCGATTTGCAAAGCTGAACTTTATGAATCAATTTGGGTAACCAATTCTGGCCGGTTGGCAACCGTTGCTAATCCCGCGACTGAGAATTGATAAATATGACTGGCAATCTGCTCCACCGTAAGCTGGTTGTAAATAGTGTCCCCCGCCAATTGCCGGGCGATCGCCTGATGAACGTAGTAAAAAAGTACCTGCCCCACGATACTGAAGCCGCACTTCCAGATGGTTTCTTCAGGGATATCATCTCCCACAATCTGCATGAGAATTTTTTTAAGATGCGTGGCCATCGGGCGGAGTTGCAGCTCAATCACTTCTTTGCCCTCAGGAGTGGGCCTGGTCATTTCCCAGAGCATGATTTCGAGGTGCCAGGCCGGCTTCTGGCTTGCCAGATGCTCCTTGACCATTTCGAGAATGAAATACTTCAACTGGTGCAGTGGTGCGTGAGCCTGCCACTCATCGCTCGCCATGACCTGCCCAAGATTTTCCTTGCAGACATGCACATGTTCGAGAACAGCTTTGTAAAGACTGCGTTTATCCCCAAAGTAATACTTGATGGCCGCCACATTGGCCTTGGCTTCGTGACAGATCTCCCGGACACCCGCAGCATCAAATCCTTTATCCGCAAACATCAGACCAGCCGCTTCCACCAGCCGGGTCCGGGTATCATCCGAAGAAGGGGGCATTACTTTTTCCAACAAAAGTAAACAAACGTTTGATTCATTCTAGTCTATCGACCCGACATGTCAAACACTTGTTTTAAAATTTCTGCGAAGATTTTGTTTCGACGTAACCCTCGCAGGAAATGCATGTTCCAAACCTTCAAATTCAAGAACATGCACTTACGACCCCTAAGTACCTTCTGTGATTGCGTTGACCTCTGTTCGACAGGGATCTATCTCTTTGCTGGTGCTTCGCATTACGCCGGTTGTGCCATGTAGGCAGCCTTCATGCCAGTTGATGTGGTTTTGACTCGCGAATTCTGCGGGTCTTCACACTTGGCAAGTCGATAGTTGATAAAGATCAGATTTTCTGGCAAATGAGAGAATCTGGAATGTTTACAGTGATTGCGAAGAAAATCGCGATTACACTGGGGCTGGTTTTCAAAAGTCGTATTGACTCAGTCTTCACCTTGCCCGGCTGGCAAATATCAGTCTCTCTCCTGAGCTGGTTGCGCCCACCAGACAATCTCGAAGTTTTCGTTTCTCATGTGCTTTTTTTCGGAGTTAGTGATTATGGCAATGCTCATTTCTGGAATCGGGACTGCTGCTCCCGCATCACGAATCCCGCAAATGGATGCTTATTCTGCCATGAGCAACACCTGTTGCGACTCCGATGAACATCGCCGGGTCATGGAAATGATCTACCAGGGATCCGGGGTTAAACATCGCGGCTCTGTTCTGGTCGGTGCTGAACCCGAAGATTTCATTCGAGCCGACGATCGTGATGAATTCTTCTTCTACGAACGCGAGAACGAGGACGATTACGGCCCTTCAACACAGGAACGCATGAGGCAATACGAGCAGCATGCCTTACCACTGGCCATCAAATCATCAGTCGCTGCACTCCGGGATGCAGGCCAGGACGCCAGAGAGATCACGCACATTGTGACTGTCTCCTGCAGTGGATTTAATTCTCCCGGCGTGGACATGGGCCTGATTGAAGAACTGGGCCTCAACCGCAATACCTCACGAACTCACGTCGGCTTCATGGGTTGCCACGGCTCATTTAACGGTCTGCGTGTCGCTCATGGATACACTGCTTCTGATCCCGATGCCGTCGTTCTGATGTGCTCTGTCGAACTCTGCAGCCTGCACCACCATTATGGCTGGACAACCGACAAAGTCATTGCCAACGCACTCTTTGCAGATGGTTCTGGAGCCGTCATTTGCCGATCTTCGAAGATTGAGGATCGAAAGCCAGCCTATCAACTGATCCGCAGTGGCTCGTTCCTGGTGCCCAACACCAAGTTCGCGATGAGCTGGCGGATTGGAAATCATGGCTTCGAAATGACTCTCTCACAAAAAGTTCCTGCATTGATTGAGGAAAACCTCGTCAGCTGGCTGACTCCTTTCCTTGCTCGCGAAGGACTCACCATCAAGGATATCGCAGGTTGGGCCATTCACCCGGGTGGTCCGCGTATTCTCGATTCCTGCCTGGCCGCACTTTCACTTTCCAACAGCCATGTGGCCCCGGCCCGTGAAGTGCTCGAAAAGCACGGCAACATGTCCTCTTCAACGATTCTGTTCGTACTCGACAGAATGCGTGAAGAAAGAATCAATGGCCCTGTTGTCGCCCTCGGTTTTGGACCAGGACTGGCGATTGAAGCCATGCTTCTGAAAGCTGAAAACGTCTGATCTCTGACGATTCCTCCCCTTCCATCCCATCGGCATTCGTGTTGTTGGGATCAGGCTTGCTCGGATCAATCCGAATGTATCGGTTGCATGCCTCATGACTGTTAAATCGCGGTCATGAGGCAAACCGTTTCCATCGACACATTCAGGTCGATACGAACGGCATGAAACCCCACGAATCTTTTGAACTTGTGGATCTTTTGGGAATGCCTTCCCGACTCATCGGCCAACAGCCAGAGTTACGAAGCCTTCTTGAGGCTTATCAGCCCCAGAAACTTGCGAACGGGCTGACAGAGACCTGGATCCCACGCATTTCCAGCCTTGAATGCATGGAGCCCGCTGCACTTTCCGCGGGGCACGGGAAGTTGATCGCCTGGGGGCTCATTCGATTTGAACTTGCGGAAGCACAGCATGGTCTGCGCTATCAACTGACTCCCGAAGGTCGTCAGGCCCTGGGTTATGGTCTCTCGGTGGTTTCATTGGAAACAATCGATGATGAGTCACCCGAAGAGGTCATGGACTCTGAATTGCAGGAAGTCTCTGTCAGCCGAGAAGTTGCCGCATTGGCTACTGTCTGATCTTTTGATTTTGAATCGCCAACCTCGACTGCGGGCTGGCCTTGCAGTCGCCCGACCAGATCATCCAGCGCCCCTTCTTTCTCGATGAATTCCCGAAACTTACCAATATCGACTGGTCGCATGAACAGAGACAGGCTCGGCTCCAGGAAGATCATGAGTTGGGCGGCAATTCCCGCGAGTGGTTGGCACGATTCAACCACCAGAATAGCCGGAACATCGAGGTTTCTCCGCTTCAGTTCCTGAGCAACCCAGGCCGAAAGCGCCCGATCTTCCGCGGATAACGGAGGCTTTCGCGGTATGGCGAAAGCATTCGCCCAGAACGTTCGCCAGGTCATCAGATCGCACCATCAGCCTTCAAAATCTGTCCTTATCGATGCTCATCAGCATTGGGGACAAGCACAATCCCACAGAAATGCAGACCGTTGACACTATGACAGTCGCGTTCGTCACAATGATGCCAGATTGTGACAGTCACGACGAGTGAAGACTCGCCGGCGAGCGATTGCAAATCGGGAAGTCTTCGCCCAGCTTCACAAAATCCCGGCTGGTTCCTACAACCGGAGTTGATCGACAGATGAATTCCAGAAAGAGGCTTCCCACAGAGGATTCTGAGAGGTGCGTTGTCCCACTCAGGTCGTATAATAGCGTCCGCAAAGTCAACGCCAATTACCTGACAGGAACGCTCTGATCAAAGAGTCCTGAGACGTCACCGG
>JAIXUU010000357.1 GCA_027483405.1 Planctomyces sp. | reverse complement strand
GTGACTGCTGTTTCCGCGAGGACTGCGCAGGGACACTGGCCGTCTCCGGCAGATAGATCGCCCCTGTGCTGAAGTCGACTGCAAACGCAATCACCCCGGGTATGAAGAAGAACAGCAGACCCACCGCATTGAGCGCGACGACGCCCCAATCAAACCGGCCACTCCTTTGCCCCCGGCGTTCGGGATAAAGGATCGTCCCGCAACCAGTGGCTGAAGGCGAGATCACAGCAGCAAAACCCACAAACAACCATTCACGGCGAGTCACAGAGGGCATGACGGTCTTCCAGAGATTTCATCACACGAGGACAGCCCAGCCCCAGGCAATGAAAGGCATTTCGACAAGTCGTAATCGTTAAAGAGAACACAATACGGGAAGAGAAAACCTGCAGAGAAATAGATGATCTGTCGGCAGAAACTGGAGCAGAAGTTAACGAATCAACTCAATTCAGAAACGGCAGGTGTAGGCGAAAACATCAATAGACTCAAGACGAATTGCCTCCTCCGTGTGCCACTGCTGGCTCGCCAGCAGTGCTCCTCCCACCATGCACGCGACATCACACCTCATCGCTCACCCCAGCTCACAAAGACCTCCTCCCTGATTCCCTTCCTCATCCTTCGTGCTCTTCGCGACCTTCGTGGTACCCCCGCATCTTCTCCGTTGCAGCTTGCCTTGCATTTCGTGCCACGCTTGCAGCTCTGCGCAACCATGCTCCATGCTCCATGCTCCATGCTCCATCAACCATCAACCATCAACCATCAACCATCAAACATCAACCATCAACCATCAAACACCAAACACCAAACACCAAAAAAACAACCCCCAACGACTCTCACAAGTCGTCAGGGGTCATCCGTATTCCAGCCTCAATCACAGCCCATCCTGGACAGCCACCGCCAACGAAGTCACCTTCGCCTGTCATGACTGCCGGCTAGCCCGATGTTTCAATCGTCTTATGTTCGAGCTTCATTCGCTGTCGATTTGATCCGAATGCAGCTCGCGACCAGTTTCGTTCAGTTTCACATGGAGTCTGTTCATCACTGACTCAGTTCCATACTGACCGTTGCTCTCGAATTCGAGGGGAAGCACCCACAAGCAGTACTCCCACCACTGCCTTCTTGATAAAGAAGACACTGGCACAGGATGGGCTCTGATCGAGCCACGGGAGAAACTTCGGTCCGGAATCACAAGCGGGAAGATCCCACCTGCAAGGTGCACCCTGATGAAGCCTCTCTACCCAATCCCACTCTGTTGCGCCAACTTGTTACTTCATCCCTCTGGAACCCCGCCCACACTCAGTAAGTACCCCTCTGGAACCCTCGCCCGCGTCTTCGTGGGAGAGGGCAGGGTGAGGGTCTTCTCCATCGATCTTCAACAATCGTAAACGCCCCCGCAGCAGCGCCCATTTGCGACCAACCCACCATCATTCACAAACTTCCATCAAACACACGCAATCTCCAGCCAGCCCATTCACAGCGAACCACAACTTGAAATGGTGAGTCCAGATTCGCTCAAATGCATGCTTGGTATTGAGCCCAATTCAGCATGGCATGTCAGCCACCTCCTTCCGAGACCTTCAACACTGAGTCACTTCAGGAACCCGACGGATGGCTGAAAGTCAGGACACTCCCGCCCCGCCGGATCAGCCTGACCCGCCACATCGGCCCAAAAGTCTCTGGCAGATCATGCGGGGAGAACCTGCATCAGATTCTCTTCCTTACCCTGTCGAAACCCTGGTAACAGATCCCAACGCTTCACAGCTCCAGGCAACGGAAGCTGCTCTCGATGCTGAGAAGAAGATCCCCACAGCCCGTGGTGCTCCGCCCCTCCGTGGCCTCTGGCATGTCATGCGGGAGCAGAAGCAGCCCCAGCGGCTTCCCGCCGCCCCTGCATTTCGATCACTCCAGCGCAAGCCTGCCCCGGCGATCAACTCAGAATCTGCGCCTTTGGCAGATGGCCAACAAGCTGCTCCCCTGGCAACGGCAGAAAAAGTCCGTCAAGCCCGCTGGTATACCGCAGGCATGCAGTTTCGTGCATCCCGCCCGGAAGTCGCCACTCGATATCCACATGTCGTTCGTCGAGGAACATCAGTCACTGCTCCCGTTGATGATATGCAGACCGGTTTGGACGTCATCGCGCCAATACATACCACAGAGTTGGAAGCTGAACTCCTCTACGAGCGATTGACTCCCGTAACCTCTGCCTGGACGTGGATCGGCCGGGGAGCCACATCGACTTTGGCCGCATTTCTGTTCTCACCACTGGCGCAGTGGGAAAGCCTGTGGTGGGAACTCCCGGCGACAATCTTCGGATTCGGCGGCCTGTTCTGTGCCTGCCTCGCCATGACCGACGCCGAAAGGCGGTATCTTTACAGTGCCGGGCCTCATGGAGACCACGCCGCCCGGCAATCCACAGACATTCAACTGGCGACAGCCGCCCTCCTGATACTAGCCGCCACCACCAGCATCTTCATCGGGCCATTCGTTTGTGGTTAATAAAGTGCACAGAATCAGATAAGTAAGTTGCACGCAAAACACACACATAGCTAGAAATTTAGCCTTTTCGCTTCTTGGCCTTATTCAAATCCAGCTCTATAGCATTGTTATTGTTGTCAACGTTCATAGTAGCTTCAAAAACATAATCTGTAGGGGGCGAATTCCCCACAGGCACCTCTTTAGGTGGCTCGTTGGCTGCTGAAGAACTAACCTCAGCAGGTCTTGGAAGTCCAGTTGTCACTTTGACGCTATGGGGCCCTACAACTGCACCTTTGCCAGTGGTCGCCATCAGTGTGAACTGACCACTGGAATCTGTGTAACCCTGTGAGGAAGGCCCCTTGGCAGGGCTAAACTGCACGAGAGCGTCAGGAACTGGAGTGGAATCGAGCACAACACGACCTTCAACAGGTGCAAGTACAAACGATTCACCAGAATTTTGACAGCCCACGTTTGTCAAAATCAAAATGAGAAGTGCAGGACTCAAGCGACACAACATGACTAAAGGTTTCATAAAAAATGTTCTATATAGCAATCAGTGAAGTAGAAACGGCTCGTAAAAAGTTCAAAGTCTGAACTCTTTGACGTTTAGGCGGATATCACCAGGAAGACTCGATTTTCTTGAGAAGTATGAGCTGGATGATGCAAAAAATGAGGCCACGCTGTCTCACGGAAGGAAGTAAAATAACTCACATTCTGAGATAGGCGTGGCCAGAAGCACCTAAACTAACTTCTAATACTCTCCAAAAGGAACTCCGTCAGCTTTGGAATTCAAGTTTGCCCAAGTTGGCTCGTTCATGTTTTCGGAAAAGAATCGTACCGAGCCATCCGCAAGCAGTGCGTGTGCTCCGCCCGTGTGACTCGACATGACCTTGGTATGCCGGTAGTAAGGCTGACTCGACACAATGTCGCTTGCTTGATTAATCGTTCCACGGACAACTGTGACTCCGTGCCACCAATTGGTTCCTCCGTTGCCACCGCTCCAAAGACCACCTGCATGAGCAAACCCTCTGCAGTCCTTATTCGCATAGCCGCAGGTTGGGTCAGGATTACTTTGCTCTGCGACCATAACTGTGTTGGTAGTTCCATCCGTGATTTTTGCAAGATCTACACTAGGAACTGAGGTAGGGTTTCCACCGGAGTCTTGAGCGGTTGATGAGATAATGACCCCATTCCAATTGCTGCGACCATAGCCGCTCCAATAGCTTGGTGTTGGGCAGCACGAATTGTTTAAAGCAGGGTCGTTGTACGAACCGGAATTTCCAATGTAGTCACAAATCTGGATCGAGCCAGCATTGTTGGGAATGCCCAGTGCCGTCTGTGTCGCCGAATTCGGTGATTGCGAACGGGTTGTTGAGAGCGGATTCGAAGGACAATTCACCCCCCCCATCTTGAGAGTGGTCATCGTCACCCAATTACGGGCTACACCATCTTGACCTGTAAAGTCGTTGGTGTTGGTGAAATCGAGCGTGTTGAAAGCTGCGCCCTGATCCATCATCGGCAGGATCCGCACCAGCCACGAAGCTGACTTGATCGTAGAGGCACCTGAGCCGATCAGGG
>JAIXUU010000177.1 GCA_027483405.1 Planctomyces sp. | reverse complement strand
TTTGAGCTGGTCGGCAGGGTCGCCGGGGTCAAATGTCCTCGTTTGGCGCCAGGCTGTTTGACGTCGGTTATTCATCGAAGTGTGGATGAGGTGGAGGATTAACGACGCAGCGGTCCAGGTGATCTTTGTTGACCAGGGGGCGGATGAAGACATCCGACCCCTTGCCACCCGGCCGGAAACATATACCCATTGTTTGAAGAATGCAGATTTACCACGAAGGACTCGAAGAGCACGAAGGTTGGAATAGGAATTCGGGGGATATTGGATTGGCCGATTTACCCGTGATGGGCGCAGAGCATGCTCGCTTTGTGTTAACTCAAGACATGTCGCAAGCATGGCTCTCAACGCATACGAGTTAGAGATTGAAAGGGGTGCAGAAAGACCCTCACCCTGCCCTCTCCTGGCAGACCGGGCGAGGGTTCCAGAGGGCGTTATGGATGGTTGAGATCAGGGTCAAACAGCGGCTGAATCATGGGGCTTTCGAGGTTTCGAGAAGCCTTTGATGCCGGGAGAAGCCGAGGTGGGTTGGTCTGTTGCGGAGATCTTTCTGAATCACGCGGGCGCGCTCGTGCAGGTTCTGTACTTCTCGTTCGAACTGCTCGAACTGATCGACCCGTTCTCGAAGCTGGATAAAGAGGCCGCCCGGAATCTGCTGCCTGGCCAGATCGCTGGCTAAGGCTCGAATTTCGTGCTGCAGGCCCCGCTTCAGCCGACGGGTGATCAGCCAGACCCACAGTGCACACCAGCCGACGAGGAGGAGTGCTGCGGGGAAGTAAAAGCTCGTTTCGAGATGAGGCTTGCCTAGCCAGAAGGCCTCGTAAAAAAAGTTGTAGCAGATGCGCCACAACAGCCAGGCGGGGAAGAGGCACAACAGAATTTCGTAGCCCCAGCGGACAACCGGGCTGGCATTGGATTTGACCAGTTTCTGCACGAGTTGATCGACCAGTTCCCGTGCCTTCAGACACATGGTGAGTTGCAACTGACCAGCTTCCTGCCGCCGCTGGTCGGTCGACCAGTCAATCGGATCAAACCCGGCCTGTGAAGCATCTCCCTGGACAATCGAGGCCATGTTTCTCAAGTCGGCTTCCGTCAATGCCGATGTTCCCAGTTGATCCAGAGCCGCCCGGGCCTGACTGTCCCGCTGCGATCTTTGCAGCCAGTCGACCGCTTGCAGGCTTCCGGCAATCGTCGCCTGCACAACAGTGCGCGATCTCAACAGGGCATACGAACCTAAAAAAGTGCTCCAGCGGGATCGAAATCGCAACAGGGCACTCAAGGGACTGATCGTCCATGTTTCGGCCACAGCAGAGATCAGGCGTTCTTCCCACGGCTGCTGTTCACTCTCGAGTTCGGTTTTGAGCCGCTCGGAAAGATTCGCTGTCAGTTTTCGATCTTCCGCTTCCAGGCGATCAGAAACACGCTGCACCAGTGGTCGATGGGCTGCTAAGGCACTTCGGGCCTGTGAGAGCGTATTTTCGATGAGGTCAATGAGGTTGTTATGCCTTAAGAGTGGACGCAGGCCATCGATCGATTCCTGCTCGAGTGTGGCCAACAATTGACCAAACTCGCCGGCAGGTCGCATGCCGCGTCGGCTCTCTTCGAGTCCCTTTTTCGAATCAACAAAGAAGATCTCGACCCGTTCAAAATCGCGAACAAGATCCTTGCGCCAGTCTTCGCGAATATCGTCGTCGCGATCGGCAAATGTCTGTACGAAGAGAACTCGCGCATGCGAGGCTGCAGCGCGCAATTCTGTCTGCAATCTGGCCTGGCGATACTTCTCCTGCGTGCTGACCACCAGGAGAACATCGCATAACGGGAGGAGTTCCCTGACTCTGGCGAGATTGCTCCCTTCAATGGCGACTTCATCCACATCGACATCGGGAAAATCAAGGAGAGCAAACTGTTTGAGTATCGGCAGGTCAAGTTGTTGAACGTGGAACTCGGGTGAAGATGTTTCGCGCGGAGAGGCGGATGACCTGGGTGTCGAAAACCCTAACGATGACAGCGAAGTTTCCTGATGGATCACCAGTGTCGGGACACATGTCGTGGGCCGGGTAACACCTGCCCTTGTGATTTCTGCACCGACCAGCGCATTGACAAGAGTACTCTTGCCCACACCGGTACCGCCAAAGGTGGCAATCAAAAGAGGTGACTGAATTCGTGCGACCAGTTCGGGAGCAGCGACCAGCAGGCTACCCAGAAGCCTTTGCTGTTCGCGAACCACGCTCGAAGTCGCGCTGGCCTCGGCCCAGCGGCTCAAATCGGCCAGCAGGCTCTCGATCTGCGACTGCCTGACAACAGGCCGGAGTGTCTGATCAGTCGGCATCAATGACTTCGTCCTAGCGAGGGTAATTCGATTTCAAAGGGCCATTTCTGGCCAACCTCTCAGCCCAAAGCCCTGATGGACAATTTTGCAGAGATTGACAATCGTCACTTGGTTATTGTCGCCACATGGTTATTCTCGCCACAAGCAGACCATTTTCCCAGTCCATTCGGCATTCGAATTCTGAAGGAGAGATTGCCGAAAATCGATCTGGCCACTTCGCTCCGGCCGATAGGCTGCTCCCGACCCGTCTTGTTGGTCTGGTCGAAATCTCTTATAGAAGAAAGGTTCGCATTCGGTTGGGAGACTTCATGATGACCAAAGTGATATTTGCCAGTTTCATTTCGGCCCTGGCCGCCAGTGTGCTCACTGCCTGGTGGCTGCAACCATCCACTTTCGAGGCCCACGGTCTGGCAGTGGCTCAGGACCGCGGTGCCCGCTTCAAATCGACCCCTTACAGCGAAGAAGATGAAGCCAATCAACCGAAGGTCAAGCCCATCTATATGGCGGATGGTCTGACGCCGGAAGAAGCGGTGAATATTGCGGTCTATCAGGCCGCGAACCGCAGTGTGGTGAACATTACGACGAAAGCGGTGCAATCGGGCCGGTTCTCGCTGCTCGAACTGCAATCCGAAGGGAGTGGTTCGGGTTCGATCATTGATAAAGCAGGCCATGTGCTGACCAATAATCACGTTGTCGAAGGGGCCACACAGATCAGTGTAACGCTCTATTCGGGCGAATCATTCGATGCCACCATCGTGGGAGCTGATCCTGTCAACGATATTGCCATCCTGAAGCTCGAAGCTCCAGAAGATCAGCTCTATCCCGTGGAATTTGGCGATTCGCGAAAACTTCGAGCCGGGATGCGGGTCTTTGCACTGGGAAACCCGTTTGGTCTCGAACGCACCTTAACCACCGGGATTATTTCGAATCTCAATCGATCGTTGCAGATTCATGGCAATCGCACGATCCGCTCGATCATTCAGATTGATGCCGCCATCAATCCCGGAAACAGCGGCGGGCCCTTGCTCGATGCTCACGGCAAGCTGATTGGCATCAACACGGCCATTGCGACGACATCGGGTCAAAGTGCCGGTGTGGGGTTTGCGATTCCTGTGAATCTGGTCACGCGGGTGGTGCCGCAACTGCTCGCTTATGGAAAAGTCGTGCGCCCTGAAGTGGGGATCACCAAAGTCTATGAGACGGAGAAAGGCCTGCTGATTGCTCAAATGAAGCCCGGCGGGCCAGCGGAACGTGCGGGGTTACGAGGCCCGAAAGTCGTTCGCGCCCGGCGTGGGCCATTCATCAGTGAATCTGTCGATCGTGCGGCTGCCGACCGAATTATGGCCGTTGATGGCCGCAAGATTTCGACGGCTGATGATTTTCTCGGTTACGTCGAAGATAAAAAGCCGGGCGATGTCGTTCGTTTGACGATCGTTCGCGATGGTCAGGAAATCGAGGTGCCACTGACACTCACGACGACTGATCCCCTGGGTGAGCGAACTCCGTAGTCCTGATGGAAC
Organism: Planctomyces sp.; assembly: GCA_027483405.1. GTDB lineage: Bacteria > Planctomycetota > Planctomycetia > Planctomycetales > Planctomycetaceae > Planctopirus. Next base: position 20,115 of record JAIXUU010000177.1, on the reverse strand, counting down.
ATTCCGTCGGAACTGCATGCACCCTACGTGACGCCTACATCATGACCATCCAACCAGGCGAGGCGGGTTATTGGGCGGCTTTTAAACCGATGCCCGAGTATTCGAAGCCTCGTTCGGCCATGAGTTTGGGATCGTACAGATTGCGGCCATCGAAAATGATGGGCTGTCTGAGTTTGTGCTTGATGTAGTCAAAATCGGGATTTCGGAACTGCTGCCATTCAGTCACGATGGCCAGTGCATCGGCGTTTTCGAGAGTATCGTAGTGATGCTTGCAGTAAGTGAGCCGGTCTTTATAGATGGCTTCGACGTTTTCATGGGCGACGGGGTCGTGCACCTTGATCGTGGCTCCCTGAGCGAGCAGTTGATCAATCAAGACGAGTGCCGGTGCTTCGCGGATATCATCAGTGCGGGGTTTGAACGACAGCCCCCAGATCGCGATGGTTTTACCGGCCAGATCGCCACCAAATCGCTGATGGATTTTGGAGAAGAGAACTTCCTTCTGGAGGTTGTTCACTTCATCGACAGCATGCAGCATTTTTGAGGGAAGCCCAAATCGACTGGCCACAGCAATGAGGGCACGTACATCTTTCGGGAAGCAGGAACCGCCGTAGCCAACCCCCGGGAAGAGGAACTGAAAACCGATCCGCTGATCGTGGCCAATTCCCCGGCGAACATCGTTGACGTTCGCGTTGACGGCTTCACAGAGATTGGCCATCTCATTGATAAAGCTGATCTTGGTGGCGAGCATGCAGTTCGCCACATACTTGGTCATCTCGGCACTTTCCAGCCCCATGACCAGGAAGGGATTTTCCGTTCGCAGGAACGGCTGATAAAGCTCGTGCAGCACATCGGCGACGGGTTGTCTGGTCACACCCACCACGACACGATCCGGCCGGGTAAAGTCGTCGATCGCGCAGCCTTCTTTCAGAAACTCGGGATTGGAACAGACATCGATCTCGCGACCGGCTTTTTCCTTCAAACGCTCCCACGTCTGACGATTGGTGCCGACGGGAACAGTACTTTTAATCACAACGACGGCATCGCGGGCCACATGCGGCGCGATCTGATCGACCACTTTCCAGAGAGCTGTCAGATTGGCCGAACCATCGTCTCCCTGGGGAGTTCCGACCGCAATGAAGAGGCATTTGGCTTCAGGAGCGACAGAGACGAGATCGGTGGTGAACTTCAAACGACCTGCCTGTGAGTTTCTCAAGACGAGTTCGGTCAAGCCAGGCTCGTAGATGGGAATGATCCCCTGCTTGAGCCGCTCGATTTTGCCCGCATCGATATCGACACAGGTGACTTCGTTACCACTTTCGGCGAAGCAGGTGCCCGTCACCAGACCGACGTACCCTGTGCCTACAACCACCAGTTTCATGGGACTGACTTTCTCAATTCACTCTGCAGAAATCGTCGAAGAACCCTATTGCCCGTTCGAAGTATCCTGTCTTTCGAAGGCAACGCCAGAGTGGAAATGGTTCTACGCAGGAATTTTATGGTAGGAGCGGTACCAGTCGACGAATCGCTGGATCCCTGTGGCGAGTGGAGTTGCGGGTTTGAAACCGACATCTTTGACGAGATCATCGACATCGGCATAGGTGGCGGGGACATCGCCTGGCTGCATGGGGAGGAGTCGTTTTTCGGCTTTTTTCCCGAGGCAGGATTCGAGAATCCCAATCATTTCCATCAGATCTTCAGGGCGATTGTTGCCAATATTGTAAACGCGATAGGGGGCGGAACTGGTGGCGGGATCGGGATGATCGCTCTGCCAACTGGTGTTTGGAACCGGAATGTTGTCGGCGACACGGACGACCCCTTCGACGATATCGTCAATGAAGGTGAAGTCTCGCCGCATTTTCCCTTCGTTGAAGACATCGATGGGGCGACCTTCGAGAATGGCCTTGGTAAAAATCCACATGGCCATATCGGGTCTTCCCCAGGGGCCGTAGACGGTGAAGAATCGGAGGCCGGTGGTGGGGAGCCGGAAGAGGTGGCTGTACGTGTGGGCCATCAGCTCGTTGGCTTTTTTGGTGGCGGCATAGAGGCTGACGGGATGATCGACGTTGTCGTGAATCGAGAAGGGCATTTTGGTGTTGCCGCCATAAACCGAGGATGACGACGCATAGGCAAGATGTTTCACGCCGGAATGCCGGCAGCCTTCGAGAATCTCGCAAAAGCCGACGAGATTGCTGTCGATGTAGGCCTGTGGATTGGTGAGCGAATAGCGGACACCGGCTTGAGCCGCCAGGTGAATGACCACATCGAACTGGTGGCGTTCGAAGAGTGATTTCATGGCTGGTCGATCGGCCAATTCGATCTGCTCGAATGCGAAGCCCGGCAGATTTTTGAGCTGGGCCAGGCGGTCGTGCTTGAGGCTGACCTGGTAGTAATCGTTGAGGTTGTCGAGCCCGACGACGGTATCGCCCCGGGCGATGAGTTTCTTTGTGGTATGAAAGCCAATAAAGCCAGCGGCCCCGGTCACGAGATACTTCATGCTGTTCTCCGAACTTCGTCAACTCGATCCATGGAAGTGAAGTCCAAGGAAAAGCGGCAAAACTGTCAAGAGAGGTTGTTTTGGAAGGGAAGAAGGCGGGAAGGGAGAAAGGGGGAAAGCTGGTGGAAGAGCAGGCTGGGTGGGGTTGATGGAAGGCTGGCTGTGAGCAGGGACTGAAGAGAGTTCCCCCGAAAGCCTTCACTGAACAGCCAGACGTGTCGCCCCGACGGCCTGATGGCTCTGTGCGTCATAAGCGACTGCGACCAATTCCAGATCCTGAAGTGATACGCCCGCAGGAAGCGGAAACTGCCATGAATTCTGGATCGACTGGTTCGTGACCGATGGTTGCTTCGCCTCCTGCACGGCAAAGTCCCGGACGACGTTGACGTGCCGGAGTTGAAGACCGCTGTTTTCGCCGTGCTTGACGTTGGTTGTCGCTGATTTCTGGACCAGAGCCAGCAGAACCTGATACTTCTCAGCCATGGCCTCGCCAGGCGCCTTGGACAATTTTGTCGTGACGCTCAATGATTTTACTGAGGATGAAGTCGAGGGTGCCCGCTCGATGGCCAGGTGAACTTGTGGTGATAACGTGAGAGCTCTTTCGACAGCTTTTTCAGCCAAAGTTTTCTTCGAGCCCACGAAGCCAATCGCACCGTTGACCACCAATTGCGGGGTGTAGACTTGGTCATTGCCAAACTGAGAAGCGTAAGCATGCTGGCGGCGGGTGGCTGCCGCACTCGAGAAGGGATCTTTCCAGCCAAGTCGATCCCAGTAATCGACATGAAAGCCGAGTGCGATGACCTCGCCGGAAGAACGTGAGGGATTCTGCGAAACGAGCCCTGCAAGAACTTCATCGGCGGGCGGGCAACTGCTGCAACCTTCCGAAGTAAAGAGTTCGACCACAGCAAAATTCCGCGATGGCAACGCTTGGGCAGCGGCTGGTGGCATGGTTGAAAATCGTAGTGATACCCAGGCTCCCGTCAGGAATAGCAGGAGCAGTAACAGTTTATTCTGATGATGAAACCGGCCCATGGAACGGGCTCCTTTTTCGAGAATTGGATGGCAACTGTTCGATCCGGTGCTTTCCCGGATGATGACCAGTTGACGCTCTCCCTGATCAGATCTGATCGGCGGGATGGAAGTGACAATCGCACAGGAGTCTGGGCTGGAAGGCTGTCTGATGGCACAATGCTAACGCAGAAGCGGGCAAGGGTTTTTTCTCCTTCTCCCGTTCTGACGGGAGAAGGCCGGGATGAGGGTGAGTTCGAACGTATTCGGCGAACAATCCACCAGCGACGAAATGACCATCGGGCGGATGCAGTTATTAAACCCCCACCACCCGGTTGACCCTTACCACACGTCTGTTGACCACGCCCTTGCGCTGTGTTTTGATTTTTGGGCCTTCAGGGTCGTGCCACCCAAGGCAGTAACAAGGATTTTGGTAGGACACACGCATGGCCGGGCCTCCCGTGGGGCCGTGAGCATGGCACGAAGCAATCCAGCGGTGCAACAAATGAGAAGTTGATGAACGCAAAGACCACGCCCTTGCGCAAAGCCTCCAGGGTCGTGCCACCCAACTCCAAACTCCCAATACCCAATACCAAATGACCAACACTCGCATGACAACAGCCGGGCGCGCAGCGGGAAAATGGTGAAGTTGATTTGAGGGAGGGTGGCTTCGTGGCAGGAATGGTTGGCGGGGTCTAAACTGGTGGCTCTGGTTCAGGACTTTGTGATCATTGATTCACCCTCTTTCAGCTGGTTTGATTCATTATGCCTCGTTATGACGCCGCCCGCATTGAGCCCAAATGGCAGGCCTATTGGGACCAGCACGCCACTTTCCGCACGGAAATGGATGTTTCAAAGCCCAAAATGTATGTCCTCGACATGTTCCCTTATCCTTCGGGAGATGGGCTGCATGTGGGACATCCCGAAGGATACACCGCGACCGATATCACCTGCCGGTTTGCCCGCATGCGGGGGAAAAATGTGCTCCACCCCATGGGCTGGGATGCGTTTGGCCTGCCGGCCGAGCAGTATGCCGTCGAGACGGGGACGCATCCCCGGATTACGACCGAAAAGAACATTGCCACGTTCAAGCGGCAACTCAAAAGCCTGGGCTTCAGCTACGACTGGGAACGCGAACTCGCCACGACCGATCCGGATTACGTCCGCTGGACGCAGTGGATCTTCCTCCAGCTCTTTGACACCTGGTACGACGAAACCTGCGAGTGGACAGGGCCGGATGGCCAGGTGCGAACCGGTCGCGGCCGCCCGATCAGCGAATTGCCCATCCCTGCAGAAGTGAAGACCCAGGGTGAACAGGCTGTCCGCAAGTATCAGGATGCGCATCGACTGGCCTATATTCACGAAGCCCCTGTCAACTGGTGCCCTGCTTTGGGAACCGTGCTCGCCAATGAAGAGGTAACCGCCGACGGCAAGAGCGATCGCGGGAATCATCCCGTCGAGCGGCGAAATCTCAAGCAGTGGATGCTGCGGATTACGGCTTATGCCGAGCGTCTGATTGGGGAACTCGATCACGTCAACTGGCCTGAGTCGATCAAGCTGCTGCAAAGGAACTGGATTGGTCGCAGCGAAGGGGCGGAAGTTGATTTTGTGATTGATCCGGCCAGCTGGCGTGGGAAATCGGCCGCTGGTGGGGAAAAGCTCCGGGTCTATACCACCCGGCCTGATACCCTCTTCGGGGCAACGTACATGGTGCTGGCCCCCGAACATCCGCTGGTCGATGCGATCACCAGTGAAGATCGAGTCGCTGATGTGGCGGCTTACCGCCAGAAGACCTCGCTCAAGAGCGACCTCGACCGGACGGATCTCGCCAAAGAGAAATCGGGCGTCTTCACCGGCGGCTACGCCATCAACCCCGTCAATGGTGAGAAAATCCCGGTCTGGATTGCTGACTATGTGCTCATGAGTTACGGCACCGGCGCGATCATGGCCGTCCCCGCGCATGACGAGCGCGACCTCGAATTTGCTACCTTGTTTGGTATTCCGGTGATTCCTGTGGTTTCTCCGCCTGAGGCACCTGGTGAAGGCTTGATTGGCTTTACAGGGGCTGGGATTGCGGTCAATTCCGGGCCTTACTCAGGCCTCACGACAGACGAGGTGAAGGCGCAGATCGTCGCTGATCTGGCGGCCAAGGGAGTCGCCAAGAAGGCGGTCAACTATCGTCTTCGCGACTGGCTCTTCAGTCGTCAGCGTTATTGGGGCGAGCCATTCCCCATCTGGCATGAACTGGATGCCCAGGGTGAGCCAACGGGGATGGTGCGGGCCGTCAGTGCGAGTGAGCTGCCGGTGAAGCTCCCCGAGATGGAAGACTTCAAGCCGACCGGCACGCCTGAACCGCTGCTTTCGAAAGCCCCTGCGGAGTGGCTCTACGCCACCGCCGAAGACGGCACGAAGCTCAAGCGGGAAACCAACAGCATGCCTCAGTGGGCGGGGAGCTGCTGGTACTACCTGCGCTTCTGCGACAACAAGAACAGCGAGCGGTTCATTGATCCAGAGAAGGAGAAGTACTGGCTGCCGGTCGATCTCTACATTGGTGGTGCGGAGCATGCGGTGCTGCATCTGCTCTATTCGCGATTCTGGCACAAGGTGCTCTTTGATCGCGGGCATGTGACCCATGCCGAGCCATTCCAGCGGCTGGTGAATCAGGGGATGATTCTGGGTGAGATGGAGTTTGTGGGTTTCAAGAATCCCACGGGCGAGTTCGTTTCTGCGAAGGGTGTGGATGTTGGGCGATTGCTCGATGCTCAGGGAAATGCTGTCACCACAGTGAAGCTGACCGCTGAAGATGTCGAGAAGCAGGGGGACAGTTTTGTCCTCAAGAACGATCCGCAGATTGTGGTTGATGCCCGTTCATTCAAGATGTCGAAGTCGCGAAAGAACGTGATCAATCCCGATCAGGTGGTGAAGGAGTATGGAGCCGACTCGCTGCGGTTATATGAGATGTTCATGGGGCCGCTGGAAGCGACCAAGCCGTGGAGCATGTCGGGTGTCGAAGGGATCTATCGCTTTCTGGGTCGCGTGTGGCGACTGATTGTCGATGATCAACTCGACCAGGTCGTGCTCAACTCGAAGGTGCAGAATGTCGAGCCGACCCCTGCACAGAATCGGATCTTGCACAAGACGATCAAGGCGGTGACAGACGACATCGAGCGGCTGTCGTTCAATACGGCCATCAGCCGCATGATGGAGTTTGTGAACGAGTTCACTGCTGCTGACGTGCGGCCCAAAATCGCCATGGAAAAGTTTGTGCTGCTCATATCGCCCATGGCACCACATCTGGCAGAAGAGTTGTGGCAAGTGCTGGGGCATGAGAAATCGCTGGCTTATGAGCCCTGGCCACAGTTCGATGAGACGTTACTGGAAGAAGCCACGATCGAGATCCCCGTGCAGGTGAATGGCAAGGTTCGCGGCAAGATTGTGATTGCCAAGGATGCCACGGCAGAAGTCGTAGAAGCGGCAGCCGCAAGCGACCCGCATGTGAGCAGTCAGTTGGAAGGGAAGACGATTGTGAAGAAGGTGTATGTCCCAGGCCGGATGATGAATTTCGTGGTGAAGTAACGCCGCTAAACACACGAGCATTCTTACCCCCTTCTCCCGTTCCGACGGGAGAAGGCCGGGATGAGGGCGAGTGTGAACCTTTAAGGATAGCAATCGACCAGCGGCTTCATCGCGGGATGCTCATGGTCGCTGTCGAGGAGCGATTATCGCTGCTGCGGAACAAATCCATCGGGTCATTGGCACGAAGCCGAGTTTCGCAGAGTCTTTCTTGTGACGATCGTCACCCAGACGTGCAAAGCCACGTCTGCGCCACCCTGCGAAAAACACTTAGCATATCAATTGTGTATATTGATGAGAAAACTGGCGTCGTTTCCGCTTGTAAGAACGGAGGAAGGTTTTCATGTCACATAGAAATTCCAGTTCTAAAGAAGAAGAGGTCATGATTTCATGTGAAACATGGAAACAAATAGTCGAATCCGTGAACTTGGCTGGGACACAATTATCCATAACTTCACGAAGGAAACTTGGCTCTATTTTCAGACATTACTTTGCACTTTATGACTTGGAAGGAGCTTACGAGAACCTTAATAACAAGTCAGTGTCCCAGATATTTCAGGAATACGAGAACACAATACCTGGCAAGCCTTTGGCTTCTGGTCAAGTCGATGGCGTTTCATACGATTTATACGAGCAGAGCGACGAGGTTGATAACCACTAAATGCCATCCTCCACGACCGGAAACCCTGGCAACCACAACCCATCGTCGCTTGAAATTCAATGCAGTGGCTCTCCCACGAAAACGCGGGCGAGGTTTCCGGAGAGAGGACTCCCGGACGACCTGAGCGGTGGTGGTGGTCGGTGGAAGATGATCCGCTTAGCGGACCCTACGACTGGGGGCGTTCTTTGCGGATGATCACAACATATAAAAATCGCAGGGCGTCGGATGATCAGGGGGTTTTCCAGTCGGCGAGCCAGAGTTGGCTGGTGGCGTCGGAGCCGCGGGTGGAGGTCCAGAGGAGTTGTTTTCCATCGGGGCTGAAGACGGGGAGGACATCGGTCGCATCGCCGAAAGTGATCTGCCGGGGAGTGCCCGCCGTGAAGGTGGTGCTGGTGGTTTCAATCGGCATCCACCAGAGTTTGAACTTGGCACTGGCGGGGCCTTTCGAGTAATCGGCTCGCGACCAGATGAGCGACTTGCCATCGGGATGGAAATACGGGCACCAGTTGACCTCATCGAGGTTTTTGGTGAGCTGCACTTCGTGCTTGCCATCGACCGAAATCGCATAGAGCTGGAGCATGTGCTCCTTTTCGCGGTCACTGCGGAAGATGACCCATTGACCATCGGGTGAAAAGAACGGGCCGCCATCGTAGCCGGGCGTATTGGTCAACTGGCGGACATTCGAGCCATCGGCATCCATCAGGTACAGATCGGCGTCGCCATCGCGGTTGGAAGTAAAGACAATCTGCTTGCCGTCGGCTGAATAGCTTCCTTCGGCATCGTAACCGGGAGTATCAGTCAATCGCTGCATCCCTGTGCCATCGAAGTTGATGGTGTAGAGATCCATGTGGGGGTCGAAATCCCATTGATAGCGGCGGCGGCCCCCTTGAGCGGCTTCGTCGCGGGCTTTCTTTTCCGTGAGGTCGATTGCGGGATCGGTATGGGCCGAAGCAAAAAGAATCCGCTTCTGATCGGGGGTAAAGTACGCACAGGTGGTGCGGCCGCGCCCGGTACTCAAGAGCCTGGGGGTCTTTTCATCGAGCTTCTGCACATAGATCTGATAGAACGGATAGCCGACGGGATAAGCCTGATAGACAATCCACTGGCCATCGGGAGAGAAGTAGCCTTCGCCAGCGCGTGGTAAGCCGAAGCTCACCTGCCGCTGATTGGAAAGAAATGTCGCTTCACTGGCGGGCTGAGCCATCGCCTCATGCACAAGACTCAGACTGGTGAGGCAGATCATGGCCGGGAGGAATGCCCAGTGCCTGCTGTGATTTCGCGATGTGTTCATCATGTTTTGCCTGCTCCATGTGATCGTCAATTTGATTCCAAACTATCGCATGCTGGTTGCTAAAGACAGAGCCGGTTGACCTGGCGACTTTTTCCAGTCGTTACTCGGCGGCAACCTGAGCCGTGTCTTCTCCTTTGCGGGGAGCAAACTCCCCTGTGGGATCGAGGACTTTGCGAATGAGCCTGAGCAGCTTGAGGCCAGTCTCGTAGCCACGGGGAAGAACGAGATGCGCCTGGCGGTCATCGACGACCCGGAGTGTGAAAGGTGTTTCCTGAGCCAGCTTTTCGATTTTGCGAGGGAGGCGATAACTGAAGACACAGTAGCCCCCTTCGAGATGAATTCGATCAATCGACCACCGGCTGGCCAGGAGCTGAATTTCCCGCAGGTCGATCATCCGCTGGGCAGGCTTGGGAACCGGGCCAAAGCGATCTTTGATCTCGGTTTCGTACTGGCGCAGTTCTTCCATCGAAATGACCTGCGACAGCTTCCGATACATCTCGATTTTCAATCGGCCCGGCGGAACGTATTCACTGGGGATGAATGCCGAGATCGGGAGGTCGACATCGACATGCCGATGTTCTTTGAGAGGTTCCCGCTTCAAAGCCCTGACGGCATTCTCCAGAAGCTGGCAGTAGAGTTCATAACCCACGATGGCGATGTGCCCGCTCTGTTCCGTCCCGAGGATGTTCCCGGCCCCACGGATTTCGAGATCACGCATCGAGATTTTGAAGCCGGCACCCAGCTCGCTGAATTCCTCAATCGCCTTGAGCCGTTTGGTGGCTTGAGGTGAGAGGATCTTCCCTTCTTCGACCATCAGGTAGCAATAGGCGCGGTGTTTGTATCGACCCACGCGGCCGCGAAGCTGGTGCATTTCTGCAAGGCCATAATGTTCGGCCTGATTGATGAAAATGGTGTTCGCATTGGGGATATCGAGGCCACTTTCGATAATTGTTGTCGCCACAAGGACATCAAGATCGCCACGGACGAATCCGAGCATCGCCTCTTCCATTTCGTGTTCGTTCATCTGGCCATGCACCACACCCACCTGGGCTTCGGGCACAATCGAACGAATACGTTCGGCCATCGTCTGAATGTTGTAAACGCGATTGTGGACGAAGTAGATCTGCCCGCCGCGATTGAGTTCGCGGACAATTGCCTGACGGATGAGTGTGGGATCAAACCGGCAGATGCGGGTTTCAATCGCCATGCGATCTTGTGGTGGAGTTTCGAGATTCGAGATATCGCGCACACCAATGAGCGAGAGGTGCAATGTTCGCGGAATGGGTGTCGCACTCAAGGTGAGAATATCGGTCTGCGTGCGCAGCTTTTTGAGCCGCTCTTTGGCTTCGACGCCAAAGCGCTGCTCTTCATCAATGATCAGCAGGCCGAGATCTTTGAAGTGGACATCGGACTGGACGAGTCGATGCGTCCCAATCACGAGATCCACCGAGCCATCCATCAACCCGCTGAGTGTCAGCTTTTGCTCGGTCTTCTTGCGGAAGCGGGATAGCTGACCAATGTTGATCGGGAACTCGGCAAAGCGGCTGCTGAAGCTGCGATAATGCTGTTCTGCCAGGACTGTCGTGGGGACCAGGACGGCGACCTGCTTGCCGCCATCAACTGCTTTGAAGGCAGCACGCATGGCGACTTCGGTTTTACCAAAGCCGACATCGCCGCAAATGAGCCTTTCCATAGGCCGGGGGCGTTCCATATCGCGTTTGATATCGAGAATGGCTTTTGACTGATCGATCGTTTCGATGTAAGGAAACGAGGCTTCGAACTCTTCCATCCAGTGGCTGTCTGGCGGGTAGGCAATCCCCGGCTGCAATTCCCGTTCGGCCTGCAGACGGAGCATGTCAGCCGCCATATCGGTGACAGCTTCCGCGACGCGTTTTTTCTTCTGAGCCCAGGCCGTTCCGCCCAGTTTGGAAAGTTCGGGAGCCGTTTTCTGCCCGCCGACATACTTTTGCACCAGATGTATCAGCGCAACAGGGACAAAGAGTTTGGCACCATCCTTGAACTCGAGATGCATGTGCTCTTCGGATTGATCCCCTTTGGCGAGAATCTGCATCCCGAGAAATCGCCCGATGCCATGCGACAGATGCACGACCAGATCTCCCTCGTTGAGGTCGAGGAAGCTGTCGATGGCGCGTGTTTCCAGCCTGGTGCGAGTGGCAGTCCGCCGGACTTCGACCCGGCCAAAAAGTTCATGATCGGAAAGGACAACCAAACGCTCCCATGTGAGACGAAAGCCACGGGTGATGGTCCCTTCGCACAAGCGAATGCGGGGTTTTTGTGCTTCCTCGAGACCATCCAGCAGTTCCTGCATGCGTTCGATGGCGGCGGCATTATGACAAGCCAGGAGGACATGCTCATCGGGCTGCAGAATGGTGCAGAGTTCTCGTAAGGCTTCGGTTTTGGGGCCGGTGAGCCTCTCGACCGATTCAACCTGCAGATGACAGGTCGTGTCAAAACCATCGGCAAGCAATGGTGCGATATTCAGCGAAGGGAACTGCAGCATCTTCTGCAAAGATGATTCGCTGGAAAACATGCCACGTCGGTCACCCAGTCGTTCGAGATACGCCTGGGCTTCGTGACGGATATCGGCATGATCGACGAGGACGACAACCGTGTTTTTTGGCCAGCTGCCGGAGAAATGTTCGGTCGGAAAGGGATCGTCGAGCGATGTGGGCGTCTGCTCCTGCGGCAAGCGGCGCAGATCGAGCACACTCACTTCGATCTCATCGAGATCTGCCAGCTTTCGTTGAGATTCGACATCGAACGTGCGGACCGATTCGATTTCGTCGCCAAAGAGTTCAATACGGATGGGGTGCTCAAGGTCGGCTGTCCAGAGATCGACAATCCCCCCATGAATGCTGAACTCGCCACGGGTTTCGATCGAAAGCACGCGCTCGAAGCCTAAAGAAATCAGCCATTCAGATGTCGATTCGAGCGGGAGTTCATCCCCCACACGAAAGCGACGCATCGACTTCTGGCGGGATTGCCGGGCGGGAACTGGTTGTAAGGTGGCGGCAATCGAAGTCAGGACGAGCTGGGGGGGTGCTTCGCTTTCGAGTTGTTTGAGCAGACGCAGCCGCTCGCCATGAATCGGGTCGCTGGTCGATTGTTCGCTGGGGAGCGATTCCCAGGCAGGGAATACCAGTGGTGGCTGGCCCAGAAAGCTGGTGAGATCGCCAGCGAAATCTTCGAGATCGCGCGCTCGGGGCAGGATGGCAATGACAGGGCCGGGAGTGGAAGTCGCCACACAGGCGGTGGTGAGTGCGCAGCTTGATCCCCACGCACCGTCGACGGTGCCGCTATTGCCTTGCCCCAGACTTTCGAGAATGGCCTGGATACCAGGGTGCTGACGAAGCCTGGGGACTAAGGACTGCAGAGAGGGACTATCGCTCACTCGGTATTCCGCCCTGATCTCGATTTCGTCCTGAACTCTGAAAGATTTGCTCGCTGGTTTTCGTCAGGAAAGTTTATCGTGATAGCAGCTTCCGACCAAATGCGCGGCCAATTTCATCGCTCAAATCGACAGCAGAAAGCATTCAGACGCGACTCGGAGACAGCAGTGATCGCGAGTTGCCATTGTCGTTTTGGGTCAGGCTGTACTACAACATTTCATGATAGTGGACGACCAATTGTTCCACCTCACCCGAATTTCTCGCACTTCGTGGGTGGAATATCTGGTCGTTGGGTCGTAGGACTTCGGGAAGCAGTCATTCCAGAGAATCGGCTATGAGAACTTCAGTCTCTTGCAACAAGATCATGGCTCTGCTGTGCCTGGGGTTGTGGTGTGGGATGATCCTGCCGGGCCGGGCTGAAGATCGCCCCATGCTGGTCGATCAATTCGGCGAGAAGCATGCCGTCGGTGCTGCGGGAGAGGGCGTGACGGTCCTCATTTATGGGGATCGCAAGGCGATGAAGAACTCCAAAGAGTTGGGAACGGAGTTGCATCTGGCGTTTCATCCGACGGCTGAAGGTTTGCCTCCTGCAGAAAGTGCCAAGGCTCCCGTCCGGCCAGTCGCCGGTGCCCGCGGTCCATCACCCGAAGTCTTTGTCATTCCGGTGGCTTTGCTGGGAGACAAGATCCCAGAACCATTGCGGCCCGTGATCATCAAGCAATTCAAAAAGGGCTCGCCCGATTTTCCCGTGTGGCTCGACTTTGAGAACATTCTCAAGACCCAATACGGTGCTGCTGAAGGAGCGACACAGGTGCTGCTGTTTGATCGCGAGAGCCGCCTGCGCTGGCAGGGAACCTGCACTCTGGAGGAAGCCGACGTCAATGCCCTGCTTCGCAAGATCGAGGCGCTGCGGGTGGAGCAGCTCAAGAGTGGGACATAGACCCCGTTGGCTCTGCAAGACATCCGCCGCGAAGGTTCCTGACTCCTTCTCCAGTTCCGACGGGAGAAGGTTGGGATAAGGGTGAGTCCGAACGTATTGGGCCAGCGATCAACAAGCGGCTTCATCGCAGGACGCCCTGGATCTCTGGCTACTGGGAGACAATCGCCACTCCTGCAGAAGACCTGCTGACTGATCAACATCGAGCGGAAGACCCTCACCCGGCTACTAAGAGTTGGGCACCAGTTGGCCAGGGCCATCCATCGGGGCCATGACGCCAAATTGTATGTAGGAAGACGGAACCAGGATCCGGCTCTGGTTCGATGTGGCAGCCAACGATCAGTGTTGAGAATCCGTCGATCTTGGATTCCGGATCACTATGAATCTGGTTGCCACGGGGCTCGTTTATTGTACAAAGCGTTGATCTTTGCACCCCGCCATGGCACGAAGATTTTTATCGCTAGTGACGGCATTTGCCGACCTTCAGCAATCCCAAATGCCAACTGAGCTGAATACGACTGCCAATTTTCCGTGCAGCGGATTGCCCCGCATGGAGAACTGCTGCAAACAACTTTAGCAGTGAATCGCTACTGACGGTGCATGTTATCAATCGCTGAGCAGCACTTTTCGATGATCCGTGCGTGGAATCAATTCAATATTCTCTACATCCCTGGGGTATAAAACTTGCTGTATCAAGCATTGTCCATATTTTACTTTTCGTTTTTCGTGGAGATGTCTCATGCGTCGGCGTGGATTTACTTTGATTGAATTGCTGGTGGTGATTGCGATTATTGCGATCTTGATTGCACTCCTTCTGCCCGCAGTCCAGCAGGCCCGGGAGTCGGCTCGAAGAACACAGTGCCGCAACAATCTGAAACAGTTAGGGCTGGCACTTCATAACTACCACGATCGGGCAGGCATGTTTCCATACGGGGTTCGCGGTGGTGTCCGTCTCAACCGCGATTGCTGGATGCAGCAGATTCTCCCTGAGTTCGATCAAGCCCCTCTTTACAACACGTATATGGCACAGACGCCTGCGAATGTTCAGGATATTTCCAATGCGGTTAAGCAGGTAAAAATTCCCGGACTGATGTGCCCTTCTGATCCCTTCTCTGGTTCATTCACAGGGATTGGCGGACAGATTGGTTTTCATGGCAACTATGTTGTCTGCGCAGGCAATAACAGTGTCCCCGTCGGGAATCCTGTCGCAGATACAGTTCCCGGCCTCAATGGCATCTTCTGGCATTTTTCAAGTTGCAGATTCCGCGACATTACGGATGGGACTTCCAATACCATTCTTGCTGGTGAAGTTTTGATTCGGTCCGATGCCACGGCTGAAGGGTGGGGTGATGCCGGGTGGTACTGGGGTGGTGCAAACTGGGGTTCGTATGGCTTTTCAACTGCCAACACTCCCAATTCTCCAGTGGTTGACCGCACTTATCGCTGCAAATCGACAACGAACACGCGAGCACCGTGCGTCTCCAATACTGGCAGCGGGAACGCAGAAAACTATGCTCGCAGCATGCATACCGGTGGTGTGCACATTCTCATGGCTGATGGAGCCGTCCGCTTCATTTCGGAAAACATCGATCGTGGCGCCTTCCAGGGACTGGGAACCCGCGCTACCGGAGAGACGATTGGCGAATTTTAAAGAGCCCGGGACCTTGGTCAACATATGCAGTTGAGCGTTATGTGATATTGAGCACTCAACTTTTTTAATGAAATGATCAGGCGATTTGTCTGCAATCCACACAGATCGATGGCAAGGTTGCTGATCGTTTCCATTTCGAGTTACTTTCCGTACGGAAACTCTTCGTCATGTCCGAGTCATCTCCATTTCGATATGCTTCAATTCTTGTTCTTTCCCTCGCATTGACGGTCGGAGGGGGAATGGCAGGTTGCACTCCTGCACCCATCAAGAGCGAGGTAAAGGGAACTGTGACTGTCAACGATCAACCTGTGATCGAAGGGCAGATCGCATTCCATCCTGCCGATGGTAAAGGGTCATCAGCCGCTGGCCGAATCGAGTATGGCTTATACTCTCTCAAGGTTTCGCCAGGTGAGAAGATTGTTGAAATCTTCGGGCAGCGGGAGATCCCCGGCCGATATGGGGAAGAACTCGTCGATGGGAAGAAAGTCCCCATGAAGGAAGATTACATCCCCGCCCGCTACAACACGAAGAGTGAACTCAAGGTCACAATCCCGGCAGCATCCTCCACGCAGGATTTTCAACTGCAGCCCGAATGATCTCACGAAGGTCGTTGATCCATGTGTCACCAACGTCGATCCCTATCGGATGGATTGACAATGCTAATACGTTGAGGCTTTCTGCTTTGTTTTGAAGCATTGAGATGCCTTGCAAACAACTTCTCCGACGAAACAATCGTTCATAACACTCAGATTGACTCGGGCATTTAGTCAATCAAATCGATTGAAAATAACGTTTGTGTGCGTTGTATCAATTCAAAGAGCTTGAATCTCAGCCAGGTACGGGTTTTGCTGCGGTCATTAGTGTCTTCATCTATTTTACTCATGGAGCACTCTTATGTCTCGCCGTGGATTCACTCTGATTGAATTGCTGGTGGTGATTGCGATCATCGCCATTTTGATTGCCCTGCTGTTGCCAGCCGTGCAACAGGCTCGCGAAGCCGCTCGAAGAACCCAGTGCCGCAACAATTTGAAGCAGATGGGTCTGGCGCTGCATAACTATCACGATGTCGCAGGCGTCTTCCCGATGGGTACTCGCGGCGGTGACATCTACGTTCAGGCGGGTGTGAAGAATGGTACGAACTGGCGTGTCGCTTTGCTGCCTTATGTGGATCAGGCCCCATTGTTTAACAGTCTGAACTTCTCGACAGGGAACTTTTCGGCAGGAACCGACCCTGCTCTGGCGTATTCGGGTGGCAATGAGCGATTGAGGAACTTTGTGTTTTCAGGGTACCTGTGCCCTTCGAGTTCGCTGGAAATTTTCCCTCAGACATACACCAGCAACAGCGGTGCCTCCCAGACATTCAACAATCAGGGGAATGGCATGGGGATTCAGTATGTCGGGATCATGGGTGCCGCCCCGAACTTTGCCTGGACACCTGCCACTGTCGGTCATCGCGATTGTGGACAAGGCTGGAGCTGCAATCAGGGGATGCTGCGAATGAATCAGGCGACCGGGATTCGTAATGCGACCGATGGAACCAGCAACACCATCGTCATTGCCGAGCAATCGGGGTTTACAGGTGGATCGAACCGGACGTCCAATTATTTTGGAGGCTGGTTCGGTGCTCGCAATCAGTCGACCATCACCGACACGACATGTACGGATCACTGGCAGACCGGAACGACCTGCGTGCGTCATCCGCCGAATTCGAGAATTTTCGATGCCGGGAATGACCTGATCTACCGCAATAACACCATGCTGACCTCCTTCCATACCGGTGGTGTGCATGTGCTGCTGGGCGATGGCGCTGTTCGATTCGTTTCGGACAACATTGATTTTCAGATGCTCAAGATGCTCTGCATTCGCGATGACGGCCAGGTGGTTGGTGAGTTTTAGTCTCTCGACTTCCAATCTCTCCTGAGGCGAGTCACCTACTTTGCTTGTGAGCATGTCGACTCTTCGACGCGATCGACATCGACATTCGTGGATTGCACTGATCAAACGGTATAGACAGGATTCCCGTGTTCCATAGAGACCTTCGCAACGTACTTTTCTCGATGTTTGTCGGCCTGACCATTGTGACCATTTCCGGTTGCGGGCCGGCCAAGCCTCCCATGGGCGCAGTTCAGGGAAAGGTCCTGATTGGCGGTGGCCCTCCCACCGAGAGGCTGGCTGTCTATTTCATCAATTCGATGATTGGGCAGGGCTCCATGGCGCCAGTGGATGTTGATGGAAGTTATCAACTTCCAGACCCCTTGCGTCCTGCAGAATACACGATCTACTTCGAGCGGCTGGTCGTCGCTGAGGGAGAGGTTTCCACGAATCAGCAGGTTGCAGGATCAATACCTGCGGCCTATCGATCCGAAGTTTCTTCGCCGCTGAAGAAAACAGTCGCCGAGGGACGAAACGTCATCGATCTCGACGTTCCCACTGGAAAAAAATAAGCACTTCACCATTTTCAAGGATGAAGTGCTTGCAGTGATCGTAAGGCTTGTTCAATGGCTTAAAACCGTGGCCAGCCACCGCCACCCATTAAACTGCCGGCCATTACGAGGTTTTCCGCCGGGTGGTTTTCTTTGGGGCGGCATCTTCACCAACAGAAGTAGTCCCTGCATCGGCCGGGGGCGAGAAGATGCGGTTGACTGATTCGACCAGTGCTTCCATGGGAAAAGGTTTTCGCAGGTAATCATCGACTCCCAGCATCTCGGCATAAGCCTTGTGGCGACCCCCTTCGTTGGCAGTGATCATGATGACGCGGGGCTTTTTCGCGAGCGTGCGGATGAACTCCAGCACCGGAAAGCCACCCATGCGAGGCATCATCATGTCCGTAATCACCAGGTCAGGTGAGAGCGATTCAATGAGCCTCTGGCCTTCCATACCATTGGGAGCCAACGTCACCCGGTGACCGGCATGCTGCAGGACGGCCTGCAAAGTCGATGCGATTTCGCGGTCGTCGTCGATAATGAGAATCAGCTTCTGCTCGGCCATGTTTGTCTTCCTGCGGGAGATTCATCACATGGCCATATTGTAGCCAAACCAAGTGACTGCCGCATACAAAGGAGGAGAACGAGCCAGATGTTTCCGTGGGATTACGCGGATCTCATGCAGATAGATGGCCGATGAAGTGATCCGACCACTCGCTCACGCAGATATCGGCGAGCGATTTACCCCTTCTCCCGTTCCGACGGGAGAAGGCCGGGATGAGGGCGAGTTCGATCGCATTTGGGCGTGCGATTAACAATTGGCTCTCACGCGGATACTCCTTATCGAAGAGCGTTCCCGCGGAAACTTTTGTCTCGGATAGACATCGGTTGGAATGTCCCTCAATCTGCTCTCTCCCTGCAGACCAAGCGAGGGCTCCAGAATGTGACGCGGATGGCGCGGCTTCTTGTTGTCGTGGAACTGCACGACAACCCGGCCACAAGTTGGCCGGGCCACCCTTCAACTTTCAAAAAATCTGCCACTGGCAATCAGGCGAAGAGTCCCTGAATCACTTCGCCCGATTCAATGACTTTGAGAGGTCGGCCCTGGGGGCTCATGGTTTCATCCTTGGGATTGACCTTCATAGCCGCACAGATCGATGTGAAGAGATCTCCCACAGTCACGGGTCGGTCTTCGATCTCTGTCCCCTCGGCGTTGGTGCGTCCAATCACCTGACCACCGCGAATACCGGCTCCCGCGAGGAAGCCGTTAAATGCTTTCGGGAAGTGATCGCGACCTGTGCGGGCATTGATTTTGGGAGTGCGGCCAAATTCACCCATCCAGACGACGAGTGTCGAATCGAGCAGGCCACGGTCTTTGAGGTCTCGAATCAAAGTGGCTGCCGCCGGATCGACTTCCCCCGCTAACCGGGTCGTCGCATCAAAGTTATCGGCATGGGTATCCCAG
Source organism: Planctomyces sp. (assembly GCA_027483405.1). Lineage (GTDB taxonomy): Bacteria > Planctomycetota > Planctomycetia > Planctomycetales > Planctomycetaceae > Planctopirus. The sequence goes on along the minus strand of JAIXUU010000177.1, from coordinate 1,202 downwards.
TTCCCCACGCGCACTTCAATATAGGTGACACCTGCTTCAACAAGACGGCGCGCCAGAAGGCAACCACGCCCAAAGTTGGTATCGCCATAAGCCTCCTTGAGAGCGGCTGGTTCTTCATCGAGGTCGAAGACCTGCAGATCCTTCGACTGAGCCATCCCTGATGCCTTTGAGTAGAGATCGCGGTGTGTCTGCACGACAGAGGCTCCACCCCGTTCGGCAAACTGCTGATCCATCTGGCCGAGTAGACCCAGCCGTCGGTCAAAGCGTTCGGTGCTGGTTCCAATGGCGACGTTGTCGGGAATCTTACCGGCCTGATTGAGGTGCAGAGGCTCGTAGTTGATTCCCAGATACCCGGCACCAATCCCGGCTATCGCATTCCCGATAGTGACCAGCGATGGCAGATCCTGCCCGGCAGGAGCAATCTGCCGGGAGATATTCGCCCCCAGTGAAGGATGCTTGACCGAACCGGTAGGAATGTAGCCTGTATGCAACTGGTATGTGGCCCGCTGATGATTCCCTTCTTTATTGGTGAGTGAACGGATCAAGGCAATCTCGTTCATCATCTTGGCAACTTGTGGGAAGGTCGAGGCAATCTGAATGCCCGGGGCAGCAGTGGAAATTGCCTTGGTTGGGCCACCTGTTTCTGTGCCAGGCTTGGGATCGAAGGTTTCGAACTGGCTGGGTGCCCCCTGCATCCAGAGAACAATGATCGAACGCTTCTTCTGCTGCAGATCAGCCGCGTGAGCCGACAGACAGGCTGGCAACAAACCCCCGGCTGCCATGACTCCCATGCCGGCAGCACTGGTCTGCAGCAGCCGTCGACGGGAAAGCTGATGGCGGGAAAGCTGAACAAGATCGTGAATGACAGGAGACATGTTCGAGTTCCTACATGCTGAGAGCGAAAGATGATTACTTTGTCGTGATATTTGAATTCGCATCGTCGCCTGGGCTCAACGGGATTGTTCGAAGCCGTTGATTTCATGGATAGCGACGGTTATCGATTGCTATCGAAGATGACTATCTATTTAGCGGCGCGATAAGAACTCAGTGGAGTTAATGAGTGCCCAGAGGAGATCGACAGCCGCCTCGGGGTTGTTGCCATGTTCATCGACATAGGCCCGCATCATTTTGAATTCGGCTTCTGTCGGCTTGCGAGCCAACGTCTTCAGATAGAGTTCTTCCACCGCAGCACGATTGAGAGT
>JAIXUU010000401.1 GCA_027483405.1 Planctomyces sp. | reverse complement strand
GCTTCAAGATGATCGGCGTTCCAGCAGCTATCGCCGGAGCGACCTTATGAGCCAGTTGTGTCAACGGATGATTAAAGGGAGTGATTGCAGCCGCCAGCCTTAAAGGCTCACGCATCACATGGACAGAGCGATTCCTGCTGCCGAGCATTTTGCCAGGCGGCGTCACATCTCCCCAGAACGTCGCATCATCGCATTCCATAGCCTCCATCGAAGCAAAATGGAGCACATCGCACACACGATTCGCTTCCGCTCTGGTATCCCTGAGAGCTAGGCCCGTCTCACGCGTCATCAGCCGGGCCAGTTCTTCCGTTCGCTGGGAAAAGATCAGGCTGGCGCGTCGCAAAACCTGCTCCCGGCTATACCGACTCAAAGGCGCATGACCTTTGAGAGCCGCCTGGATCGCTGCTTCCAGATGCTCATGCCGGGCCGTTGAGACAGTTCCCGTCAGCGATCCATCATAAGGATACCGCACCTCGAGCGGCTGACTCGTCACCAGCGGCTCACCAGCAATATATAAAGGCAAACAGACGGGAGTAAATGACATGATATCAACCATCAACTCGATAAATAACTACTCGGACTTCTTTGTGTCTTTAGATTTTTTGGATTTCTTCTTCTCTTTGACTTTCAGAGGTGAATCCTTCGATTCCCATTTTTCCAGGTCGATAACCTCTCCGCGAAGAGTCATATACAAAAGATGAATCTGAGGTTTTTCGTTCTTGGTATCTTTAAGGTCGCTGGAAGCTGATTGATGTTTGATCGCTTTGCATTTCTCTTCTAACTGCACACTGTCCTGCGAATGGACTTCTAATAATAACTTAACGACACATTCCCAGTCTCGTTTCAATTCCTCTTTAAGCTTTACAGCATACCATTGATGCATACGGATCTCAGCGCCGAAAGTACATGCATGATCGTCCGATTCCTGGCAACATTTTGTCTCTATGTCTTTGTCGAGATATATCCGAAACGCACCACAGTTCTCATGTTGTATAATATAGATATCCGAGATCCCCTGTTTCGTCAGAATCAATCCTGCTTTCACCTGATCAAAGAATGTCCGCTTCCACGAAGCGAACAACTTCATCAAATCGGTCTCACACTGGATATTGGCCCGCTCATAGTTTTCGATATCGCCTGTTTCAGGTGGCTGAAAGTCATCTTTTCGTAACTTCTCCACTAAACTCAGCGCAGTCCCGGCAATCGCAAAGTGATAGTACCGGTTCGTCATATTGTCCAGATGCAGGTAACTGACGATGTCATCCAGCAGACGATAGTCCACACAACTGACCACCAGAGCCAGTTTGCGGGGAGCAGGATAAGTGGGCCATGCCTGGGTCATGAGTGAACCTTTAGGGAGAGGGAGCGCGCGATGATGATTCACCATCCAGAATCCGAAATTTGACTCTGGCCGTGAAGCACCGACGGCTTGCATCCTAAAGAGTGCCCTGGCGTTCAGTCATCAAGAATATGCCGAAATTCTGCGCGAGTTTGAATTCTTCATCAAACCCTTTTCGCGGCTATTCGTGTGGCTTGGTGGATGAAATCAAGCACTTAACACAAGTTCGTGCCACGGATGCGTTGACCATCATTTCAAGCATGAAAAACTTCAAAGCCGCTGTATCAAGGCTTGATTGGCACAAACCGCACACAGACCGGAGCACCAATCGCCACTGGTTCTCCTTGCGGGGTCAATGTGCCTGTCGAGGCGTTGAACGCAAAGACCTGCACGCTGTTGCTCCCCTGGTGAGCCGCGATGAGCCATTGGCCCGTCGGGTCGAACGCAAAGTTTCTGGGTGTCTTTCCACCAGCGGGAACATTGGCCACCAGCTTCAATTCGCCCGTCTCTGGCCGAATACTGAAGAGTGCCAGACTGTCATGGCCGCGATTCGATCCCACCAGCCAGTTCCCCGAGGGATGGGCCACGATCTCTGCCGTCGAATTGCCAGGCGTATTCGCATCTTTAGGTAGAGTCGAGACCGTCTGAATCGGCTCCAGATCTCCCCTGGTCGAGTCGTACTTAAAAGCGGTAATTGTCGAAGTGAGCTCATTAATCACATAGGCGAAGCGTCCATTGGGATGAAACGCTAAATGCCTGGGCCCGGAACCTGCCGCCACAGGTGCTGAAGGAATGTCATGAGGTTTGAGCGTGCGGGTCGCCGGGTCGAATTGATAGATAAAGATCTTGTCGCAACCCAGATCTGCCGCAAAGGCATAGCGATTCGACTGATCGAGATTGATCGAATGCGCATGCGGCTTCTGTTGCCGCTGTTTATTAATGCTCGACCCTTCATGCACCATGATCGACGAGGGTTTTTCAGGAACACCCTCCGCATTCAGCGGAAGTGATGCCACCGAGCCACCGCCATAGTTCGCAACAAACAAAGCACTCCCCGCCAGATCGACCGAAAGATGACATGGCCCCGCTCCGCCAGAAGGTTTCCAACCCAGTTCCTTCAGCGAACCATTGGCCGCTTCCCGCGAAAAAGCAATCACAGCCCCCGTCGGTCGTCCCGCTTCACTCCCTGGCAGCGATTCGGCCACTTCACTCACGCAGTAAATCACCGGCTTCGTCGGATGCATCGCCAGAAACGAAGGATTGGTCACCTTAGCCACCAATTCCGGTGTCGAAAGAGCGCCCGTCGATGCATCGAAAGTCGATCGATAAATCCCTTCACTGGTCCCCGAGGTATAAGTTCCAAAATAAACATGGAACAATGCGGGCGTTTTGGTTTCTTGTGCCTGGGCTGGCTTCGCCATCGAAAACATCAACTGCGCGAATGTCAGCAGCCACACAGCCAGAGGCAACCCGCCGTTCGTCAACTGTTGGAAAAAATCTTTCAGCTTCCGTGCCGCTGACATGGGAGACTCCTGAGGAACTGGAAAACCTGTTTTCGATTCGCTGCAGTGTGTGTTGCCACGAATCAGGCTGTCAAGCAGAGGAGGCTACCGAGCCACTGGCCGGAACCATTCCCGCACCAGTGTGCGAAACTGAGCGAGATTCTTGATGGTGTGGATTTCCTTCTTGAACTCCGCAAAATCCGGGAGGAACTTCGCAAAGTAGCAAGCCGTGCGAGCCAGTCGCTTCTGGGCCAGATGAGCTGAATAAAACTCGAACTCATGCTCGACCAGAGCCAGCAGCACTTTCCCCCGCTCGGCAGGACTCGGCTCAATAATCTCACGACTGCCAAAGAGCAGCGTGCGGGCCTGCTGAAAGATCCACGGGTTCCCCAAACAACCCCGCCCAATCGCCACACCATCGGCTCCGCTCGATTCCAGAAAACTGATGGCATCCTGAGGCGTACGCACTCCACCACTTCCTAATACCGGAATCGAAACCGCTTCCTTCACACGCGTCACATGCTGCCAGTCCGGCCCACCCAGATAAGCCTGCTCGACACTGCGGGCATGCAGAATTATGGCCGCACCGCCAGCCTGCTCGACTCGCTGGGCTGTTTCGACAGCGGTGTCTTCGCCCGCTTTAGGGCCTGTCCGCAATTTGACTGTCACCGGGATCGAGACCGCCTGCTTAGCTGCCGCCACCAGTTCGGCAATCCTCTGCGGCTGGCCCATCAGCGCACCACCTTCGCCACGACCCACCAGACGACGGATCGGGCATTCAAAATTCAGATCGACCATTGAAAAACCGAGTTCTTCAATGACCCGGGCGGCTTCACCAATCTGAGCAGCATCATTCCCGCTGATCTGACCGACAGCCGGTCGCTCGGCCGAAGTCGTCGAGAGCAGCTTGATCGCGCGCTTATCCCGCTCGGCCACATCTTTGGCATCGATCCGCTCACTGCAAACCAGGCTGGCTCCCTGCTGCTTGCAAATCAGCCGGAAGGGCAAACTGGTATGCTCCTCCATCGGAGCCAACGTCAGCCCATGAGCCAGACTGATATTCCCAATACGCATGCCACTGACCTTCAGGAAGCGGCTTTCGCTTCCAGCCCAATGAGTGCACGAATCCCTAATCCATAAAAAGTGTATTCGACGTCGGCTTCGCGATCCCAGCCAGCAGCGAGAAATCCTCCCGAAGGAACTTCGATACTCTTCATGAACGCGCCGACTCTTCTCCAGGGACTGGGAGATTCAATGTCCAACGTGCGACATGTCACCAGAGCTGTGAAGGTTGATAATCCATCCGGGAAAGGAATGCGGCTGTTCGCCAGATAACCTCCATCACTCGCTTTCACATCACTCAAAAAGCCTGCCACATCACTTTTGAGTGCCGGTGTGATCTCGCCATACATCTTCAGTAAGGCGACGGCAGCCGCTGTGGGGTTGGTACCACTGCGCTTCATAGGACCAATTTCGACAAACCCGCCATCATCCCGCTGGCGCGATTTCACAAAGCCCATCAATCGGGCAATCTCGGGTGGCGACTGGCCCACCAGTTCATAAGCCAGCGCTGCCAGAAAGCTGTGATACGTGCTGCTCGATACACCTTCCATCGATTTGGCATATCCGCCATCAGGCCGACGAAGTTCTTCGAGCCTGTGGATCGCTTGCAGCACATCCTCTGATGACACAGATGAGTTGGCCGCTTGAACCGAGACCGTTTCGATCCCCTGTTCGATCTGGAGCACCACACTCAGATACAGCCAACTCACGAGATCGATGACATTGAGCCGGGCCGACCAGGCCTGGCTCAGCCAGTTTCCGGCACGCCGCGCCACCTGAGGAGAAAGCTGCCCCAGTGCCACAAGTGATCTCACGGCAAAAGCAGCGTAGTACAGGTCGGAAGTCGCTTCATCGGCAGCCAGTGGTGTCCCATCGAGGGCTTCCACTCGTCCACCAAAGCCTCCATCGTCCTGCTGGCGGCTCTCGATGAAGCGGGCATGTCTTTGTGCCAGCTCGACAGGAAAAGTCGCCAAGCCCCGCTTGAGATCATCTCCCAATGTAATGAGATATCCAGCCGACATATTGCGTCACTACCTGCCGTTCGTCACTGGGAATCTTCTGGATGTCCGCTGAGCCATCATGAGCCTGCGCTCGTCAAATCCTCTTGACCGACTCGCTTGATGAGACTATTCGTTACACCAGAAAGAATCGATCAACTCACAGGAAATCGGCACAAAACACTTAGATTTCCTGAAGTACCGTCGATAACTCGATGATGATTCGACGATTCATATCGGAAACTCAGCCGTAACCCTTGGCGTTTCCCACAGGCTCAAGCGCCTCGCAGAAAGCGACCTTGATAAGTCCCTCGATGTGGGACTGTTTCTGCCAGGTTATTGACACCTATTCGATGGCTTCTCAACAGTGGCAGTTTGTGTGTAAATCAACCTAAGTGTTCTTCTCACTTCTGGTTGCCACAAAAAAGTTATTCACAATCCACAATGAGACGGTCGCTTCTACGAATTCTCCTGCGAGAACATAAAGTTCTTATAGAGAAGAGAAGAGGAAGCCAGAAAATCTTCCCGATGAAATGAACATCGTCTTCGTTCAAGTGAGGATCAGTCCCTGAAGCGTTCAGGAATCTGCAGGTTATCGACCTAACAGCAGCAACTCGTTGGTCAGATCCTGGACTGAAGAAATCACTCGGGCATTCCCACGATAATTCGTCGAAGCCACAATCAGATCAACCAGGTTACGCCCGATATCCGTGTTCGAGAGCTCGATCTTGCCTGAGGCAATCGTGCCCGCTCCGAATGAACCCGGTGACACAATCTGAGGCACTCCGGAGCTGACACCCTCACGAAACGCCGTGCCACCCGCTTCGAGCAAACCATCCGAGTTGGCGAACCGGGCCAGTACCACCTGACCGAGTGAACGGATCAAGCCATTGTCAAAGATCCCGTTGATCAAACCCTGCTCATCAATCACATAGCTTTGCAACGTCCCAGGCTTGGAACCATTCTGATTGGAAAGGTTCAAAGCACTCCCCGATTGTGCAGACGAGATTCCACTGATCTGCGAAAGATCCATTTCAATCTGCATCGGGCTGACGGCAGCAGTATCCGAACGCTCGAGTGTGAACATCTGCGTCGTGTCACCCGTGATTTTTCCATCACTGTCGAAGGTGATCAGACCCGTACCAATCGCCACACCAGGTCGGCTGTCCTGAGCACTTTCCAGGAAGTAACGGAATGTCGTCGCTCCCGGCCCGCGGCTTTCCAATACCGAGGTCATACGCACATTGACAGTTTGACCCAGAGAGTCGTAGACGATGAATTCAGTCGCAGCACTCTCCCCATTGCTCGATTCCGACTTGGTAAAACTCAAGGGAACGACAGCACCGTTACTCTTGATGTCTCCCGCCGTAATGCTGATGTCGTTCTGGGTACCCGTATTGCCCACGACCTGAATTTGCCCACCCGTGAGCGTCACTCCCGGTTGTCCGCCCGTTGTGGCATCGTTAGGTATCCCTGCACCACTCTGAATGCCGAGCGTGTTATTCATGAAGTTGACATAGTCGGCCAGGGTCGAAGTGGCAGTCACTGTGAACGTTTGCTCTTCGACAACTCGTCCCCCTTTGCGAGGTGCAAAAGTTAAAGTATTTCCGACATTGAAGTAGTTAGTTCCTCCCGAATTCTCTACGTTGCTCAGTAAAGCGGTGCCCGTTGCGGGGAGTCCTGTGACACTGTCTGTCAGGACTTCACTGTTCACCAGAGCACCTTGAGTCGATAAGTCTCCTGCGGGAAACAGTGCTCCACCCATCGTGATTTGCGAAGTGCGTTGGGCGACGTTCAACTCACCCAGAGGAATCCGCAATGGTGACAATTGCGTCGTGACGATGTTGAATTCATCGTCAATCCCATAGCCTTGAACAAACTGGCCCTGATCGTTGACCAGATAACTGTCACTACTGCGAAGAAAGTTCCCGTTACGGGTGTAGGTCCTGCCGCTGGAACCATCCATCACAAAGAAGCCTTCCCCTTGAATCGCCAGATCCGAAGCACTGGTGCTGTTCGAAAGGCTTCCCTGGGTAAAGTCCTTGCTGATGGCAGACGTTGTCGCTCCCAGGCCCACCTGCCGAGGGTTACTTCCCCCATCGGTAGCAGTCGGTCGGGAACCAATCGACAGCGTACGAGCCAACTGGGTCTGAAAGCGAACGGTCGAAGCTTTAAAGCCATTCGTACCGGCATTGGCAATATTGTTGCCAAGTACGTCAATGGTCACTTCATTGAGAGAAAGGCCGTTCAGCGACGTATTCAGAGCAGAAGTCAGACCCATCCCTGGCCCTTTCCTGAAAGTCTCCCTGACGGGTGGCTTCCACCGCGAATTCTGGCAGGCTCTTCCTGAGCCACCACAGATGCACAACACTTGACGACGTCGTGCATCTGTCAGCATATCGGTTCTTGAAAGTCGGCGAGGCAATACAGAATCGCCTCCTCGAACCCACCGGCGGGCGGTACGACCATGCCTTCTGGACTATTCGGGATAACCCTCAAAGTTCACAGGCCAGGCACCCGAATGATGTCACTCAAACCGGCAGAAAATGCACGAGATCGCACTTCACCCAAACAGCAGCATGAACATGGAACAGCCATCAAGTAGAAATGTGGCTGACTTCATGGGCAGGAGTGGCAAAGGTGAGTTGAATCCAATGGCAATCGAGTTTCGTCCGTGTCAGGGCGATGAAATCAATCTGCTGCGTGAGTTGTTCATTGCTGCTGTCATGGAGCTGACAGGTGGCGAATACTCGCTGGAGCAGCGAACGGCCTGGGCATCGAGTGCAGTTGACAAAGTCACATTCTGTGCCCGGATGGAAGCCCGGCAACCGTTTGTGGCCATGCTTCAGGGCAGGATCGCGGGGTACGCTGACTTACAGCCCGATGGCCTGATCGATCACTTTTATGTAGCCCCCTGGGCCAAAGGACAAAGAGTCGCCAGTGGCATGTTAGAGCACATTGAAAAACTGGCTCAATCCAAAGAGATGACGACAATTCACTCGCTCGTGAGTCTGACGGCTGAGCCGTTTTTTCTGCGGAAAAACTTCGTCGTCGTTGAACGACGAGTCACCACACGAGTTGGTGTCACGTTACCCCATGCCCTCATGAAAAAAGATCTCACTCATAAGAGTGCGCAAGAATCTTTACTGCGATGACTCATTCTCGTGAAGCAGTGGCGGCGCAGTGTGATTTCTTGGCACAGGTGGCTCGCTCACAGGTTCTGGAAGATCCGGGGCTTTTGTGGGGACGCTTTCAATTTCATCAGCCGGTACGAAAAATGGCTCAGTTGCTGGGCTTGAAGAGTTTCCAGCAGGTGGTTGAGCGGGAGGAAGTGCCTGATAACTGCGGCCCTGGTTTCCGTTTTCATTCACGCGAGGTGACAGGAGAAATGTCATCCCCACGCCGCACATCCAGTCTTGTGAGTGAGAGTCAGTGGAAATCAGATAGCGGCCATAACCTTGGATAGCGGTATGTCCATTCAGCCAGAAGGTTGCTCCCACCTCTGGATAGATCGCCAACATTGAAGATGTCTCCTGGCACTTTTGTTGACTGGAGCCGGTGGAGATTGTCAGTGAATCAGAAATCTCGATTTCTCGTTCGGTGTAGCCCGCCATGGCACCCACACCGACAAATGGCGAGAATCTGGAGGGTGAATTCAGCCGCACACCGGCGTCGAGCCCTACGAGAAATCCTTCCGTATGTGGTTCACTCAGCGCTCCAAAGATGTTTGCCCGTCCGCTGAATGCCGGAGTGAAGTAATGATTCAAACCCAGAGCACCACCCATGAAGAGTGGGTCGCCCGCACCCATCACTTCAGCGGTCAAACCTGTATCGTCATCGAGAAACCGGGCATCGCTGGCCTGTTTGGCCATGCGTTTGAGTTTTCGAGCACCGCGCTCTTCATAGGGCTTGCCGTACTTCCTCGCATAGTCCTGATGATCCATCGCCCAGCGGGAAGAGAGGCGGCCCTCAGTACATCCAGCCAAGCTGATGAGCAGGCCCACACTGGCCACCAGGCTCAGCCAGTGCCAGTTCTCAGAACCCTCGGTGCTGTGAGAACCCTTGGAATCCACCGGGCAGGTCTCGAAATCAGATCTGGCTTAACTCTAAGCAAGAGAATCATTTGTCACGAATGGACTTGATCCATCGGTACTTGTTCACTATGTAAATGAGTTCGCTTAAAGAGTCAATTCGAGTCACGATTCAGCAGCGATGCCCCTTTCTCGCCGCAGGCCCAGTGGTTAATGGCCGGATGTCGTTGTATCAGAGGATGGTTGCGTCGCAATTTGAGCTTTGCGGACGTTCGATTCCTGCCACATCTGCAGCAGTTCGATCCCGAGTGAGAAGGCCATGGCGAAGTAGACGTAGCCTTTGGGGATCTTGTGATGGAAGCCTTCGCCCACCAGCAGCACACCGATCAGCAGCAGGAAGGAGAGAGCGAGCAGCTTGATCGCAGGGTGCTCATCAACAAAGCGCACAATCGCTCCGGAAAAGATCAGCATCACAATCACGCTGACGATCACAGCCGCCACAATGACGGGGATGTTGTCGGTAATGCCCACAGCAGTAATGACCGAATCGAGACTGAAGACGACGTCGATCGCAATCACCTGGGCCAGCATCCAGAAGAGCGAAGCGGGAGCTTTCCCATCTTTATGCGCTTCGTGCACCACGGTCACTTTGTGATGAATTTCGTAAGTCGCTTTACCAATCAGGAACAAGCCACCAGTAATCAGCACGAGGTCTTTTCCCGAAATACTGGTTTCGAGAATGGTGAAAAGCGGCTCTTTGAGCTTCAAAACCCAACTGAGTGAAAAGAGCAGGCCAATCCGCGAAACAACCGCCAGACTGATCCCCAGTTGACGGGCAAAATTCTGCTTATCTTTAGGGAGCTTCCCGGCGAGAATCGCGATGAAGATGATGTTGTCGATCCCGAGCACAATCTCGAGCAGAGTCAACGTGAAGAAGGCGATGATCAGTTCGTAACTCATCTTGCAGCGATTATCCGTATCTAACTGTGTCTGAGTCCGTCGAGATCAACGGATCTTCAGATCCTTGATGGAGATCAAAACATCAGGCTGATCCAGCGCTGCTGACAACGTCTGAATCGAACTGTAAGAACGACTTTACCAAGTCCTTTTCTATTCAGGAATTGCAACTTCTGACAACCGGGTTGGCTGCGGCTCGTGCGAACTGATCCATCCTGAGCAATCCAATATCCCAGGCCCTCTTTTTCAGTGACCCCTGTAGACTTGGATATTTTGTGTGAGTACACTTGTTGACTATGTGGAGAATTTCATTCAATGAACATTTTATCGTGACTGCTCTGTGATCAATCAGGCCGACAGACCGTATCACTCCTGATCTCCATGACTTCTCACAGGTGACATACCATGAGCGACCTAGAACTTGTCATCGAAGGTGAAGGCGATTCCGCAGAGTACCAGGAGATTTTTGCACGATTACGCTCGCAGCCTGCGACGGCACAAATCCCTGCTCCACGGATCGAGAGCCAAGCCGAACCTTCCGGCAGCAAAGTCGGTGAAGTGATTACTCTGCTGGAGTATTCCCATTTGCTGCTCGAAGGTGTCACAACTCTCATGGCCGTTTTGGCTGTCTACCTACAGACGCGGCCCAAATACAAACTCACTATGGAAACCGATAAAGCGAAATTGGAAATTGAAACTTCCAATCTCAGCGACGCTCAAATCCAGGTTCGTAATGAGTTAACGAAAAGTGGTGCTCGCCGCGTCCGGTTTATTGTCGGAAAGAAGCAGGCTTGATCTCAGCAATTCAATTGCGTCATGTTTTAGATCAGTAGACCTGAAGTTTGAAATGGCACAAACGTGGTGGCTGAAACTGCAAACGGATTAAGGCGCAGAGCATTATGTATTGGTGCCAAATGCAGTTTGCCGAATACGGAGCGCGACGCAGGTGAAATCCATCGTCGGCTGATCAACCCTACACTTGGCTGCTGTGACGAACCAGGCAGCAAGTTATTACCCGCCATTAAGAAGCAGGGAGATTGGCAGGATGCAGCGAACGAATTCTTCGATGATTGGTCAAGCAAGGATCTTCTGATCTTCTATTTTTCCGGCCATGGAAACTTCAAGCATGGCATCTATCATCTCCAGTTCGGTCAGACGAAGAGGGAATGTGTTTCGATCGAGGCATTTTGGGCAAATCTTCGGTCTTGGGGCGTCCAACGTGCAATTCTCATACTTGACGCCTGCTATGCGGGAGCAGCGAAATCGGGAGATAGCACGATTCAGGATATTTCAATTCCTGACGAGGGTTGGGTGATTTTGGCCAGTTCTGGTGAATCCCAGATGTCCGATGGAAGCCCGGATCATCCCTTGAGTCTCTTTACGAGTCACCTTTGTGATGTGCTCGATCAAGGGAATGCGACATGCTCGGGAGAACAATGGTTAGCACTGGAGCATTTACGAGACCAGATTAATGTTCGCCTCAAAAGCCGACCTTCTTCCTTCGGACAAGAGTGTCAGCTCAATATTAAACAGGCAAACGGATTTCGCTTTCATCTGGCACTTAACAAAGCCTACGGTTCGCAAAGCGGAATTTTCTCAGGGAAGCATGAAGTCCGCTGGGAACGATTGTTCCTGCGACTCCCTCTCGATGTCGAACTTCAAAATCATTTGAAATCGTTTCTCGATGAAATGCAGCGGCAAGTCGTCGCTCAGTTCGAAGTGCAGTTGCAGTCCCGGGTTCGTGATTACAAACAATTGATACGAACAAATATATTCTTCCCTGATTATCGGGATGGAACGGAGTTCGAGCCTTATGTCCTCTGTTTTGGCGAGCATCTCTGGGTCGGCAACTATTCAGACAAGGAATTGCAGATAGAATTCCTTCCAGGCCAAGGTGCCACTGGACAAGCCTTCCAAACCGGGATCATCACGACGACGCTTGTCCATTACGACAACAGAGGAAAAATCCTAAATCCACAATTCCCATTGACTTCGGATCAGATTCAGCAAGTCAGTCCGGATCTTCAGTGGATCATCAGCATCCCGATCATGGTAGACAGTATCGCCGTGGCAGTTTTGAATGTGGATGGTCTCTTCCCCATGTCGAAGAGATTTCTATCATCGCTGCCAACACGCTTGTCGCCTCATGTCAAATTGTTTGCCACCTTGCTGAAAGAGCTTCCCAGAGTTACGCTCAAGCTATTAATTCAGGATAATTTGCCATGAAAGTTCAGCGATCATTCGTTTCCACACCGGTGACGATCTCAGGACAACGTACGGACAAGATCGACTTCGTACCACTGGGACCACTGGGGCGGAAAATTCTCCAGGATTTCTATGGGGGTCAGATTCCCTACGAAGAGATCGCCCGTGAGATCGAAGCGAAGTATTTTCGTCATCGGATCGGTGGCATGACGTACGTGCGGCCCAATCGCAAGCCACTGGTTTGCCGGCCTCGTTCGAATTCTATCTCGGCAAATCTGTTACGAGGAAAGAAGGTTTCTTTTCGAGGCCAACTGGAGCAGTAGTCTTCATCCTGTTCCCCGGTTGAAAGCGAGCAGAACGCCTCGCGAAGAAGATCGTGCCGTCTCCTGTCTCCTGTCTCCTGGCCGTCGTCAGCTGGCAATCAACCATCAACCCAGCGAGATCAATCGGCCAGAGGATGCGGGCGCTCTCCTGCGGGTGCATCGGCCAGTGGGTGGATTGTCTCGTGGTAGACAGCATGGTTCACGCCAGTTGGTTCAACCGTCGATTCTTCGTAGCTGACATGGGCGATGCCACTGTCGCTGGTATTTGCTGACTGTGCCGCGTTGGCTGCTGCCGGTCGAATTCTTCTCGAAGAAGCTGTCGTGACAGCATTCGTAGAGGTCTGCTGCGGGACTGGACGCTCCGTTGTTGTAGACGGGGCTAAGTGCGCTGTTGATGTTGCCACACTCTGCTGAGCGGCCAGTTGCCGGGTCATCGACTCGCGAGAGGCCTGCTGCTGCAGCGTTTCAATTGGGATAGTCGTCGCTCGCATGGCTCCCTTGCCCGATTCCGAAGCCGGACCACTCGCATTGTCTTGGGCAACCATCGAACCTTGAGTCAGCATTTGCCGCGACTTGTCGTTGGCAACTCCCGCTGGGCCCACAAAGCGTTCGACATTCATGGCCGCCGAAGCCATGGCGGGCTGACTCCCTTCCATCCGCACGGAAATCATGTCCGAAAAGAGAGGCGCGTTACCACCTTCGGGAATGTATCGCAACCTCACACTGCAGACGGCGGCATGATTGCCTTTACGCATGTACGGGATAAAGACATTGTATGCCGGGCCCAACGTGTTGGACTGGCGATGCATGTTCCAGACATCGGCGTCGAAGTCAAACTGGTGAACGGGCTTCATCTGCTCTTCGGTCGTGCCAATATTGTCGAAGACATAGACGCGAATCTCTCCGCGAACAGCCAGGGGGACGGCCGACCGCGCTTCCATGAACATCACCTGGCCGGCAAAGCCCCGGCACGGTTTTCCTTCCGGGTCACGGCCTTCCGCAGGGTTCCACAGGCACACAATCTGGCCAATGGGCCGCTTGGAACTGGAGAATTCGACCTTTTCAGCCTGTTGTGGCCAGCCAGTTGTCAGCAAAGTGGCACACCCCGAGAGCGAATGCGTCAGCAGGATCACTGCCAGCAATCTCATGCAGATATCAGAGTGAACAAACATTGGTTGGCATCCGGGCTAGGCAAAGGGGACGAGATCGAGCCAGCGAGACAGGGCTCATCGACGGAATGAATACCACTTTTTGGGAGGTGTGGCCGACTTATCCTGGGCCTTGGTGGGCTCACCTTTTTTGGAAGGAGATGAACCCTTGGATGATTCAGCCACTGAAGGTTGAGTGATCTGGATGACACCTGAGTCTGGGAGATGGCCATAAGGATCGGGCTGCATCTCATCCGTCGCACTCGCCTGTTGGATCGACGGGTCTTTCAACGGTTTTCTGGTCTGCCCGGGAACATCCGGGATCGGTGGTTGCGGCAAGAGTTGTGGGGCCGGACCTGATTGTGGATTTTGGATGCCTGGCGATGGTGGCATCGGGTCGACAGTTGGCACACTCGGCGGGAGCTGGTTCGTCCAGTCGGGTTCGCCCATCACAGGAGCATTGATCGCTCGCAAGGGCCCGTGGATTTCTTCGGCTTCGCACTCAATAAAGTGCAATCGACCCATTTCGACATCCT
This sequence comes from Planctomyces sp., assembly GCA_027483405.1. Taxonomy (GTDB): domain Bacteria; phylum Planctomycetota; class Planctomycetia; order Planctomycetales; family Planctomycetaceae; genus Planctopirus. The sequence continues at coordinate 625 of JAIXUU010000401.1, read as the reverse complement.
TGATGAACTCCGAATCTGCATCCGAAGAAATCACGCGAGGTGTCAGGAAAATCAGCAGTTCGGTACGAACATGACTCTTGCTGTCATATCGGAACAGATGCCCCACGATGGGAATATCACCAATGAAGGGGACTTTGCGTTCGCTGGTCTCATCAGTTGCGGTAATCATCCCCCCCATGACAACTGTCTGGCCATTAGGAACACTGATGGCAGTTCGAGCGGCACTGATATCCTTGATAGGGGATTCAATCACGTTGCCGTTGGTGGCATCGGTAAAGATGGGGACTCCGTTTCCACGGAACTGGCTTTTTTCTGCAATCAGTTCCATCACAATGGTTCCATCGGGTGAGATTCGCGGTGTGACTGTGAGAATGATCCCTGCCTGATCCTGACGAATCTGAGGGTTAGCTAGTCCCGTGGCACCAATCTGCACACCATCGACAATTGGCACCTGCTGACCCACTTGAATCTGGGCCTGCTGGTTATCCAGTGTGCGAATCTGTGGTCGCGAGAGTACCTGTAATCGGCGGCGTGAAGCCAGGGCACGAATCAGCACGTTGACCGATTCCGAACCTGCGGAAAGAACCAGACCACCATAACCGAGGTCGTTGTTCACACGTCCCAG
>JAIXUU010000413.1 GCA_027483405.1 Planctomyces sp. | reverse complement strand
GCAGTTTTCTGCTGTTTCGGAGTTTTCACAGTCGCGATTTTCCCGGCGTCAGACACATTTACAACTTGCTACGTTCCTGATCGGGCGGAAACGCGAGTCATCGACCAGGTGGCCAATGTCTGCCGCGTGATGCATCTTGCCGATCGCACGGAGCAGGCGTATGTTGCCTGGCTGAAGCAGTTCATCCTGTTCCACACCAAGCGGCATCCGAGCGAGATGGGAGCCGGTGATGGAACAATCGGAGCACTGCTGGCGAGGCAACAGTGGCATACGAATGTCGAAAGCCGCCAATTTTGGCAGTGAATGCCGAGCGGGCGTCACCCAGATCATGGATCTCCTGATGTTCACCCCCGACATTCAGGAAGCTCTGCTTATTCTCCGGCCAGTCCACCAAGGGCGTGGTGCAACCTCTTGTACGATCTGCATTCACTGCTCTCACCGTTGGGCCGGGAACAACAGCGATCAAATGGGAATCACTTCGACTCGAAACTGCCCTGAGGGATAATAGTCCAGTTCACCTGCGGCGACAGCTTGGGGCGGCCGTTACATGCAGCGTCTGGTTCGTCATGCCTTTGCCTCACAGTCAGCAACACTCACCGGTGGCCGGGGTCAATTGCTCGGCAACTCGAAGTTGACCCCCGGCAGTACGACGTACACGTCGCCGGCGGTGAGAGCGGACGCCTTCTTGAAGCCGGGCTTGACTTTAATCGTAGACCCCTTCTTGAACTGGTCGCCCTGCCGGTACTGGTCGCCTTGAAGGAAGATGCCGTTGCTCGGATGAGCTACCAGTTCGATGGCCACCGTGCCATCGCCGACGAACAACTTCTGACCTTCAACGGACCCGTCATTTGCCTCCAGTTCGACCGTGAAGCCACTTTTTCGTTCCACGTAACTGAGCGTAATATCCTGGTTCGGCAAGCGCACCTGAACGACGCTGCCGTCGATCGAATCCGCCCGGGCGGGCGGAATGGCTGCGAGTGAGACACCAGTGAACACCATCGCGAAGAATAAACGCATGAGTACTCTCCATTGCGCCCGGGCGACCAGTGCCGTGCCACCAGAAACGCCCGCTATTGCAGAACGACCAATATCAGCCGATTGCCGCGACCAACTTTGAAATGTGCATGCAGCTCATCGGCAACTCGGCTGCATCTTTTTGTTCGTTTTGCGTTGTTCTAGTAATGCGATTCAGTCTTCAACGGCGGTGACGACACCCAACACATCGGTGCGGTCCGCCCAGCCATTGATCTTGCCGATGTTATTCCCAATTAAGAAGCTATCGTCTGAAATATCTCTCACGATGTGAAGGATGTAGTTTCCTTTCCATCGAATAAACACCACGTCGTCAATTTTCACGGCGTCTGCCGAGATCGGGGAAATCGTCACCAATTGACCACTCTCGATTCGGCCTCGCATCGAACCGCCCACAGGTCGAACCTGTACTGCCCTTCCGGCTTGCAAGTTATTGATTGCGTCTTTCACCCAACTCACAGGATCTCACGATCAACCAAATGCGAACAAGTATTTGACCTCCGAAGTACGGTAGAGTTTTAGCGTACTTGGGCGATGTAGTATGGATGTGTCGAAATTGAATTGTCAAAGTGCAAATCGAACTGTGACGGAGCGATGACCGGATTCCGTTGCTACACTACACAAGGCTCCTGTGCGCTACCGTAGTCCTCTGTTATCTTGCAGTTTCACAATCGCGAATTGACCCGCCGCCGGACACATCCACAACTCGCTTTGGTGTCAGAACAAGTGATGAAGATCGCAAAGGAGAAACTCCCGGGCGTTAAGTTCGACACGCCCTAGACTGAGAAGGAAGGGGACAAGGCCTTCGATGAGGTCAGGGGCAAGTACTCCGATGGAAAGACACGCGACATCGAGGTCGCTACGGACAGTACGGTCATGGAAGTTGACTGATGTTCGCTGGAGAGACAAACGCTCATCGCATCTGCATCGTCCTTTGGCGAGTCTTTTCCGGCAGCACTCAGTCTATCTGTGGCTCGCAGCAGTGGAATGGGCGACAGGCAGCGAGTTGGCTGCCCTGGGAGTACTTCCGGATGCGATTGCGAGAACGGATGACGGTTCCGCGAGATAGAGGCAGAGGCAGAGAGGCAAAACCAGACGACGAAAGCATGACTCGCTTCGTGGGTCCCGGAAAGCCGCTCTTGAATGACAACAAAAAACCGCAAGTCACTCTCGCGAAATGACTTGCGGCCTTAAGCTCCCCGACTTGGATTCGAACCAAGAACCTACGGATTAACAGTCCGGCGCTCTACCGGTTGAGCTATCGGGGAATCTGCAAGTATCTTAGTGGATGGTGGAAATGATGCAAGTCAAACTGGTTTCAGAGAGTCAAGTGGCTTGCCAAGTGTCCCAAATTGAAGTGCTGAAAGACGTTAAGGGCCTGCAGTCCCTTGACCACCATAGCTCAGCTTTCAGGCGGGGGGTGAACTCTCTGCCAGGCTCGCAAGTGCTGGCAGGCGGTTTGCGACGGATATCCTGCGGGTACAGATTCCAAAGAAAGCTCGGCAGAAGTTATTTGGCCAGTCCAGGGAGTACGGTCAACTTCTCCGGCCAGTCAGCCCCTTGTTTGATCCACTGCTTCAAGTCTGCTTTCTGCTGATCTGAAAGGCGGTTGCCATCGGGTGGCATGACGACATCGGCATCGGTTCCCTGCACCAGATGCATCAGGCGGCTTTCCTCTGGATGTTGGGGAACGACCGCAGGACCGTTGTCGCCGCCATTGAGAAAGTCATCCCGCCGGTCTAATCGAAATCCTGATTCCTGCTTTTCCGGCCCATGGCACTTCACACAATGCTTCACAAAGATGGGTGCGATTTTCTGTTCAAAAACCGTCTTTTCAGTCGGCTCAGCACCGGATGTCGCTGGCAAGTTCGAGGCGAACCAGAGACTGAAGCTGAAGACCAAAGCGCAAAAGCTCCACCTTCGTTGGGATCGTCGATGGCCATTGAAAGACGCTCGTGTCATGTGATCTGCACTACAGTGGAGTGACAGCGAGTTGGGTATTTGCCGGGAGGAAAGACTCTCGAAAACGAAAATGCCCATACTCGAACTTGTTCGTCGTATGGGCATTTCATAGACACAATTGAAAATGTTCAAGCCACTATTGTGCTTCGGTGGCTGAACGGATTGTTCCCTGACCCTTGGTGGGGGGCGAAGGGTTCTTTTCAGCCTTTTCCTTGGCGGCGGCCAGCAGGCTTTGTGCCTGGAGAAGATCCTGTGCAGTGAAGAGTGGCTGACCGTTGGGGCTGATCAGTGAGCGATTTTGCTCTGCTGCCAGTTGGGCAAAAGTCATCTTGTTGGTGAGATGCCACGCAGCAGCCTGGGCAGCCTGTGGATTCACTCGCGGATCATTGACGTAGGTCAGAAGTTCACGAAGGAGAGGATCTGTTGAAAAACGTTCCACTGGAACCAGGGTGTATTTGCTTTTGGGTGATGGTTCGGGCTTGCCGTGCTCGAGGCAGACGCTTTTCATAGGGATCGAGGCAATTTTTTCAGCAGGGATCGAGAAGATGCCCGGCTGCTGTCCACCGCCAAATCCCTGTCCACCGCCAGCGCCACCTTGACCGCCTCCCAGACCACCACCACCAGCTTGCTGACCACCCCCACCGCCCTGCTGACCACCCAAGCCACCTTGTTGCCCACCACCAAAACCAGCACCACCACCAAATTGGGCATGGATACTGACCATGACGACGGCATTCGGAACTTTGACGTTCAATGGTTCGTTTGTTTTGTTCTCAATGAGCACGTTCGCGCCCATGGCATTCATGGGAATGACTCGCACTCCCACTTCCCCACGCTCCATGGCCTCAAAGAGTTCCACTTCTTTGGCGGATGGATCGTATGTCAATTTCGTCAATGGACGCTGATTCACCTTCTTGACTGGTTTGGCCGGAGCTTTGACTTCCGATTCGTCAGCAGCAGGAACGGAACCTGCCATCACGGTAAACGCCAAACATGTTGAGAAAAAAGCTTTTGAACCCTGTGCCAGCATGAGTTTGGAAAGGGATCTGAGCATGGTTGAATTCCAGCTGAATGAATTGAACATTGAAGAAAACCTTCGTGATGGCGGTTTTCATCGATTGGGAGTTTGCTACCTTCAGGCTAATTATGTCACGCGGCAGTTCGCAACAAAAACTTGCGAATCCACCTGAAAATTCTGTCCGGCACAGAATGTCGCACGCGAGATCGCCACAATTGATTCGCTGGACAGATTCAATCGCCCGATTCCTGAATCGTCATCGGCGGCCCCCCGTGTGTCAGGCGAGCTTCATCATTTACGGAAATTGGTTTTCGAGCGACTTTTGCAACAAGGCCACGGCAACTGATGAATTCGTTAAGGATTGAAACGCTTCATCGTTTGCAGAGTGCAGGGAAAGCTCGCGGGATTCCTCCAATCGATGTTTTCGGATTGATCGATCGGAAAGAGTTGCAGATTTTGACAGCTTCCAGCCATTTTGACTCCGACAATCGATACATTCGGAAAAGTCTTCCGGACAGTTGGCTTCGGAATGCTGATCTCCCGGCGTATTGGAACAACCGTGAGCCGATTCTCTGAGATGCAGAGTCAGTAGTACTTTGAAAACAGATGGATCCCAGGTGTGGGAAGGGGGGGAGATCATCATGTCATTTGCTTCCCGCCAGCATTCCCCATTACTGGCAGTTGTCGCCGGTCTGATGATGGCCTGGTCGAACAGTCTCTGTGGCTGCGCGATGCTTCGATCATCCTCGGCTGTGCCACAAGAAAAGGTCACTCAAACGACAGCGTCTGAAGACAGTTCAGTCACGCGATCGACGTCGAAACTTGAGTCAGAAGAGAAAACTACCAAGTCGACATCGTTTTCGTCTTCCAAAAGGGTGGCACTGACTTATGTTGCCCACATGCCCGAAGGGGGAGTCTTTATCAGTAATTCTGCCATTCAGCAGGCCGGCGGCAACGACGAAACCACTGCAGATCTTGTCGGGCAGCAATGGGCCATGGCTGAACTGCGGATTGACTTGCCACATCCGGATGGACGTACGGATGTTGGCAGGGCGACTGTTGAGCTCAAGCCTCTTTCGTGCGGAGAACGCTGCGATTCGAAATCGCTGTCGGAGGTTCGAAGCGATCGGCAAACTCAGCGGCAATCTCGATACTCGATGTGGGTGAATCGCTGGTTATGGCGGGCGAAACCACAAGGGGTGGAACTTCCGCCCAATGCAGTGGCCACACTCGACCTTCCCCGAAGTGAAATTGAACAGATCCTGACTCATCTGGAAAAAGAGGGGCACTTCCGCAGGAATGCTGAAAATCAGGGCCCCGCGCGACTGGATGTCTTGTGCAATCAGCGGAAGATCACTCATGCCTGCGGGTATGACGAAGTTCTGGACAAACTTGTCTGCGAAGTCTGGGCTCGTGGACATCAGGAACTGGCCACGAGACGGCGTGAGCAGCAGGAATTGCAACTGACGGGCTACGAAGTGGAGAAACCCGCAAGAACTGCGACCGGATCGAACGATTCTCGGTTCCAAAGATAACAGCTGTTACGAAGTTTCCTGTTGTAGCGACTGATGGCCCGCCGATATCTCGTGTGCTAACGGTTCGTTGGCTGTTCAATGCCAGAATGTCTAACGACATGGTCTGAGAACAGAAAGTTTCGAGCTGGAATTCAGAAACCAACCATGTTGAGGGGACAGGTGGGCTATCGAAGGCTGTGGGGACATGCCGCCGATTGCACTGAATTCGATCATCAGACTCTCGAACCAGATTATTTCACATTTCGATGGATACAGCCGACGAGGTTGCGACAGCAACGAGATGCTTCGTTTCGGCAGCCAACCTGGAGTACGATCATGCTGCGTTCGTGGATGATGTCCGGCTTGTTTGTTGCATGCCTCGCCGCATGTCTGACAACCGAAGCCAAGGCCGCTGGGGAAGGTCAACCCACCGACTGGAACCGTTTTTACTATTATCCATACGTGTACTATCCCCACAACTTCCAGGCACCGGTGGAATACAATCACATGTATTACCGGTACCCACAGGAACGGCAGATTCCCGTGTACCGGAAGGATTGGCACAACTTTTATCCGTCACCACGTCCTTACCACATGGGTCACCACTTTGTGCTGGATGTGTTCTAAGCTGCTGCTGCCTGAGGGCTAGCGGTTGATCGTTCGAAAAAATTCAGTTTGCTGAAACGGATTCACGCAGAGAACTGCGCTGGATCCGTTTTGTTTTTGAGCAGGAGTTTGGTGATGCCCGGCTTCCAGGTCGAAAATGCCTGAATTCCTTTTTCCGGGGGGATTACAGTTGCTGACAGACGGTGGGATGACGAATGACCAGGAACGAATCGTCAGGAGTTTGGTCTTTCCAAAGATTCGATCCGCTAATGCGATTCCGAGGAACCGCTTGCCAAACTGATCACGGGTAAACCAGCCGGAACGGTTGACCCTTCGATCGGGCAAGATTAAAGTCCTGTGGAGGGAAGAGATTTCTGCCCTTATGCACCCCTAGCTCAACTGGATAGAGCATCGGTCTACGGAACCGAAGGTTGGTGGTTCGAACCCACCGGGGTGCATTTTTATAAGTCCTCCCGAATAATGTGGTTAGAGTGTCAACTACTCTTTGGCCTAGGTTGTAAGTCCAACTGGCAGTGCGGCTTGAAGACTCTTCGAATTCAGTGTGAGTCGATCCCATTTTTGAAGTTGAGAAGATCTTTCCTGCTCCAAACTCTTCCTCAGGCTGGATCAGTTCTCACTCCGAGGTTGGCTCACCCGGGTGACCTTGAGCTGTTGATGAGCCACCAAATTGTTGATTCTGGTTATGCTGCCTGAATCCTGGTTGGCACCCCGATGTGGCGAGTTCAGTCCTCGATCTCTTTTCTGTTGAAGGCATCTGCCACACAGATTCCGGCGATCAGCACTGAAGTTGTGAGTGGTGCGCAAAATTGTTTTCGCTTCTCCAGGACTGCGTGGGACTGATTCCACGCATGGATCCCTGATATCGAAACCAAAAACCACTGTGAATAGCGGAAACTGTGAAGCATGCTTGCTTGGAGCCTTAAGCATGGCACAACTCTTGTCAAAATCTGGGACTTGTCTTTCAACGGGCGCAAAAAAGAGGGTCATCAGCTGTTGAATGCTGATCACCCTCTCTGTGTTCATCAAGTTTCCGCTGCGAATTTCAGTAATTGAATCTCGCGGAGGGACTCGACTTAAGGCCGATTAGAAGTCGCTGCTGTTGAGAGTCGTTTCGCCGTACTGCTGACCGTTGGAGGTGAGCAACTTCAGGTAGACCCGCTGATCAATGGTATCGGCAATCGATCGACCGGCACCACTGACCATGACCACATTAATACTGCCACCATGATTGGAGCTGGGACGGGGAGCTTTGCGTGTGTTGTCAACAACGGGAGCCCCTGGTCGTGAATCACCGACTGGTGAACTGGTTGAAGCGGCCATATTTCCGACGCCAAATGGAGCAGATCCCTGCGTGAAGGCGGGTGATGTTGCAGGAGCCCAACCGGTGCTGCCGACCTTAGCGGCGAAAGCCAGATCCCATGTGTTTCCCGAGGCCCAGTTATCCGAGTTGAGGTTTTCGGCAATCATCATAGTATTTTCAGTTCCATCGCCAGTGCCCACAAAATCCAGAGTCATATCGGTATCGCGCCAGATCACCCCTGTGGACTTGCCTATATTGCGATCATTCGTGCTGGCGGTCGTGAGTGTAGCGTCTGCCCAACTGATCGAAGCCGAGCTGTGTCCACCGGCTGGATCATTGGTGTTATCGGTAACCTGACCCCAGTTCTCATCAGAGGCAATGCCGGAGTTCACCACATACGAGAGGCCCAGTGCCTTGCGATGATTGACGAGGTCGTCGGGGCAGGTAAAGAATGGCAACCAGGTGCGTTCATTGGTGCTGAGAACAGCATAAGGCCCGCCTGAACCCGTGAACTTCGCTGAGCGACTCTGAATGGAGCGATAGAGAGCAGCGTTGTCGAGGACAGGCAGGAGTTGCATGGTCCAACCCACTCGTAACGTGTGCTGCTCAGATGGAGTCAGTGCTGAGAATGTGGACTGGTCGGCAGTTGTGAATGTGGTCGTAACGGTCTGATCTTCTGCCAGACGTGGGAGCTTGCCGCCGCGGCCTGAAGCGAAGTTATGCATCGCGATGCCGAGGTTTTTCATATTGTTAAGACATTCCAGCTTGCGGGCTGCGCGGCGGGCACCTTGAACGGCCGGGGCGATCAGCGAGATCAGAGTGGTGATGATGGCAATCACCACGAGGAGTTCAATCAGCGTAAATCCGGGGCGAGCGGCGCCACCAGAACGAAAACAGGTGGGGCGAAGGGCTTTCATTGAAGGGTCTCCACTTTCTGAACTGCAAGAACTGGGTGATGGTTCGGGTTGATAGGCTTGATGGACCGAGGCTTTCCAGGTTCTTCCAAAGTTTTGATCTGCATGCCTGAGAGTGGAATCATCCGCTACCAATGGCTTGCCATGGATACTCTGGTGGAACCTCTGGAAAATCTCTGAATCATGACGACAGGTGAGTTTCGAGGCCTTCTGCACGATCGTGCCAGAAGGCCTCGGACTTCTCGACAAATTATGTGGTTTCCTCGATCAGGTGTCGATCTGAAAAGGCTTGCCTTAGAAGATTTTACACCGACTTTCTCGCCATCGCTGCAACTTGCTGCAAACTGTTCGGGAAAGCCGCATCACCTGTTGAAGTTCGCCACAATCTGTCCTTTCCTGTCCCACATTCCCACTGAATTGCAGGTTATGTGCCAATCTCCGGGCAAATTC
>JAIXUU010000481.1 GCA_027483405.1 Planctomyces sp. | reverse complement strand
TTCATGGGAACAGCTTCCGGCAGGTGAGATCCGCCCTGTCGATTCCCTCCCAATGAGTGATCCACAGATTCCGGCTCTTGTTGCACAAAAGATTCGACAGCTCTCATCCCGGCAACTCGAAATTCGCCAGACTGCCGAAAAAGGTCTGATTGAATTGGGGCCGGAGGCTTTGCCATTTCTTCCATCTCCTGAAGTTCTGGGAGATGCATCCAGCCGTGATGCCTTGCGTCGTGTGCGCCAGCAGTTAGAGATGTTGCGTGCCCGTGAGGCCGCACAACCTTCGCGTATCACTCTTTCGGGAACGTTCACCGCCAATCGTCTCGAAGCCGAGTTTTTGCAACAAACGTCCAATCCCGTTCGCCTGTTGACCAATTCACCCGAAACGTCATACACCGTCAACTGGCAGGGTCTGACATTCTGGGAAGCGATAGCGAACCTGCTGGCGGTTTCCGAACTGGCCATCGATCCCGATTCCATGGGTTCGATGCTGACACTCACCCCCTCAGCGAAACCAGAGGCCGAGAGATCCATCATTCCTTCCGGACCATTTACCTGGGGTATCGAGTCGATCGAACAGAAACAACTCAGTGGCACGCCTGGTTCCATCGCCAGACTTCACATTCGAATCCGAACTGAACCTCGACTTGATCCACTCTTTGTGTTTGTGAATAGTCAGGACTGGAACGTGAATGCTCTGGTTAAGACCGCCGGTGAAAATGTTCCTGCTCTTGAGAAGCTGAATTTGTGGAACCCTTCCGCTCGATACGAACTTGTCGCAGGTTCAGTTCAGCAGGGTACAACCTTCACCATCGATGCCATGCTGCCAGAAGGAAAAGTTCCCCGCGAATATCAGATTTCCGGCAAAGCATCAATTCACACCGGGCTCGTGAAGCAGGAGTTTGATTTTGCAGCGAATCGACTCAAACCTGGCCAATCGATTCGTCGTGGCGGAGTGACCATTACAATTCGAGCTGTCGCAGCACCCGAAACAAAACCCACGACAATCGAACTTTCGACCGCATACGATGTGAGTGGCCCGGCCTTCGAATCGCACCGTGCCTGGGTGTTCCACCGTCAGGCATGGATCAAACGCGGCAAAACGGGCACCATTGAGCCATTTGTGGAATTGAATGTCACCCAGGCAGCTTCGGGCATCACCATGGCCGAGTTCACGTTTGCCAATCCTCTCGCCGAGAGTGATACGTTCGTTTACTCGGCTCCGCTGTTGCTTTCCGATCTTGAAGCCACGCTCAAAGTAACCATCCCCGTGGCCAGGTAGCTCCGAATGCGACAAAACTCTCTGGCTCGGCGAACAATCGGCAAGTTGCCTTGACCGGAACGCCGGGTTACTCAAAACTTCCCATGATTCTTCGGCCTTGACTGGCACTTGCGCCTGAACTCAGCGACCATTTGTCAGACCAGTCTCTTTGTTTCCTCTGCATGATAGAACAGCTTCAATGACCCAGTACAGCATGGATAAGATTGTCGCCCTCGCCAAGCGGCGTGGCCTGATGTTCCAGTCTTCCGAAATCTACGGCGGACTCAACGGTTTTTGGGATTACGGTCCGCTGGGTGTCGAACTGAAGCGAAATGTTCGCCAGGCCTGGTGGGATGACATGATCACCCGGCACGACGAACTCTCGATTCCTGCAGGCGCTCCTTCGACCTTCGACATGGTGGGTGTCGAAACATCGATCATCATGCACCCGCAAGTCTGGAAAGTTTCGGGCCACTTTGACCTCTTCTGCGACAAAATGGTCGATTGCAAAGAATCGCGCAAACGATATCGGCTCGATCATGTGAAGGGCCGCTGGATCGAAAGCGTTAAACGTGTGCAGGGAGAAATCCCGGAAGGCGCCGCTCCCGAGCGTGTTTTCATCACGACGATGGCCGAAATCGATGAGCGGAATGACGATATCGAAAAGAAAGCCCTGCAGTACTTCGGGCTGCGCAGTAAAGACGCTGGCAAATTGAAGTTCATCTCGGAAATTGAATCGTTGCCACCGGTCGAGCAGTTCATTGATGTCATTGCTCCCGATGCCCGCAGCAAGGCGACATTAACCACGCCACGCGACTTCAACCTGATGTTCAAGACCACTCTCGGCGCGTTGGGAACCGAAGACGATGCCGCCTTCCTTCGTCCCGAAACCGCTCAGGGGATGTTCGTCAACTTCAAAAACGTCTGCGATTCGAGCCGGGTCAAAATTCCGTTTGGTATTGCCCAGATTGGGAAGAGCTTCCGTAACGAGATCACTCCTCGCAACTTCACCTTCCGCTCGCGAGAGTTCGAGCAGATGGAAATGGAATTCTTCTGCCATCCCAAAGATTCTCTGGCCTGGTACACCTACTGGCGCGACCGCCGCTACAAGTGGTACACCGATCTGGGGATTTCAAGCGACAACCTCATTCTCCGTGAGCATACCCCGGAAGAACTGGCCCACTATTCTGTCGGAACAGCCGATGTGGAGTACGCCTTTCCATTTTTGCCGACTGGTGAATATGGCGAGTTGGAAGGGGTCGCCCATCGTGGCGATTTCGACCTGCGTTCGCACTCTCAGGGTAAGCTCCGCAAAGAGGGGAACGAACTGGTTGTCGAAGCGGGGGCCGACGGCAAACCCAAATACCTGGGAAGTGGCAAGGATCTATCCTACTTCGATGATCAGTCGCGCGAACGGTTCCTCCCGCATGTCATCGAACCAGCCGCTGGCTGTGACCGGGCGACACTCGCATTTCTCTGTGAAGCCTATCACGAGGACAAGCAGCCGGATGAAAAGGGCGAGATGCAAGAGCGTGTTGTGCTGAAACTGCACCCACGACTCGCCCCTGTCAAAGTAGCGATTTTCCCGCTGATCAAGAAAGACGGCATGCCCGAAAAAGCAGCCGAGATTTACCGCGAATTCAAGCGCGCCGGGATTACTGCGGCTTACGACCAGCAGGCCGCCATTGGCCGCCGTTATCGCCGCATGGACGAAATCGGCACTCCCTACTGCATCACAGTCGATGGCGACACAATGTCCGCCGACACAGTCACCATCCGCAACCGCGATACCCTCGAACAGATCCGCCTGCCAGTGAAAGAAGTCGTCGATCACATCGCCAAACTGGTGCGGTAGCACATCAAGATTCCCGGCGTTTGCCCTGAACGCGGGGAATTTGCGTCTCCTACCCCCTCGCCCAGTCCGCTGGGAGAGGGCCGGGGTGAGGGCGAGTTCACCGCTATTCCGCATCCAATCTCGACCGTGTCATCAAGCCAGAATCGGCAGCAGGGAATGGCTGCCGTGTTGAATTTCCCTGGTCAAAATCGAACCGACCATCGTGGTCGGTGTGACATCGTGGACGACCACCTGTGCCAGGCTTCCCGCCAGCCTGGGATTGCCGTCGAAGACCACGATTCGGTCACAGCGTGTGCGGCCGGTGAGCTGCTCTTTGAGCGAACTGTCGGCCTTTTTAATGGCATTCTTGCTGGGCCCTTCGACCAGGACTTCCACTTCCCGCCCGATGAATCCTGCGTTGTCTTCTTCGCTGATCTCGTTCTGAAGTTCCAGCAGTTCCTGATTTCGCCGCTTTTTCACCTCATCGGGAATGTCATCCTGGAAGAGTGACTGGGCTTTAGTACCCGGTCTTTCGCTGTACTTGAAAATGAAGCTGTTCTTGAAGCGGTATTCGCGAATCGCCTCCAGACTCTTTTGATGGCTTTCTTCGGTCTCACCACAAAAGCCGACAATAAAGTCACTCGAGACAGCCGAGTACGGGAGATACTCCTTGATCCGCTGATGCATCTCGCGATAGTGAGCTGTGGTGTAGCCTCGTTTCATGCGGGCGAGAACGTCGTCACAGCCATGCTGCAAGGGAACATGGATGTAATGACTGCATTTGGGCAGGTCTCGCAGAGCAATCAGCAAATCATCAGTCATATCTCGCGGATAACTGGTCACAAACTTGAAGCGCAACATGCCGGGGGTTTCGTGCATGGCCGCCAGAAGATCCGAGAGTCGCCATGTTTTGCCATTTTCTACGCATTTGTAGCTGTTGACTGTCTGGCCTAGAAGTGTCACTTCTTTAACACCTTGCCCCGCCAGATGAGCCACTTCCGCCAGAATTTCTGATGGCAGGCGGCTCTGCTCCGGCCCGCGCGTCATCGGCACCACACAATAGGTGCAGAATTTGTCACAGCCGAACATGATCCGCACAAACGCCTGATAGGGCGAGGGCCGCATCTCAGGTTCTCGCAAAGGATCGTAGCTTTGAAAGCTGGCACTCACTTCCCGGCGTGTGCCCGCCTTACGATCAAGACTTACGGCCAATGCCCGCTCGCGATCCTTCCGAGCATTCTTGATCAGCCCGGGGATCTCGGCCATCTGGCCAGTTCCTACGACGATATCGACATGCGGAGCCCGATCAAAAATCAGCGATTGATCCTTCTGAGCCATACAGCCCATCACACCAATGACCTGGTGAGGTCGCTGCTTGCGGGCATGCTTCAGGCGACCCAGAGCGCTATAGATTTTATGCTCAGCGTGCTCACGCACACTGCAGGTGTTGAAGAGAATAGTATCGGCATCGTCGGGTTGGCTGGTGAGTTCGTATCCCTCACGCCGCAGAGCAGCCACGACCAGCTCACTGTCGAGCATATTCATCTGGCAGCCGACGGTTTCGATATAGAGCTTGCCATTATGGTCTCGCTCACCTGGCGCGCCTTGCTCATGAGCACTGAGTGCAGTGCTTGTTTCAGTTTTGGGAGCATCGCTCGCCGAATCTCCGCTGGCTGCAGCGGCTGAATCATTGGAATTCAAAGTGGCGACATCAAAAGAACCTGAGGAAGAACTTTCGCAGCCATCGCTCGATGATGCTTGTGCAGGCAATGTGATAATCGGAAGCGTCGACATACAAACCACCGCAACTCTGTAAACAGATTTCAAAACAATACTGCAATACTTCCGCAAGCACTCAGGCGGCTTTCCTGACTTGTCCGGCCAGTGTGGATTCCGCATCCTTGGATTCTGCAGCAGCCGCAGCAGCTTTTTCCCGCTCAGCCTGCTCTTTTTCGAACCGCAATTTCGCAAAGGTATTCTGCCGATGCTGTTCGACCATTCCCATCCAGAAGCGAAGTGCCAGCAAAGCACAACCGATCCATAAGGCTGCCATCAGATATCCCATTACGAACCTCCTGTTCGCCGGTTGCTATGCTTTGCCCGAAAAACACTCTTCGCCCGCCGGAGTCGCCGGAAACTCACCTCGATCGCACCTTTTGCGTCGTAAAGTTTAACAGAGAACGGTTTTTCAGGGAATCGTGGCCGCAACTGTTGAATGGACAAGGTGTTAAAGTCGATTTACCGGCCCGCCAGCCACCCCGAGTGCCCAATGTGCCACAAACTCATCGAGCCAGAAGCCGCTTTTCCCATCCTGGCGAGTTTCGAAATAGCCGACATGACCTCCCGACCGGGCCACAACGACCCGGGTTGAAGGCGACCAGCATGCCTGCGCGTCACTGAAAATCGACACAGGAATCAAAGGATCATCCTGTGCTGTCAGGACGGTCGTGGCTATTTCAATTTGCCCGAGTGTCGATCGG
>JAIXUU010000179.1 GCA_027483405.1 Planctomyces sp. | reverse complement strand
GTATGAGGGTCAGTCGTTGATTCACGATTGGGTCTATCGCTGCCAGATCGCCCAGTTCTCAAGTATTTCGGTGGGTGGCTGGGGTTGAGTCTTCGAAACCCCAGCGATCTTCGGCACGAACTGGGGGGGCGAAGACGCTCGATCCCATCTTCCCTGCACCAGTATACCAGGGAGGGCAGTTGATAAAAGAAATCCGTCTTACGCTGCCAGAACGCTCAGAAACTGGATCCCGACGGATTGAAGGCAGGATCACCTCGAAGGTCGCGAAGTGCACAAAGGTTGGAGAAGTCGGGGAGGGAAGTCGTTACGAGCGAACCTTATACGCAAACTGTTCAAGAGCCAGTTGGCATGCCATTTACCAGAAGTTTTGCATTATTCGCTGCGGCTGAGAATCGCTGTGACCGGGACGTGGCTCCCTTTGATTTCGACATCCCAGGTGGGCCAGTCGCCACTGTGAGTCAGGACGCGGGCTCCCTCTTCCGTCGCCAGAACGGTTTCTCCCGCCATCGCCATCGCAATCGATGGTCGCCAGAAAATAGCTCCGCGCGCAGGGACGGTAACTTTGGATTGTGGCGTAATCAGTGCCGAAATGCGGCCGTAGTCGAGCAGCTCTCCCTGAGGAGCCATTTCCCATTCATCCGCACAGCCAAATTTTTCGTAAATGCGAGCGACTTTGCCCCAGATCTGGCTCAATGGCGTGCTGCCCAGTGAGAAAAACATGGCCGTCCCGAGAACCAGTGCCAGCTTTTCCCAGGCTTCGGCAAAACTTCCTTCCAGCGGCCCATCGAGAACCGTCCGGCTGACTCCGCAATGCATCCCTTTGTAGCGACCAATTGCAACGATCGTGACTGTACTGGTGGTTTCATCTTCAGACCACGCCCAGTCGCGGAAACGTCTGGCACGGCCATCAGCGAGTATCTGCACACGGACAGGAGTGACTTCGTGCTTGAGCAGGCGATGAGATACTTCGCCAGCCAGTTCGCATTCCCGTTTTCCCGGATACCAGCCGCGGCAAGTGGCTTCTACCGCATGAGTAATGATTTTCGAGCCCATTTTGAGCTGTTCCACATCGTGGTCATCGAGTGGCCAGCGAAAATTACGAAAGGCCTCAGTACGGGCTTCTCCCAGTGGACCAAAACGATCCAGCACCACCTTCCGGCTACGGCATAAATCGGCCAATAAGACTTCAAGAGGTTCGTACCACGGACGCTCTTTGATCTGGAATCCCATGCCACCAATACAGGTTTCGAACACTCGAGAAGAGGCCACGTTATGGCAGACAATCACGCGCGATTCAGGAGTGACGAACATCGCTGTCGATGGGCCGGACATCTCGACGCCCGAAAAATCGGCACCCGCAGAAAGCCACGACTGATTGGCAGGATCAGTCAGCAAGGCGGCATCGAACTGATGAGATTTGAGCCAGTCGGCAATTTTGCGATGACGCCTGTCGACCAGTGCTGCCATAGCAGGGTCAACAGTCACAAACTCGGCGGAGGACAAAGGATCCGAACGATCGACAATTGTCGCCATGAGGGGAGCCTCAATCAGCACTGGCAGAAGGGTGTTACGTTGGAAGCATATAACGGAGATTCGACTGGCCCACAGAAAGCATATTGATAGTCTAACATGACAGTTAGGGATTTCTCCGTAGAAATTCGTTCGTGACTTGAGTTTTACAATCGAGGTTTCGCACTTGGAAAGCACGCCCCTCTTCTCAAGAGGTTGATAGGATGTGACATGAACGGATGTTTGGGTGCATGGCTTGAGATTGAAGGCAGAGGCGGGCCCATCAAAAGGGAGAAATTCTCTGGAAAGTTCTGTAGCACACCTTCCTGCCCATAGGTGCTTCTTGGGAATTGATCAGGCAGCTTGATCTTTTTCCTGTTTTCAATCCCTGAAACTTTGTGATATCCTTAAGTGACCTGATTGTCCTCTCCGGCAGCTTCTGGCGAGATTTCTGCCAAATTGAGAGGTGGTGGTAATGCGAGCCGGTGAACCGACTGCTTTCCGCCGAGCGATCAGCGAATCTCCCACCGCCGCAAGATGATCTGACGATTCTCTTGCGAAGAACGTAATGATCGGTACAGGCCCCATGTGAGCTTGCAACCGGACGACGGTGTTCCTCTTGAACTCGCACCCACGACGAATCATTTTTTGAGAATTTCTATGGCTCGTTACAACACCAGTCACTGGTTGGGATCATTCATCGGCTGCGGATTCGCTTTTCTATCATTCGTGCAATCCGCCCAGGCCGAATCCGTCAGCTTTGTGCGCGATATCAAGCCGATCCTTTCGAATGCCTGCTTCCATTGCCACGGCCCGGATGAAGCCGACCGCAAAGGAGGCACCGATGGTTTGAGGTTAGATACATTCGAAGGAGCCACTGCGGATCTGGGTGGTGGTGCTCAGGCCATCAAGGCGGGCCACCCGGAAGCCAGTGGGATGATCGAGCGCATCCTTTCGACAGACGCAGATCTGGTAATGCCACCACCTTCCGTGGGGCGAAAACTCAGTCCCCGCGAAGTGGATCTGCTCAAGAAATGGATTTCTGAAGGGGCAAAGTACGAGCCGC
>JAIXUU010000193.1 GCA_027483405.1 Planctomyces sp. | reverse complement strand
GGATCTCGGTTGGCTGGACGTGGGGCTATAAAGAGTCTCCCTGCCATCACAACATCGTCGAACATAATCATATCCACCATCTGGGAAGCGATCTTCTCAGCGATATGGGTGGTGTTTATCTGCTGGGACCACAGCCGGGAACGATTGTTCGCAAGAATCTGATTCATGACCTGAAGTGTCACGAATATGGTGCGTGGGGGCTCTATACAGACGAAGGTTCGACTGGAATTCTCCTTGAGGAAAACGTCGTCGCCCGCTGTATGAAGGCTGGTTTTCATCAGCATTATGGTAAAGACAACATCATTCGCAGGAATCTGATTGTCGATTGCGGTGAAGGGGGCGTCCGCAGGACAAAGGAAGAAGAGCACAACTCATTTACATTCGAACAGAATGTCGTCGTTAATTCGACTGGCCACTTCCTGCATTCCAATTGGAAGAACCGCAACGTGAAGCTCAATAGGAATCTCTACTTCTCGAATGCCCCCCAGCCATGGAGGTGGGGAATGTGGAAATGGGCGGCATGGCAAGAACTGGGGTACGATAAGGATTCTCTATTGGCCGATCCCTTATTGGTTGATCGCTCACAACCCCAACAAGGATTCCAGATCAATTCACCCGTCTATCGAGAACTCGGCTGGTGGCCCGACAGATCTCAGCCTCGACCACTTGCTGATACTGGTCCTCGACCAGCAGTTGTGTCTTCAGCTTCAGAGTGACCTGAAGACTCTATTCTCACGATGGGGTACTCAGACTTCGCGTCATCTTGTTGCGTCATCCAGAGTCAATCCTCTCCTCTCGAATAGCGAGGGGCAGGCTTGATTCCCAGAGCCTTGATCCGTGATGCCAAGGTGGTTGGCTTGAGGCCTAAGAGTGCTGCTGCTCCCCCTGGCCCTGAGATTTTGCCATGAGTGGCCTGCAGTGCTGCCAGAATGTTTTCTGCTTCCATCTGCCGTATCTCCAGGTCGGTGCGAATGGGAATCTCCTGAGATGTCGCTGTGGAATTGCTGGGCGACTTCACAGATCTGGTGGGTTTGCTGCCCGTTGTTTGAGGGAGTTCAATCAAGAGTCTCTCGTTGGTCGAAGTAATGACCGCTCGTTCGATGACATGCTGCAACTCCCGCACATTCCCCGGCCAGTCGTATTGCTGAAGTTTCTGGGCGATAGCGAGAGTCAATAAAGGTTGGGGACGTCCCACCTTGCGTGCTGCAATCCTCAGGAAGTGACTGGCCAGGAGGGGAACATCCTCTTTGCGTCGACGTAATGGCGGGACTTCGACAGGGAACACACTCAAACGGTAATAGAGATCTTGCCGAAACCGCCCCGCCTCCGCCTCCATGCGTAAATCGCGATTCGTGGCCGCTATGATCCGCACGTTGACCTTCCGAGTCCGCTCCTCGCCAACTCGTTCGAGTTCCCCCTCTTGCAAGACACGCAGTAATTTTGATTGGAGTTCCAGCGGAATCTCGCCCACTTCATCAAGAAAGAGTGTCCCCCCATCCGCCAGTTCAAAACGCCCGACTCGATCGCGCAGGGCTCCGGTGAATGCCCCTTTGGCATGTCCGAAAAACTCGCTTTCATAAAGTTCATGCGGGACAGCAGCACAATTGACTTTGATCAGCGGTTGATGCGATCGTTTGCTGCGGCGATGGATCTCGCGGGCGACCAACTCTTTGCCAGTGCCGCTTTCCCCAAGAATCAATACTGACGAATCGGTCGGTGCTACCAGGTCGATCTGTTGAGAGACTGTCCCTAAAGCCGGGCTTTGACCGATCAGTTCGCCG
The DNA here is from genome assembly GCA_027483405.1 of Planctomyces sp. Taxonomy (GTDB): domain Bacteria; phylum Planctomycetota; class Planctomycetia; order Planctomycetales; family Planctomycetaceae; genus Planctopirus. Next base: position 1,705 of record JAIXUU010000193.1, on the reverse strand, counting down.
AACGCACCGCTCCCCGTCACTTCTTCCCGTAGGTACTCGTTCTCCAATTCCAGACGCTTGCGGAGGCTGTCGATCTCGGCGAAGGCTCGAGCGGTAACGATGGCTGCCGCCGCGTGGTCGGCAATCATGCGGAGCCAACCCATGCATTCGGCACCAATAATCTGCCTGGCGAAGACTCCGAGTACCCCGAGAACTTTTCCCCGGTGGATCAGTGGTTGACCAGCGAAGCCTCGAATCCCTTCGGCTCGTACCCAATCCGGACGTGCAATCCATTCTGGTAGAGGTTCCTGGATCTCTGGCTCTTCGATGGCCAGTCCCGTGGCAGCGATCCGTCCCACTTTGCGCACGCTGTAGGGCATATATTGGAAAGCCCCATCCACCGCAGTCCAGGTGATCGAAGGCGTTGTCAGCGAGGAACCACGACTGGCAACCAGTTTCAGACACTCTGTCTGGTGCTGACACACCTCCTGTGTCGAGCAGCCACGGCATTCGATTGTCGGTTGCGATAACCAGATGCGGGCCAGAGCGATGCGTTTCTGCTCTGCCAGTCGGCTGACAATCAGGTTGAGCAAGCCCTCGACGGAGTGTTCTCGCGCAAGATCAAGGAGCAGGTGTTTGGGGTCTGAGACCAAAGGCTCGCCGCGGACTTCACTCATGGATCGACTTACGAAATTTCGTGATGTGTTTACGTGTATTCGTAAAAATACGATATCTCGTTATTTTCCAGGTGTCAATGAAAATGTCGTAAACTCATGTTTTTAAATGTTTTGCGTCTTTTCTGTTGAGTGGCATGGGATGTGTGCTAAGGAGTGTCAGTTATCGAATTGTTCGGTGACAAGAATTTGAATCCAGAATTTGAAAGAAATCATCATGCCACGAATCACTCCTCTCAATCCACAGCATGCCACTGGCCACGTCAAAGAACTGCTCGATGGAGTTGGCCGCAAGTTGGGGATGGTCCCCAACATGATGCGAACGATGGCGCAGGCTCCGGCTGTCCTGGAAGGCTATCTGCAATTCAGTGGTGCCCTGGCGCGTGGGCAACTGAGTGCCAAAGTTCGAGAACAGATTTCTTTAGCAGTCGCTCAAGCCAATAGTTGTGATTATTGCCTGGCTGCTCATTCGGCCATCGGCAAGATGGTCGGCCTGACTGTCGACCAACTGCGTGACAGTCGTCATGGAGAGGCGATTGATCCGGGAACCGATGCTCTGCTGCGTTTTGCTCGCAGAGTCGTTGAGACGCGCGGTCATGTGAACGAAGCCGACGTGCAAGCCGTCCGAGATGCAGGTTTTGGTGATGGCGTGATTGCGGAAGTGGTCGCTGGTGTCGCCCACGACATCTTGACCAACTACTTCAACATCGTCGCAGCGACGGAAGTCGATTTCCCCCACGCTCCGGCTCTCTAACAACAGTCGAAGCCTCGCGATGACCAACAGTCGCGAGGCTTTACGAGCGTTATCCTCAATGAGTGCCCGGCTCACGAAAGAGGCAGATCATCATGTCCACGACGATCCAACAGCATGCGACACTGATCCTTGTGCCGCCATTCACGCGAGAGACGGCACTCCGCAAAGTTCGTCTGGCCGAAGATAGCTGGAATTCCCGTGATCCAGTGCGTGTCTCCTTCGCCTACACGGAGGATTCCGTCTGGCGTAATCGGGACGAATTCGTCACAGGTCGCGCCGAGGTCCAGCGGTTTCTGGC
>JAIXUU010000211.1 GCA_027483405.1 Planctomyces sp. | reverse complement strand
TGTTTTATGGTAGAGGTATGCAAATCGATTTTCGCCCTCGATTGCAAATCCACAATTCGAGGTTTCGTGGCGAAACGCCTTTGGCTCAATAATACGAAATGCAGCGAGTAGATTATCGCAGAAATCGCGAGACTCAGAACTGCAGTGAGCGTGATCAATTGCCATAGTTTCTTTATGACAGAACAAGTATTCGACTGCCGAAGTGCGGTTAAAAATCATCGCAGTTTGACAGTGTGTTTCGGACCAGTCAATTCTGAAGTATCACAAGGAAATACGACTTGCCAGTCGGAATGCCATGCTACACCGTACTGGGCCACCATGCTTCACTGACAAGGATTATAGCGCCCGGGGTATTGGTGAACGCTCGGGTGCTTTTGAACGTTCGGGGATGAACAGCAGGAAGATCTGGCGGGTTGCGCAAAGCCTTAACCGCACCCTACAGGACTTAACGATCAAGTTCAGCTGCTGGCGGGGCTGGTGAGCCATGAACTCTGGAAAACCATAATGCCCCGCCGGTCTGCTATGGCGACTGGTTCGGAGTCATCCGCCCTATCCGCTCACGGTTTTTCACGCTTCAGGATGATCAGAACGTCGTTCACCGAATTGGGTTTGGACTCAAACGCCGTCGATCGCTCCATGCTTTGTTCGGGGAAACAGATCTTCAGGTTGTCCTCGTCCAGAACATAAATCCCGAGTGTGGTGCGGTCGCGCCCCATCTTGATGTCGATCCACCTGGGCTCCTTGGTCGGGTCCAGCTTGTAGGACCATTCCATTGTCTTGTCGTCAAACTTGTAGGTGATCTTTTCCTTGGTGATGACCATTTTGAGATTCTTGATGGCTTCGTCGGGGGCTTTTTGCCCGCTGTCCTCGGACGAAACCACTTTCCAGGTTCCTTGGAGCTTCTCAGCATCGCCCCCGGTTGCTTGCTCTGCGGCACCGGTGCCGCTCAACAGACCGACGACCAGAACCATCAACAAGCCGGATCTCATAGTAGCCTCCAAGGTGATAGTGAGAAAAATCTTCGCCGACAAACGGATACTCGACCGCGGAAGTGCAGCGAAAACACCACACTTCCGCAGTGTCATAAGGTCTCGTTAATTCTAATGTCCCGTTTCAATCAGCGAGTTGCGATAGATTGCCAGTGTGGATTTGCATGCTAGGCCGTACCAGGACACAAAGCTAGACGGCAGAAAGGGCAAGGCAGGCGGGGGCCTGCCCTACAGTCTGCCCTGCGGCCTCAACACTTTCAGCCTTATCGCTCTCACAGTCCTTCGACGATTAAGCCGCGGTAGATGGCGCCTTGGTGTCGGTGCTGGGCGGCTTGCTGGTTGGCGGGGCTTTCGTACCAGTCGCGGGCTTCAGCAAACGTCGGGAACTCGGCGATGACGACCCCTTCCACAGCCGGACCCTCCAATGTCAGATGCTTCCCGTAGGCAGCCAGCACTTTTAACGGGCGGCCATCCAGCGTCCCTTTCACCTTTTCCCAATAGATTTCCAACTCGGACTGATCGAGCGTTTTTTCACGCATGAAGACAATATAAGCGGGCATGAGGTTCTCCTGCAGACGTTTGGAAAGATGAGGCCTAGCGCAATCCACCTGAGGCGAGGATGACTTCGCCCGTCAACCAACCGGAATCATCCGAGGCCAGAAACGCCACCACTCTGGCGATGTCCTGTGGTGTCCCTATGCGGCCCAGAGGCGTCATGGCGATGAGGTGCTTTTCGAGTTCGCTCTCGACGCCATACAATCCTGCCTCCTTCGTCCCTTCACTGAGCGTCGCGCCGGGATTGACCGAGTTGACGCGAATCTTTCGCGGGGCGAGTTCTTTAGCGAGCACACCTGTCACCGCATCCAGACCCGCTTTGCTCGCAGCATAGATGGCGTAGCCGGGCGGATGCGATTTCGAAGCACCTGAGCCGATATTGATGATGCTGCCGCCTTTCGGCCCGAAGTGCAGGAGCGATTCGCGGATCACCAACAGTGGCCCGAGCAGGTTGATGTTGATCTCGCGGTGGAACTCGGCCTCTGTCAGTTCCACGACTGGCATCATCTGATAAACACCGGCATTGTTGACCAGAATGTCGAGAGAGCCGAAGGCGGCCTGCGTGCGCTCGAACAGGGCGGCGACATCGGCGGCTTTCGCAACATCCCCCTGCAGCGCCATGGCTTGGCCACCTGCTGCGGTAATCTCAGCCACAACAGATTCTGCACCGGCTCGGTCGCTCGCGTAGTTCACCACCACAGCCGCACCGGCGGCGGCGAGTTCCCTGGCGATTCCCGCTCCGATCCCTTTAGATGCTCCCGTGACGAGAGCCACTTTGTTTTGCAGTTTCGACATGAATTGTCCTCCTTACTCCCATAGACACGAGAGGAAGGGGACTGTGACAGGCGATTCCAGAATTATTTAATTGAGATCGAGGGCAGTCCCGAAATCCCCCTTGTCGAGCAGTCGCCGGAGCCAGTCGAGCTGGTGCCTGGGTTCCAGAAAAGGATGCTCGCGGAAGATCGTCTGGTCATGTTCATCCACGGTCTTCTCAATAGCGCGCACGAGACCTTCGGCTGCTGCCGAGATACGCCGCACGTGCAGGGGGACAAATTGCAGATGGTTGGGATCGACATGCCCCGCTTCGATGAAACCTCTCGTCTTTTTGGCACAGCGGCAGGGGTTATCCGGATTGACCAGACCACACTGGCCGTGCATGAACTGGTGAAGATCACGGCGGGCGCGTGAGAGGCTCTGGCGAAAGTTGTCGGCGGAGATTTCGAGGATGTCACTGCCGACCTGATCGGTGACTCCCAGGATTTCTCCGAGCGTGAAGATCAGCCGCTGCTGGCGGTCGAGGCAGAGCAACATCCCCATCGTGCAGGAGATTTTCGCCTCTTCAACGAGGAGCGGCACTTCGACGGGAACCGACTTCGGGTCGGGCAGATCGAGATCCGGCGTATCGTTGATCGCGCTGGCGTAGCTGGAGAACGTTTGAACTTCCCGCTCGGCACCGCGACGTCTCATATTCAAAACATGGTTGGCTGTGATGCGGTAGAGCCAGGTGCGAAACTGGCTTTGCCCCTGAAAAGTGCTGAGGCGAGTAATGACCTTGATCAGCACTTCCTGGGTGACTTCCTCGGCATCCTGAGGGTGAAAGACCATGCGGATAGCGATGTTATAGATCCACGCCTGATGCCTGAGCACCAATTTCTCCAACGCCTCACGACTCCCTTGCCGGGCCTCTTCGATGAGGTCGGCATCGGTCGATTCATCGGGGACTTCGGTGAAGGGATTGTGCATCGCGAAATTCCTCGCTCAGGATCCAGGAGTCAATTGAGCATGTGATCCACTCCTTGGACACACAAGGCGATAGACTGTGACAATTGCGCCGGAAATCACAACAATGGCCATAAAAGCTCAAATCCCACCAATAGTCGCCCTTACAACCACTGGCAGGGTTGGTGTTACAAGAGAGTCGGGGTGACAGGACGTTTATTGAACTTTTCTCCGGCTCGTTTGGTGGGTGGACGAAGTCGTTAATTGTGATCGCTCAATCGCTTGCGACTCTGAATCTTCAAGCGGTCCACTAGAAGCGACCCGGGTCACTCTGCTGCCCAGGGTTCATATTATCGCTGCGTCACGTTCCTCTCGCCGAATACGGACGCTGCTGTCTTTACCGCTTCGAGTGCTGCGGGGAACCCGGCGTACACAGCCATCTGCAGAATGATCTCAAGGATCTCGTCGCGTGTGCAGCCGACGTTCAGAGCGCCTCGGATATGATCTTTTAACTCGACTTGCGGATAACCAAGCACAGTCAAGGCCGCCACAGTCAGCATTTCCCGCGTTTTCAAATCCAGGCCGGGCCGCGTATAGACATCGGCGAATGGAAACTCAACCAGGCAACGAGCCAAGTCGGGACTTGCTCCCTCAAGGCTCTTCAAGGCCGAGTCGATTCCCGGGCCGAACATCTTCCGCATCGTGGCCAGCCCGAGGTCATAACGCGTTTCTTCTGCTGGCATACTCAGGTTCTCCGCAAGAACGATTTGACATTCAAAGCCATGGATTATTGATAATTCTGCAAGGATTCCCGTACCGGCCAGCGGCTCGGCAGCAGCTTGCCCTGCGGTTCAGCAAAACGGCAATGGAGCGATCCCAGCCGCTCAAACGTGATCTCGATTTCTGCACCGGGATCAATGAAATCGTCATGATCGCAACCGGTACAATCGGGGATGGTGCCAAAGCCTGCCACAGTGCCGGGCTTGAGAGGAGCGATGAACTCGAGCCACGCGAACACGTCTTGGGCTTTGTGGCTGATCTCGGATGTCGAACCCTGATATTTCACCTGGTCATTCACCACCACGGTCACCTTGAGGTTATATGGATCGCCGACTTCATCGAGCGTGACGAGGTATGGGCCCAGCTGGTTGCCCTTAGCCATGTCCTTGGTCAGGCAGAACCCCCCGACGAACTCCATGGCCTGCACGTCACGAGCTGAAACATCGTTGAAGATGCAGAAACCCGCCACGGGCTGCTTTTCGTTTCCATACACAACGGACAGTTCCGGCTCAACGTCGAGCCGTGATGTATACGCGGGCCATGGAATCGTCTCGTCATCGCCAACGATGGTGTTCATATTGCTTTTGTAGTACGACAACGCCTCAGGCTGACCAGCAGGGGGCTTGGCCTTCGGAGCCATAACAGCCTTCGCAAACGCCTGCAACAGCGGTGCCGTCTGGGGATTGTCCTTCTCGTACTTCCCGATTGTTTCGCCCGAGTTTTTCAGGTGTCGGGGCGTCAGGCCGAAGTCGAATAATGCGACCACTTCGATCGGCTCCAGCAGTCGGACGGCATCCAGAGGGAACTTTTCGCCTTGTCCAAATTGGTCGAAATGTTGTTCACCCCACGCCAGCAAATCTTTGGCCGCACGCTCGCTATCAGGAAGATTGGCCAAGTAAGCGTGACTGTTGTCCAAATGTGGCGAGGGATTGCCTGCCTTGTTTTGCAGGGCAGTGAATGAGACGGCTTGGTCTCGGACGATGACACCGAATTGAGGATTCGGCGAATTGGCGGTGGTAAAGCGGATGATTTTCATGAAGAGATCCTTTGCGCTGGCTTGTCTGAATTAGAACTCGGCTTCAATCCTTTTGGCCTTCGCTACCTGGTAGATGGCGTCGAAGGTACCGGCCGCATCCCAGGGGGCATCGGGGGGTTCGTTGCGGAATTCTCGATAGGCCCGTTCGACATTCATGTAGAGCCGGGCTGGAGCGCGCCATTCGGCATACGGTCCAAATTCGATTTTCGTGGCGGCATCCAGCGAAGTGATCCGGGCATCAAAGCACTTTCGCGATTCGTCGCGCACGTATTGCAGGTACGCCTTCATTTCCATCGCTCCCTCGATCCCGCAGAGCGGGCCGTGTCCGGGGACGATGACCTCGGGATCGAGTTGAATCAGCAGGTCGAGGCACTGAAACCACTTCTCGTAAGATCCCGTCCAGCCCATGGGTGTGCATTGGCGGAACAGCACATCGCCGGCGAATACCACACGTTCCTGTGGCAGATGGATGATGGTGTCGCCGACCTGATGGCAGGGCCCGACGTAAATCAGGTGAACTTCTTGGCCATCGAGGTTGAGTTCATAGCGGGTGTCGAACAGTGTCGTCGGCGGAACGAGTTCAATTCCGTCGAAGTTATAGTCTTCTAACAATTGCTCTCCAGCAGCCTCTAAACCGGGGTGCAGAGTTTTCAGCACGAGTCGCGTCAAAAATCTGCCAACACCGTGAAGGAGTTTCTGGCTCTCTTTGGGTTCGGCGACTTGCTTCATTCGCTCGGGCACTGAGCGGTGAGCGATAATCTCTGCTCCGGTGAAGAGCTGGTTGCCCCAGACATGGTCCGCATCCTCGTGCGTGTTGATGACACGCTGCGGCATGGCGGGCCAGACCTTGCTGAACATGTCGATCATACGCTGTGCGTGCGGCAAATCTGACTGCGTGTCAATGACCACGCCGCCGCCGCAGTTGATGAGCCCGGAATTGGCATCGCAAACCCGGTTTTTCTCGTTAATCACTGCAAAACAGTGATCGCTGACCTGATGCATCTTCATGAGGGTTGGCTCCACTCGGAATTACGGTTCTTACTGGGCAAATGGGCCGGCTTCGGAAACAATCACGCCGTTTCGCTTGACGTATTCGTCCCACAATTTCAGCAGGGTCTGGCGTTTTTCTGGGAATTTTGCGGAGAGGTCGTGCATCTCGGCGGGGTCGTCCTTAAGGTTGAACAACTCCCAATCGCCTGTGCCGCCGGCCCCTTTCAACAAGTATAGGAGCTTCCAGTCGCCTTGCCGGATCGCGCGGTTGCCGAACAACTCCCAGCCGAGCCAATCCTGCTCTGTGCGTATTGCCTGTTCCTGACCAGTGAGCAATGGCCACATCGATTTCCCCTGCGGCGGCGCGACCGAGCTACCCGGAACTTTTGACGGATGCTCGATGCCTGCTGACTCCAAGAAAGTCGGCAGGATGTCCATGACATGCAGGACGGAGTGATTGATGGCTCCTGCATGTTCGACCCCTGGGCCACTGACAATGAACGGTGCGCGGATGCCCCCTTCGGCTACGACGCCTTTGAACAGGCGGAACGGCACACTGCTGACCTGGGCCCACGGAGGTCCATATTCAACACAAG
>JAIXUU010000361.1 GCA_027483405.1 Planctomyces sp. | reverse complement strand
TGCTCTTCGGAAGCCGTAGCGAACAGATAGCTCACGTGTGGGAATCCTACCCTGGTAAAGATGGCTGCCCCTCATCAGAGTAAGGCAGCAGGCTTGTGAAAATATGCTTGCAAACGTTACATCAATCACTGGTTTAATCACGGGCGTAACGAATTGTAGACGCTGGTGAGAATAATCAATCAATTACCGAAATTTGACTGAATCTTTGAAGTGGACGGATCGACCGGGAACATCCTTAGAATTGCCGACTTAGTGAGCTTCGGACTCGCAGTGTTTTTCGTAGGAAGCGCGATCAAGTAATTGATCCAGACCTGACAGATCTGAGACTTTCATCTTGATCAGCCAGCCGTTGCCGAAGGGATCACTGGAGAGTGGCTCGGTATTATCGCCGAGATTGGGGTTGGTTTCTGTGACGACGCCGGCGAGTGGGGCATAGACATCGCTGACGGCTTTGACGCTCTCGACCTCGCCACAGGACTCACCGACTTTGAGAGCTTTGCCGGGCTTGGGCAGATCGATGTAAACCAGGTCGCTCAAGAGCTGAACGGCGAAATCGGTAATTCCGACAGTTGCAACATCACCTTCAATCGCGACCCATTCATGAGTCTTTGCATACTTAAGTGCCGCCAAATCCATGAACGTCGCATCCTTCCGGAAAGTTTTTGTCGAAGAAATCAATTGATCTTAGTCGTCAGGTTTTGGAATTGCCCACGAGAAATACTGCTCGTGTGGTCAATCGTGTCGATTTCTGCTGTTGAAACCGTGGTCACATCAAGTTCTGTTTGAGCGTGACCAGAGTTATCGATGTCCTGGTCAGACACAGCTTCATGGATGCCATGGTCGCTCTTCATTGGGTAAAGCTGAGATGTCGGCGTTGTTCTCGATGTTGTGATAAAGAGATCAAGACATCTGCCGGTTACTCAATGCGACCATCGGTGATTCATTTGCAGATCGACAAGACATGTGAACAAGATATCGCGACGATCGGGCGAGTCAAAGCGACTTCCCGGAAGAAAGTGATTATCGTCAGTTCTCATGACTTTTTGCGAAGGTGCGAGTCAGGAGTTCGATGAAAATTCTTCGGACTCATAATGAGAGATTTTGTCGACACGCCGGGCATGCCTGGCACCTTCGAATTCAGTAGTGAGCCAGATTTCGACCATTCTCATGGCAAATGGCTCGCCGAGAAGATCGCCCGAGAGACACATGACGTTAGCGTTATTGTGTCGGCGACTGAGTTCGGCAGTGACGTCATCGTGGCAAGTAGCGGCTCGAACACCGCGGAATTTGTTGGCGACGATGCACATGCCCATGCCTGTGCCACAGATGAGGATGCCACGATCGACCTCTGCACGAGAGACGGCTTTTGCCACGCGGGCACCGTAGTCGGGGTAATCGACGCTCTCATGATCCTGCGGTCCAAAATCGAGAGCCTGATGTCCGAGATCGGAAACCAGTGCGAGGATTTTGGATTTGATTTGCACGCCGCGATGATCGCTGGCAACGGCTATCTTCATCATGACGGGTGGGATCTTAACGACAAGAGGTCCTGAATAATCTGTTGCAAATGCGTTTCAATGACTTGCTTGCAGGAACGATAGACATCACGTCCCCCACCAATCGGGTCGGCAATGTCCTTCCCGGCGGGAGACAAAGTTCGCACGCGTGAAGCCAGATCCGGCCTTTCGGCAAGAATGGCGTCGCGATGTCCACGTGTCATGGTATAGATCATATCGACCTGCTGCAGCAATCGCTCGGTCAGAGGCTGACTTTCATGATTACGAAGGTCAAGACCTTCATCGGCAAGCAGTGCAATGGCTTCGGGGTTGGCAGGTGCACCGATGGCTGCCGCTAAACCTGCGGAGAGGATGACGTAACCGTGATCGACAAGTTCTTCTTCGGGGCAGCTCAGCTTTTCCGCAAGGAGTTTGCGGAAAAGGACTTCGGCCATGGGGCTGCGGCAGGTGTTGCCCGTGCAGGCGAATAGGATGACTTCGCTGGCAAGTCGACCCATCGTGCGGTCGGAGACAACCCCAGGGAATGCGATGTTCCAATCGCTGTTACCGATCTGAACGACGGTACCCGGTTCGCCGTAGCGGGAAGGGCCGTCATCGACAATGAGTGCGAGGTTGTTGCCAAACCTCTGGTCGGCATCCCGGGCATGCCTGAGAGGTGGCTGGCCGGGCTGTGCTTCCGAAAGTGCGATCAGGGGGCCAGGCAACAAATTCAGAATATCGGCCGGGAGTGTGTGTGCCGGGACACGGAAAGAGACCGTGTTTTCTGGGGCCGTGAGGAGATGACGGCTGGTTTCAGGGAGCTGTTCGAAGAACCACCCGCAGTGAGATTTTGGGAATCGCAACGTCACAGGGCCTGGCCAGCAACGTCGGATGAGTTTGCGGCCGTATCGCGACTGCTCGACCAGATAATCGAGTGCTTCGTCAGCCGCTTTAAGCAGGAGTTCGAATTGGGGTGGTTGATGATTGACTGCGAGTTCAGTGGCTAGAGCCTTCAGCCGCTGGACACCAACTTCAGAAAGTGCACTGGCAGCAACGGTATAGGTGGTTTCGGTGGGGAGACCAACCAATTCACCTTGTGCCAAAGACTGGCACACCCGGTGAATGACATCTCGCGGATCATCAGAACGGCGGATCTCAACGATGTCAGTCATCGAATTATGATCCGTTCCGATCTCTCGTCTGAAGTGATGAACGCCGCGATTGCCTGCTGAAAGTGAAGTTAAGTCTAGGAAGCCGGGCCCAACGGTTCAAGAGCTTCGACAAAAACGTCTTGAGGTTTGGGTGCGTGGCCTGGAGAAGGGCCAGGTATGGCTGTGCGACAAACACATCACAGTGGTCGGTTTTGATGGGTCAGTTAGCGCGAGATTCGAATTGAGCTTCCAGGGCGATATGAGTCGGGAGAATCCGTTTTATCGTCAAAATGAACCGAATAAGAGAATGTTCCATATTTTACCCAGGCTTCTCATAGCCCTTATTTGTTTGTTATGCCGATGGAAACGAGGGCTATTTGTGGACGGACGAATTGAGGGAAATTGACCGGGCTTTGGTTTGGAGAACTGCGGTTCGCCAGGCGTGTCGTGAAAGGATCCCGCCATGTACGATTGCACCATTGCTGGTGGAACGGCTCTCGCGGTCGAAGTGGCCACGACGGCGGCACGGCTGGGATTACGAACTGCTTTGATTGAACCCGCGTCGGCATGGGAAATCTCCAGCGAGTCTGTCGGGGCACAGTGGTCACCCGAATTCCTGGAAATGATCACTCAAAATGAGTTTGCCACAGCAACGAGTTCACAGACTTTGGCTCGTCGATTGCTTCCTTTTGGCCGACGAGAGCAGGAACGCCAGCAGACGCTCTTGAGGGAGTCCCGGGTCGATTGTTTCGCCGGTGCGGCGAAGGTCGTGGGGGCCGATGGCGCCTCGATTGCAGTGATGCCCATGAGTGCTGCAAATCCATCTGTGAAGCAGCCGGTTGTTGACGGGCCACTCCTGATGACACATTTGCTGATTGTGGCGACGGGATCTATGGTGGCTCCTGTCCGCCATGGTGTTTCGCCTCAAGTACCGCATGAATCGTTGAATAGCAAAAGTTCGCTGCCATTTTCACTGGGAGAGTTGTTTTTGGCGAGGTCGACTCCAAAGTCGATGGTGGTGCTGGGAAGTAATCGCTGGGCGCAGGCGGTGGCGAAGATCTACAGCAGGCTGGGGAGTGATGTTCTGCTGTTGGGGCGGCGTTTGCCCGAAAGGCAGAAATCGACTGAATGGCAAGAGTTTCGCGCCGGGATTCGTGGATTGAGGCCACGCGGTGATTATTGCGAAGTGGAGATCTGCAGCGGGGAACGTGTGTTGGTGCAGACCGTCGTTTCCTGCCAGACAGAAGTGGGTGTGACGGCGGAGCTTGATCTGGGCAAAGTTGGTATTGAATCGGATGAGTGCGGGAAACTCTGGTGCGATGCCATGGGGCGAACCTGGCACCCGCAGATTCTGGCGATGGGTTCCGTGGTGGGTTTCCCGGAAGAACTCCAGCAGCCTCGAAATATCAGACAGCTTCTGGAAGAGGTGTATCTGCTGAAGGAGTCGCAAACTGGAAATTCCAGCTCACATCCAGCAGGCATAAGCCGAATGAAGTCTCCAAAGTGGCTGTCTGCCTCAAAGGCCAGTTTGCCGACAAATTGACCAACTCCTCGGCTGTGAGCTGTCGGGGTGTGCCAATGAGAAAGCCCAACTGTGGCAGGTTCCCTTTGCCGGAACCTGCCACCATATTGGCTACCTCACCGACGATATCCCGCAACAAACCCAAATCGCCTTCGGCACCGAAGCCCGTGAGCCGCTCGACAAACTGGTCAGCGACAGATTCTGTAACACTCAAGATGACTCGGCCCGGTGCTGTCCCTGTGAGATCGATGGCAATCGTGATGGATTCCAGTGGTGGTGCTGAATCGGGCGGACGGATTAATTGGATTTTACAAGTGGCTTGCAGCATGCAGAGAAAAACTTCGGTCGCGGCATCGCAAAAAGGGATGATCCAGGCAGCTGGCGATGCATAGAGCTCTGTCACGACAAATCCTGAAACGTTGGGAATTACAAATTGCATTGAAGCTGAGGGAGATTCACAGAGTTGGAAGGCCGTTCGTCGGCTAAAAGGAGTATTCGTACACGGGTAGCCAATGAATCGCGTTTTTAGCGAATGAATTACAGAGGGACATTACTTTTTGATCCAGCCGAGCTCTACCAGAAATTTGTCAGCTTCAGCGAGAGTCTTGTCGTAGTTTTCACCTCGATTGAAGAAGCCATGTTCGGCACCTTCGTAGCCTACTAACTTGCAGGGTCTGCCCGCTTTTTTCATCTCAGCTTCGAAGGCGACAACCGAAGCGTAGGGAACTGTGGTGTCTTTCGTGCCGTGGAGAATCAAGGTTGGTGGAGTCTGCGGACCAACATGATGAGCAGGAGAGATGGCTGTTGCCTCGACTCCCAATCGTTGGGCGTTAAGTCCGGCAACGGCCCTTTGAGGTTGCCAGCCTGCGATGGGAGCGAGAGTGCAGGCTGGATTAAAGAGAAGCATGGCGTTGGGACGTTCATCACTGCCAAAACCGCTGATGGTGCCGGTTGAGGCAGCAAGGTGGCCTCCGGCTGAACCACCTGAAGCAGCAATTTTGTCGGGATCAATCCCCAGTCGCTGAGCATTCTCCCGAACCCAGGCGATGGCGGCCTTGGCATCCTTTACGCATTCAACAACCTGCACATTGTGTCGGGACTTGACGCGGTAGTCGGCAACAATCGCAATCATGCCTCGTTTCGCAAAATACCGTGCCTGGTTTTCAAATTGTGCGGGTGATCCCGAGTTCCAGCCTCCACCGAAGAAAAACACAATGGCGGGTTTTTGAGTTCTGGGATCAGACTCCCCGAAGATCCAGAGCTTCAGTTCTGTCGAACCTGTTTTCCGGTACGTCTCGACACGAGCCTCTTTGAATTCAGGTGGGTAGGAGAACTGCGCGGATAACGATATCGATGTGAAGAAAGGGATCAGCAAGAAGCCTAACATTAGAGTGGTTTTTGGTGACAGATTAATCATTAGCTTTGATGGCTTTCGTTGATCGTCGTGCATCATGACGAGTCTTTCGGATGGGTGCTATCTGGGCAAAATGTTGTGCGATCTTCAGAGGCGATTGAGTGGAAATTGTTTCGTCGTGGGCCAATTTGTTGACAGCGAAGCGCATTCACGAATAGGGAATTGACCTGCTAGCCATCGAAGTCTCCGGCACGACGATCAGACTCACTGATGACTGAACTTCCAATGTCAGAGAGTAAATGTCAGAGAGTTTTCGAAGTTCCGCAAAAATTCATGTTTGATTTGGCTGATCTTTTCCTAGCCGAGGACTTTGGAAATTGAAAGTCTGAACTTGAAGTTTACTCGCGTGAGATCCTGATGATCTTTGCAGGTTGAGCGATGACTTGGCAGATATTCTTGCTGGCGCAAACGGAATTGCAGGCGTTTGCCGCATTTGTTGCTGATGCTCAGTGAGAGCAGCTCCCGAGTGGTCGAAACTCAGTCGGCCGTTGGCCGTTTTTCAATGATTCTATCTGAAACTCGATGCGACAGAGTGGAGTTCTTCCCGGAATTACTTTTCAGGTTTGACCAAGTCGGGCGAGTTCGATGGCTTGGCGCAGATCGTCGGGCAAGGGAGCTTGAAAGTCTTGCCACTCGTTGGTGAGCGGGTGGGCGAAGGAAAGGCAAGCGGCGTGTAAGGCTTGTCGATTAATGAGAGGAGAGACCTGCTCGCGTTCACTTTCTGGCCAGACGAGTGGCCGGATTTCCCCACCTTTGAGGTAGAACTCGTCACCCACAATGGGGAACCCGATGGTTGCCAGATGAATTCGAATCTGATGCATACGGCCAGTGCGGGGTTTGGCCTCGACAAGAGTGTGTTGAGGGAACCGTTCCACCACTCGAAGAGAGGTTTTCGAGGCCTGTGCTTCGAGAGCGTCGGCCCGGCAAGACATGAGCGCGCTGGAGCAACCTGGTGCCCTGCCAATCGGGAGGTCGATAACCAGTTGATCGTCTGTGAGGACACCTTCCACGAGTGCAAGATAACTCTTGGAAATGCGGCCCAGCTGGAACTGGATCGAAAGTAAGCGGTGGGAAAGATGTTCTTTGCAAATGGCCATGGCACCGCTGGTATCGCGGTCCAGCCTGTGGACGATGCCGGGACGCTCGAGACCGGGATGAGTCGATTGTTTGTCGAGATAATGCTGGACAGCGTTAATCAGTGTGCCATCAGGGATTTCGCCAGTCGGGTGAGCAATGAGACCTGCGGGTTTGTTGATGACGAGTAGAGAGTCGTCTTCAAACAGGATTTCGAGCGGGGTTGGTTCGGGGGGAATGTACAGGTCGGGTGGCTCAGCGAGTTGAATGGTCACCTGTTGGCCGGGATGCACACGTTGCGTGGTGGCAGCGACTTGTCCATCGATCGAGACCAGACCTGCGGCGACCATGCGAAGAATCCGCCAGCTCGTATAGCTGCGAAAGTGTTTGACCAAAAAACTGTCGACACGGACACCTGCCAGATATTTTTCGACAGTGACCGTTTTTGACAGAATGGCCATCGGTTCAGAGTTCTTGTCGGGGTTCTTGATTGTCGAAAAATGCCGGAGTGAAGCGATATCGGGGGCGTCAGGCATGAACGCCAATATCTTGTAACAGATTTCTGTATTAGAGGTTATGGTTGATGGCGAATTCCTGGAAAGAGCTGGCGATCCGTTTTGTCATCAGTGTTTAGGGATGGATCATTCAGCCAAAGAATTTCAAAAAACTGAGTCATTGATCATCTATTCGAGGGCCGAGAACGTATTAAGATCTGGTAGATTTCACCAGTCTGCTACGGTTTCCGACAGCAAATTCAATTTTTCGAAGGTCAGTACACGATGCGTACCGGGAATCCAGTTCTGAACGAGAGTGCTTTTGATCGCTGGGCTCATGAGGGTGGCCTGTCGTCCTCCTCTGTAATGACTGTTTCTGGAGCCGTCAACAAGTCGATGGTTCTGATTGGTTTGACAGCCAGCCTGGGATTACTGTCCTTCAGCTATCTGCAGAACAATCCACAACTGTTAATGCCATCTTTGATTGGTAGTGCAATTGGCGGGCTGATTGCCAGCTTGTGTGTCTGTTTCTGGCTGCGCAGTGCACCTGTGGCAGCACCCATTTATGCACTGCTGGAAGGTGTGTTTCTGGGGGGGATCACCACAATTTTTGAGGCCCGCTTCCCGGGAATTGGCGTGCAGGCGATCGCAGCCACCGTGGGTGTGGCTGCTGCGATGTTGCTGGCCTACAAGGTGGGCCTGATTCGTGCCACAGCCACATTCCGCGCTGGTGTGATTGCCGCCACCGGAGGAATTGGTCTGGTCTATCTGCTGGCGTTCGTTTTGAGCCTGTTCAATATTCAGGCGATGTCATTCGTATATGACGCTTCGCTCCTGGGGATTGGGTTCACAGCCTTTTGCGTCATCATTGCGGCCTTGAATCTGATTCTGGACTTCGATTTTATTGCGACTGCAGCCTCTCAAAACTTGCCTAAGAATTATGAGTGGCTCGCTGCCCATGGGCTGAATGTGACTCTGGTGTGGCTGTATCTGGAGATGTTGCGTCTGCTCAGTAAGTTGCAAAGTCGAGACTAGAAAAGACTTAGGTCGTTTAGGTTGAACGGTGGGTATGCCCTGAGTTCTCCAGGTGGCTGACAAACGAAACTGAACACGACTCGCGAGTATCGGCAGGTGGCTGGTTCTCGCGAGTTGTCTTTCAATCGTTTACAATTTGACCACCTTCGTGTTGACTCACTCAATTGCTGGGTAAGCACCATTGATTGTTTGATCGATTATTGACTTCGAAAAAAGCCACGCCGCATGAATCTTGAACTCAACGAACTGTCTCTCTCGATTATTGAAGAAGTCGTTGAGTCGCCGGATCATTTCCGGATTATTGCCCATGAATCGGCAGGAACAGGTTTGCTGCTCGATTTTGGAGTTGAAGCGGAAGGTTCACTTGAGGCAGGTCAGGTCCTTTCGACCGTCTGCATGGCGGGTCTGGCGACAGTCAATCTGCAGCCGCAGCTTTTGGGGAAGTGGCAATGGCCGCATGTGGTGGTGGAGACCGACTACCCGGTGGCTGCCTGCCTTTACAGTCAATATGCAGGGTGGCAGCTTTCGAGTGGCAAGTTTCATGCGATGGGGAGCGGCCCCATGCGAGCTGCGGCTGGTGTCGAACCATTGTTCGATAAGCTGTGGTACAAGGAAGAAGCCGACCACGTGGTCGGGATTCTGGAAACAGCCATGCTCCCACCCGAATCGATATTTGAGGAAATCTCAGCGAAAACGGGTGTTGAGCCGGCTGATATCACACTGTTGATTGCACCGACGTCATCCGTGGCGGGGAATTATCAGGTGGCGGCTCGCTCGGTCGAAACGGCGATGCACAAACTGCTGGAGTTGGGATTTGACGTGCATCGAATTCGCAGTGGCTTTGGTTCGGCACCTTTGCCACCTGTTGCCGCGAATGATTTGCAGGGCATCGGTCGAACCAATGACGCGATTCTTTATGGCTCGACGGTCACTCTGCTGATGACGGGAGATGACGCATCGATTGCCGAGATTCTGCCCCAGGTTCCATCGAAATCTTCGTCGGTCTTTGGAAAGACTTTCCTGGAGATCTTCGAAGCTGCCGGACGCGACTTCTACAAAATTGACAAGCTGTTGTTCAGCCCTGCCCAGGTGATTGTGCAGAACGTCGATACCGGTCGAGTGCATGTGGCGGGAGAGCCTCATGTGCCTCTGGTGCTTAAGTCGTTTGGTCTGGTTACGGAATGACAGCCGTCTTGAAGATGGGTGTGCTGTCACAGCCCGGGAACTGGTCGCTGGAGCAGATAGAACTGGCCGCGAGAGAGCGTGGCCATATGGTCGTTCCGCTGGAGTTTTCTGAACTGGCAGCAAGCTGCGGATCAGGAACTCGATCAGCAGATCGTCCTATTGAGATCACAGGGCAGACATTTCTGACCCCATCTAAAGAGGCAACACCTCATTTTGAACTGGACGCATTGGATGCGTTGATTGTCAGGTCTATGCCCGGCGGTTCGCTGGAGCAGGTGGTCACGCGGATGAATCTGCTGGCGTTGGCCGAGCAGAAAGGTCTGCCGATCATCAATTCGCCCAGGTCGCTGGAATGTGCGATTGATAAGTTTCTCACCACGGCTCGCCTCGCTCATGCCGGGCTGCCGGTGCCGGCCACATTTGTTTGCGAGACAGCACAGGAAGCATTGCGAGCCTTTGAGAAGCTCGGGCGAAATGTGGTGCTCAAGCCACTGTTTGGGTCTGAAGGGCGAGGGATTTTTCGTATCGAAGAGCCGGAATTGCTCTGGAGAGTGGCACAAACTCTGGTTCGAACAGGAGCCGTGCTTTACCTGCAAGAGTATATTGATCATGGTGGTCGCGACCTGCGGGTGCTGGTGCTCAATGGTGCTCCTCTAGGGGCGATTGAACGCACGTCTCAAGAAGATTTCCGCACGAATCTCTCGCTGGGAGGCCAATCGATGCGTACAGAACTCGATGATGAAACAGCCAGCCTGGCGGTCGCTGCTGCGAAAACTATAGGGACTGTGTTCGCAGGTGTCGATCTGGTACGACGTCCGGATGGTCAATGGCTGCTGCTGGAAGTGAATGGAGTTCCCGGCTGGAAGGGATTTCAAGCTGCAACAGGAATTCCCGTCGCAACACGCTTGATCGAGTATGTCGAGCAACTCGTGGAGCTTTCACAGGCTGGGCGATCTGAACCTGGTGGCTGAATCGTTTCTTGTGTGTCATTGGTGAACTGACTGAAGACAACTTTCCCATCGATATTGCTCAATAAGGCGACGCTCCATGCAGTCTGAGTTTCTGATCAATGCGCTGAGTGTCCACCTTCCACCCATTTTGCGCTGGGCAGGTGCGATTGCGCGACGGTTACGAAGTCACAACATTTCTGTTGCCACCAAAACGACGGGAAGTGCGCTGACTGATGCACTTACTCTGGCCGATTTAACGATCCAGGAGTTGCTGGTGGCGGCTCTTCGTGATGTGGATCCGATCTTCCGGCAATGTCGAATTGAGGCAGAAGAATCAACAGGCGATCTGGATGCTTTCGCTCAGGAATCGGAGTTTGTGCTGGCACTGGATCCCATTGATGGCACCAAGCAGTATCGAGACCATACGGGGAATGGGTATGCCGTGATGCTGCATCTGCGGACAGACAGCGAGATGCTCTATTCGCTGGTGTATATCCCGGAAAAAGGTGTGCAGGGCTGGTGGGTCGAGGTGACGCCGGAACGTGTCGTCAGTGGCCCGGATGACTGGTCACGCCCCGCGACTGATGTTGTGCGGAGTCTTGTGGTGGCAGAGGCCGATCGGCCCACAACTTCGAAGAAGATCTACGTGATTGGCTTTCAGCATCGGGATGTGATCGCGGCCAGCGAGATTACGAGGTGCGGCTACGAAGGAGTCGCACCTGATGAGATGCCAGGAAGTATCTATGAGCTGATGGCTTCCGGAGAGTTTGCAGGCTCGTTAATTCATTCGCCGAACGTCTACGACTTCCCGGTTTCGATGCAGATTGCGCGGTACTTCGGTGGGAATGCCTGCTGGACAGATACCGGCGAACCAGTCCATTTTCGTGAGACGTGGCTGGATCAAAAAGCCGACATGATTCGTTTACCACGGGTCGTGGCCTGCGCGAATGACCCGCAGATTCTGGCAGGGCTGATCGAGCTCGCGAAGTCGTGGCACCCTGAGCGTTACCGGCCCGGTGATTCGCTGGTGGAGTAATCACCCCGCATAATCCGCAGTATCGCTGTGTGCGTTACGAAGTGAATCTCTCGTACAACTGGGCATTTCACTGCCAACTCGAATTTGCGGGGTGAGTTCCTGCATTTCCTGCCACTGATCAGCTTCTGGTCTTCCGATCAAAGAGGCGGTGAGTTCTCTCGACGGGTTCGCCCATTGAGCCATCCGACAGCCGTCGTTTTCTTTGCCATATCGTTCCCGAAGGTGACCCCAGCGAGCGGAATATCGCGGCATGTTTGTGATTATCGGATTCATTGTCGTAACAGGCTGCGTACTGGGCGGCTACACATGGGCTGGTGGCCATGTGGAAGCTTTGATCCATCCCTCCGAAGTACTCACCATTGGTGGGGCTTCGCTCGGGGCCATGCTGGTCATGGGCAGCCCCAAAATCCTCAAAGATCTGATCAAGGCCATCATCGGGGCGCTCAAGGGGAGCCCGTTTAACAAGAAAGCGTACGGTGATCTTTTCAAGCTGTCTTATGACCTTCTCAAGACGGCTCGGAAAGATGGCTTACTCGCACTAGAGCCTCATCTGAACGATCCTCACGAAAGCAAGATTTTTTCGAAGTATCCCCGGCTCCAGAAAGATCATCATTTTACGACCTTTCTGTGTGATGGTCTGTCTTCCGTCGTGGAGGCGAGCATGAGCCAGGAACAGCTCCACGACCTGCTCCAGAAGCAGATTGCGGTGATGGAAGAAGAGCATCATCAGGCCGTTGGAATTCTCGCCAAGAGTGCCGATGCCATGCCCGGCTTCGGGATTGTGGCTGCCGTGCTTGGAATTGTGATCACCATGGGTGCCATTGATGGCCCTGTGGAAGAAATTGGTCACAAAGTGGGTGCTGCTCTCGTCGGTACCTTCCTCGGGATTCTTGCCTCGTATGGCTTTATGGCTCCACTGGCGGCTCGCATGGATCTTCTCGGAAAATCCGAGATGGATTTCTATCGCACCACAGCAGCGATTATCGAAGCCGCGATTGGCGGAGCAGCTCCTAAGCAGATCATCGAACAAGCCCGTCGAGTCGTCTGCAGTGAAGCCCGCCCCGAGCGTGTCGAACTGGAAAAAATGCTCAAAGAAGCCGATGCAGCAGCGTAATTCCAGTCATTTGAGTCAGTTTTCAGGAGATTGAACGATGGCTGGTGGTGGCGGAGGAGCATGGAAAGTTGCCTATGCCGACTTCGTCACCGCGATGATGGCGTTCTTTCTCGTCATGTGGTTGGTAGGCCAGAGGAAAGAAGTGAAAACGGCTGTGGCGCACTACTTTCAACCGCCACCCGGTGCTGCTGCCGCCGAACTGGATCCCGATGTTGAGCCATCTCTCTTTCCGCCGCGTGCGGAACTGAAGATTTTTCACGACATCGAAAAAACACGAAACGTGGGGACGATGGTCC
>JAIXUU010000437.1 GCA_027483405.1 Planctomyces sp. | reverse complement strand
TTTCTGTTCGCATTAATGTTTGCGGCGACTCTCAGCACAACTGACAAAAGAAACGAAAGTTTCGCTGCGCCTCCTAGATTTTTGAGATCCGGAGGCGATGGTGTAAGGCTTGGAACCGGAGCAAGTGCAAGCGCGACGGCCGGACCAGACACTTTCTATGATATGGATCTAGGTATTTTTGACACCTACAACGGCGATCTTAACGAGTCATTGATTGCCGCCATAAACAGCGGCGATAATTCTGCGATTTCCCAATGGTCTATGGCCCTCACCTCGGGACTGGATGGTCAAACAGCCATTTCATCACCGATGATCTTTATAGGACAGCAGACGCATCAAGTCGAAGAAACTGGAAGCGTATACGGAAGTTACATCAGCTTTGCCGAATGGGATTTGGAATGGGAACTTGACGACGAGTCAGGAACTCGTGACGAATCCGCCACATATCTGATGGAATTATCAATAACCTACTCTGATGCTGGTACAGCGGTCACAGCACCCTATGGTTTTGCTTCTTACGAGCTTGGATCAAATGGCGATGGAATCAGTGTAGTAGCCGGCGGCAATTCTCTTGCAGTGTGGAAACTTAATGGAGTATGGAACTCTACAGACGGCATAGATTCTGATGAGCATTCAGTAGAGGATGGACTTATGACAATTTCTGTTTCCAAAGAAGTGGAATTGGAGGTTGGGGATTCTGTGACAGTCGAAGGACTAATTCAAATCACAGGTAGCGCTGGGGTTAATACTGGCACATACATGGGGGTTCAGGACGTTGTCGTTCAGATCAAGTTGACTCCAATTTAACCATCTTGATGTATCGACAACCAGCACATTCGCACCTCGTTAAATTGCCCACTTGTAAGAAAGGTTTGGCACCAATCAATTCACATGCATCAAATAAACGCCAGCAAGCAAATTTGATTTGATAACGAGTTTCAACTGAAAAACACAAACACACGTACCTATCTAAGAATGCTGAAAGAATTATTCACCAAAATAGTTCTTTCAGCATATTTGCATTAAGCGATTTGCCACAAACTCACAATTGTGAAGCCTCGACTGCACCACAGAACAGACGTTTGAAGCCGCATGGTTTAAGTAAGTTCAAGAATGCGTACGGTCCAATAACTCCAGTCATAGACATTGGTCAAAAACACCAATGCTGTGAGATTTGCGGATTATTTCAGGTTCAGCACAAAACGCCCCAAGTGATCACGTGAACACATCGCCCTTCTCCAAAGCGTTGTTCCGTTAACTCTTCCCAATTGGCGTGAGGCGAAGGTTCTGGTATTCTTGATGTTACAGCCGTTTGCATTGACTGCTTCTCAGTTGGTGCCTGTCGGCTGACCTCGGGACATCACCTTTGTCTTTCACCCCAGGCAAGTGGTTGGGGCGTTGAGCATAAGGTTCGATGACTCCGTGGGTTTGCCTTTTTGTCTTCTCCACGGTGCCAGAAACCGACTTTGCCAGGCAGTCTTTCGAGTTCATCCAGATGATGTGACAAATCAGATGATGTCTTGAATCACTAGAACTGCGGCAACAACGGAATTTCGGATACCGCCATCCCCTTGAGGATTTCATGGCCAGCCCGCAGATCACACCTTCTCCAGCCGTCTCCAAATCGCGGTCCACTCCCACCATCAAAACGAAGGATCTCTTCGACGACTCGACCATGACGTTTGGCGAGCATCTCGAAGTGCTGCGAATACACGTTTTTCGTGCGATGATCGGACTGGTGATCGCCGTCTGTTTTTCACTCTATGCCGGCGAATACATTGTCGCTTTCATCCGCCAGCCGATTGATGCGGCCCTCGTGCGAAACAACATGATGGAGTTCGTCCAGGCAGAGCCGCAGATGTCATCGGGTGATTTTTTCTCGTATCTCTCGAATTCGTTCTGGGCTCTTTGGGGCTATGAAAACAAGACTCCCGAATCCACCGATACGAAAGAACTGAAACAGGAACTCGAACAACTCCAGACCGAGAAAACGAGCCCCAGCAAATCGATCGATCTCCAATTGTCCGCTTATGAGTTACTGTCGCAACTGCATCAGGTCGCCCCGGAGTCGCTACCGGCACCGAAAGAAGAACTCAAGGGGAAATCGATCACAGTCAAAGTGATGAGCGACACCTTCTCAACATTGCGAAAAGCAGCCGAGAACAGCGTACGGCCAATTGCACTGAATGTTCAGGAAGCCTTTATGACTTATCTGAAGGTCGGCTTCGTTTCGGGCCTGGTCTTCGCCAGCCCGTGGGTGATTTACCAGTTGTGGCTCTTTGTCGCTGCCGGACTTTATCCTCACGAGCGGCGGTATGTGTATATCTATCTGCCTTTCAGTATTGGATTGTTTCTGGTGGGGGCGGCCTTCTGTTACTTTGCTGTCTTCCCCCTGATGCTGGACTTCCTGCTGGGTTACAACGCCCGCCTGGGAATCAACCCGCAGATTCGCATCTCGGAGTGGATTTCGTTCGCCGTCAGTTTTCCGCTGATGTTTGGCATCAGCTTTCAGCTCCCACTGGTGATGATGTTCTTGGCCAAGATCAACGTGGTGACGCCCAAGATGTTCCGTGAGCAGCGGCGGATGGCGATTCTCGTGATCGCAATCGCTTCGATGCTGCTGACTCCTTCTGGTGACCCGGCCAGCATGATTCTCATGATGGCCCCCTTGCTGGTGCTGTATGAACTGGGCATCTACCTCTGCAAAGTTCCCGAATCATCGGAAGAAGCGACTTCTCCAGAAGCCGCCTGATGCTGGAGATCTGTGACATGTACAGACCATGAATGGTGTACTCGCGCAGGTCAGCTTTTCGTCATGTTTACGGTTCACCACTGCGACTTGGTGCGTGCAGCGATAGACACTTAAACGAGCAGATTTGCCCAGAGAACATGCAATTGCGCTTGCATGTTTTTATGCATTGATCTTTTTTCCCAACAATCGTGTGAGATTTGCCCGCGAGAGTTGCCCTCCGCGCAATCAACGATTGAAATGCGCCCTGAATTTCAGCACTCCGAATGACAGCGGCAACCAGAGCCTCGAGCTCGTCGTGATTTGGAACTGATTGGCGCAGTGAATGCAGTGTCCTTTCGTATCGCAGGCTTTTCCTTCCGAGTTGTTTACCTCCTTTTTAACACAATGAATCAGAATCTGATGGCTTCTGATTGTTGATGTGAGCAAGGAGCTTTGAGGAACTGTCAAAGCGAGCAAAGTGGCACTGACGTTTGAGACAACTGCAGGAATTCCTCCTGTTTTGTGACAAAGGTTTGAGAATGAAGCGGATCGCAATTCTGACTGCCGGCGGTGATACTCCCGCACTCAATGCCACCATCTACGGGGCTGTAGAGCGAGCCAATGCCCTCAAGATCGAGGTTTATGGCATCATTCGAGGCTATGCGGGCCTTGTCGATCCGCGAACACCTCATGTGCGGCTCAACCCGCTTTTCACCACCATTCCCGAACTTGATCCCTGTAAAGGGGGCACTCTGCTGGGTGCTTCCCGTACCTATGTCGATCCCGCCGAAAGTGAACTCCTGGGCCAGATTGGCAGTCGACTCAAAAAGCTCGGCATTGAAGGTCTGATCTGTGTCGGCGGTGACGGCACGATCAACGGCATGCAGCCACTTTCCGAGATGCTGCCCTGCGTACTGGCTCCAAAAACCATCGACAACGATCTCGGGCTTAACTATCTCGATGAAGTTCACGAATGGAACGAAGCCGGCGACCGCAAAGAACTGCTGACCAAACCTCAGCGGGAAGCCATTCAACTCGAAGAAATCATTAACTTTGCCACTCCCGGTTATGCCACAGCCTGCTTCGTGGTCGCCCAGGGGATGGAGCGCATCCGCACCACGGCAGAAAGCCACCGCCGGATTGCGATTGTCGAAGTCATGGGACGAGATTCCGGCTATATCCCGCTCGGCTCTGCTTACGGCCAGCCCGATATCATTCTGATTCCTGAAGTGCCGCTCGATATGGATCGTCTCGAACGACGTATTGCCGAGCTTTACGATCTGCAGAAGCATGTGGTCATTTCGATCGGCGAAGGGATTGTCGATTCGACAGGCCATCAACTGGGTGCGGCTCATAAGAGTTTCGACCCTGCTGGCAACGTGGTCTTCAGCGGTGCAGCTGAAGAACTGAAGCGTATTCTGGTCAAGCGATTTGGTGATGAATTCTTCGATAGCCGCCGCAAGCACGAATCGGGGGATTCGGCCATCTTCACCCGTAAGGTGGGTCATACTCAGCGCGGCGGTCGGCCGATTCTGTTTGATCGTTTCTATGCCACACAACTGGGTGGCAAAACGGTCGATCTGCTGCATCATGGTAAAAACAACGTCATTGCCACGCTCCAATGGTCTGCCAGAGATGGTTTCCGCCTCGATTCGATCCCTGCCCAGCGTCTGCGCGATCAGTGGGGCCGCATTCATGCCCGGCATGTACACCCCTCACTGTACGATGCCGACAAGTTCCAGCCATCACGACTGGGGATGCAGTATCTTTCGACCATCCTCACCAGTGCAGTCGGTGCCGACGATATCGAGCAACTTTCACGCGAAATCTTCAGCCCGGGCAAACTGGTGGCTCGCTACCAGAGCGT
>JAIXUU010000377.1 GCA_027483405.1 Planctomyces sp. | reverse complement strand
TCCCCTGGCTGCTGCGATTTCCATTTTTCCCAAATGGATGCAAACCCTCGCGGACGCTCCAGCCGTAGTTGCCACCTTTCTGAATGATGTCGATCTCTTCCCACAGATTCTGACCGACATCGGCTGCCCAAAGAACTCCTGTCGCTCGATCAAATGCCATTCGCCAGACATTTCTCAATCCCAGTGCATAAATCTCGGGACGGGCACCAGCCTTTTTGACAAATGGATTGTCAGCCGGGATCGCGTAAGCCTTCCCTGCTTCCCGCTGATTGACATCAATCCGAAGAATTTTGCCCAGCCATGTTTCCAGGTTCTGGCCGTTGTTGTGAGGATCACCACCACTGCCACCATCACCTAAAGCAATATACAGGTAACCGTCCGGCCCAAAGGCAATTGTTCCGCCGTTATGATTCCAGTAAGGCTGCGGAATTCGCAGGATTTCTTCTTCACTTGCCAGATCAACCGTTTGTGGCTGAGTTCCTTTGGCTTTGAATCGGGAGACCACAGAGGTGTGAGGGGCGTCTTTCGTGGTGTAATACACAAAGAGTTCCCCGTTTTCACGAAAGTTCGGGTGGAACGCCATCCCGAGAAATCCTTCTTCGTTCTCTTTGTCTTTGTAAACAACTTTCGAACTGAGATCGAAGAGGATGTGCGACTTCTGCCTGGCCTGCGTATTCTCAATCACATGCACCACACCTTGTTGTGTGGGGACCACAATCCGATTGGATCCATCGCCGAAGTTGGTAAGCAGAATCGGGCGAAATGTCTGCGAAAGACCATCTTCACTGACCGCTTCCCAACCCGACCATTCCACGTTCTCAAAAACCGGGACAACCTTGACTGGCAGTGGTTTTGTGGAAATAGCCTCTTCTGCTGCGGGACTGCTGGATATCCAGGCCTCTCCGGCACACAGGGTGGTTAACAATGCCATCACAAACAAACCGTATCGATTCTGAATCAGCATATCTGTTCCCTGGATAGAAGCCGTCGTTACTGATTGCGCGTCATCGAATAGCAGGCGATCAGGCCCGGGCAGTTCCTTGAATTACTTGAAGCAAGCTTGATCTCAACAAGAAATGCAGGCTCCTGCAAGCCGGTACCGGAGATTGAGAAGCACTCTGTTGATATGGGTGGTATTGACACGACTCGAAAATCAATTTCGCGCGTTGCCAAAAGCAAGTGCCTGGGTGAAAGTGATCTTCACACCCAGGCACTTGAAGACTGACTGAATTCCATCAGCTTTTGCCAAGATCTGACTGTCGAAACCAGAGTCGCCCGATCAAGTCACAGGGATCAGTCACAGGGAATCCGACTGCGGCCTGCTTACTTCTGCACTTCAGCCACTTCCTGCTGAGAGAGTTGGTCAAGGACAGAAAGGAGATCTTCTTCGGCTCGCTCCTGACTGGCTCGAACAGCCGACTCAGCGACCAACTGGCCCATGGTTTTCTGGCCCGCAACGAGTTGAGCAAAGCTGTCGATGGTCATTTCCACCAGAGCATCGGAATCGTCATTGAGACCAATTTCAGCTCCAACGATGTTCCCCTGGCGAATTCGTAAATGCCATTGGCCGCCACCATTACCTGAAAGATTCAGGCTGATGCTGCGATCCTGTTCATCATACTGAGGATCTCGTGCGGCCTGATCCAGCATCTGCTGGAAGAAAGCCGCCGAATCGAATTCAGGATCGACAGGGCGCTTGCTGGGAGATGGAAATCCATCGCGAATGACGATCTTCGAAAGCTCGACGAGCCGACGTCGATTCACCGCCGGGCAGGGTAGGTGTGGAGCGGCTTTAAGAGTATTGGTCCGATCAAAGCTCGGGTCATTCTTCCAGTAGGAGTTGTAAACCCGGATATGCTCGTAGAAGATGCTTTCGGCTTCGCTCATCTTGTCGAGAGTCGTTCCGACTCCCACGAGATGAGTGTCATAGAAATGACAGGTTTCCTCGAGGATGTCGCGGATCATGCGGATTGTGACCGGATGCTGTGGCGTCAGATGGTATGTCTGGCCATGGTGCTCCGGGTGTGTGATCACATGGGCCATGACTGCCGAGACCCAATCGACAGGCACCAGATGTTTGGTTTCATTGCCATTGAGTGCCAGCCGTACCTTTTGAGCTCCGACCAGGCCTGTTTCGTCAGCATTGAAAGTCTTCACAATCGTGTTGCAAAGCTGCAGGGCGGCGTAGTAGCCATGATAGGTTGTGGTGTACCCGGTGACCGAATCACCAATAATGATCCCGGGCCGGAAAACGGTCGGTGAATCCAGAAAATCAGCTTCGCGAACCATCTTTTCCGAAGCGAGCTTACTTTCTTCATAAGCGTTGGAAAGCTCCTGACCAACATCCAGTTCTGTCTCCAGAACACGCCCTTGACGCTGGCCGGCAATGTAGGCTGTCGAGACGTGGAAGAATTGTCGAATTCCCAGGCTCCGACAAAACTCGAGAACATGTCGAGTCCCACCAATGTTCGATCGGTATGGCTCGCCATCTTCGCTGGTTGCCACGAAAGAGAGGCTGGCGGCATTATGAATCACACCGGTGACATGCTCGGCTGCCCAGCGCATGCTGACGGCATCAAGCCCGAGGTCGGCCTGCGAAATATCTCCTTCGAGCACCACCGGGCGGGGCAACTTCGTCCCCAAAGTTTCATCCCAGTATGTCATTAACGTTTCGACTCGCTGGCGAACGTTCTGTCGACGGTTGGGCCGCACAACCACAGCCACCCGCGTTCCTGCCATCAGCAGATCGCGCAGAAGGTAGGTTCCCAGCAGACCTGTCGCACCCGTCAGAAGTTGATAACTCATCCGTCGCGTTCCCTCATCGCCTCGCACTGAAGTTGCAATTCTCTTTAGCAACTCGAAACTGGCGGAAGTGAGGCTTGATCCGCCGATCCAGATTTAATTTCTACTGAGCATGCCGGGTTATACGTTGGCACGAGCCTGTTTCGTGAAATCCTTGGTGCAATTCAAACACCTTCAGTTTATGAAGCTTTCTTTTCAAATCGCAACATCACTGACCTATGCGTTCTCCAGAATCACCATTGGAAATTGACGTTTACACCAGCTGTACTGGTTCAAGATTTGTCACAGATGAACCGACCCTGACAACTTCCAAGGCAATATTGCCGATGGACAGTTGAACCCAACGCACTTCAACAATGGATTTTAGCAAACCTTGTTGAAACGATGGCATGCGTGTTCTTCGGACGGTGAGAGCCCGTGACGCCACATGCTGTTAATCTTTTCCCAATTTATCGAATGTAACATTTCTTTCCGATCGTCGCCAAGCCAAGTGTGTGAACGCATGGTCATGTTGCCGGGCTCGCTGGAAATCTTGAACGCTCCAAACGTGGACTGCTGACATTTCATTCAGAAATCAGAAACAACTAAACTTTTTCACAGGCCATAGATGCAGATTGTTGTGTAGACGATTATATGGGAGACTACGCCAAGTTCAGTTTGCCCAGTACCTTCACGAGTTCCAGTTTCATAAGGTGAGGGAACGCGTGCTGTTTCGATCCCGTGCACAAGTCCGATCCGTCGATTGTTGCGAAGTCAGGCACAACGAGGAGATTGTGTTCTACCCTTCGTATGTCGCCCCTGATTCCACGGGCGAGCAGTGGACGATGCACATTCAGGGCTGCATCTACAATTTGAATCTCCCCTGGCTCAGGCATCCCATTATGGGTGCCATTCGCAGGGCTCTGCGGATCGACGCGGAATTCACCGAGACCTTTGCCAGTCGCTTGAAGCCTTTCCTTGTGGGAGTTGAAGAAAACCGGCAAATTGTGGTGCGTGTGGGTCAAGAGTTGGTCGATGCCGGAAAAACTTCCGCCGCTGGTCTCTTCAATGGAGCCATCACTCTTTCAAAAGAAACACTGGAGAATATCACTGGAGAAGCGGTTCGTCCCGGTCTCTGGGTTCCCTGTCAGGCTGTTCTCGATCCATCCGACAATCGCCAGTTTGATGGAGCCTCGATTGTCGTTGATCGTCAGGGGCTCTCGGTCATCTCGGACGTCGATGACACCGTCAAGCACAGCAATGTTTCCAATCGTCGGGATCTCTTTCAGAATACCTTTGCCCGCGTCTTCTCCCCTGTCGATGGTATGGCCGAAATCTATCGGGATCTGGCCGCCCGAGGGGCTGTGTTTCATTATGTCTCCGGCAGCCCCTGGCAACTCTATCGACCCTTGCGTGAATTCTGGGAGACCTATCAATTCCCGGTTGGATCGTTTCATCTCAAGCGATTTCGCCTGCGAGACTCGGCTCGCAAGTTAAAAAAATCGCCCCAGATGCAGCATAAGCGAACTTCGATCGATCCGATTCTTGCCGCATTTCCCGATCGAAAATTTGTTCTGATCGGTGATACCGGCGAGCAGGATCCGGAAATCTACGCCAGTGTTCTCCGCGACTTTCCCCAGCAGATTCTGGGAGTCTATTTGCGCGCTCTCCATGGCGAAACAGCCGACTGGCCACGATTCCAGCAGGGATTTGCCGATCTCCCCGCCGACAAATGGCATTTGTATCCGCACCACGAAGAACTGCGTTCACGAGTGCTGGAATGTGTCGAGAAGTACGACGGCTTTCGATCACAGGTTGTTCTCCCGGAACCACCGCCACTTTCGATGCCGGACACTTAGTCATGATCTCGGGCGGCTTCTTCCTCCGTACCGATGTGGAATGCATCCCCTTCGCGGGCGGCCAGGCAGGTGATCATTATCTGTTCGACCCTCTGGCACTCAAGTACTCGCTCCTCAGTGAGAAGGAGACTTTTCTGCTGGAAAAGCTGGAGCAGGGCATCGAGATTCCCCGCCTCTGCCACCTGTTTGAAGAGCGCTTCTCAGAAACCATCAGTCCACAGGCCCTCGAACAGTTCATGCAGACTCTCAGGCAGCAAGGTTGGGCCATAGAATCACCATTCGATGCACCGACAATGACCATGATGGCTCACAGGTTGCGTGCTCGCAGGCTTTGGGCGAAATTTGCCAACCCGCTGGCGATTCGTTTTCGTGGGATAGATCCCACCCACCTGCCTGGCGAAATTGATCTGCTGCAGGTTGCCAACTGTCTGATGGGCTGGATCTTCCAATGGCCGTGGATCGGCATGGGACTCCTGCTGGCGGTCACATCCTTAACCATCGTGCTCACACATCCTGCTGAACTTTTCATGGCGGTTCGTCTGGCAACTGGTCAGGAACTGGTCTTCTGGCAACTGGCCATCTGCCTCTGCCTGGTCAAAGTTCTCCACGAGTTGGCCCACGGAGTGGCTTCGTTGAGGCATGGTGCCCATTGCCATGAACTGGGGGTCATGCTCTTTGTCGGGACCCCCGTCCTCTACTGCGATGTCACGGACAGTTGGCGATTACCATCCCGTTGGTCGCGGATGGCAATTGCTGCAGCAGGAATCTATATCGAACTCTGGATTGCGTCACTGGCCACGCTGGTCTGGTGGCTGGCTGAACCTGGTCTTGTTTCCAATATCGCCCTGCAACTGATGCTGATCTGTGGCATCAGTTCGCTGGTATTCAATGGCAATCCACTCCTGAAATACGATGGCTACTTTATACTGGCCGATGCACTCAAGATGCCCAATCTTTCTGATCGTTCACGTCAGACGGTTACGGTCTTTCTCGACTGGTGCTGGTTAGGTCTTTCTCGACCCTGGCCGCGCGGAGTTTCATATCATAATGCGGCGGGTTTGATCGGATATGCCGTGGCTTCGAGCCTGTTTCGTCTGGGGCTGATGATTTCCATTCTCATCGCGCTGCACACCTGGCTCAAACCCTACGACCTCGACATCCTCACCTGGATTTCAGGCTCCATGCTGCTCTTGGGAACAGGAACTTCTTTTGTGAATCGATCTCGAAGATACATCACTGATACCCAGCGGCAGAACGCTCTCCGAACAACGCGCGCCCGCCTGATCGCTCTGGCAATTGTGCTGTTGGTCACTGGCGGATTGCTCTGGCCATGGCCTGCTTCGATGACTGCCGATGGGTACGTGATCCCGCATGAAGGTGTAATTGTCAGATCACCCGTCTCAGGGCGTGTCATATTCGCCACCAGCAAATCGATTCTTACACAAGGCGAGATCATTCTCGAACTGGAAGATCGTGTCCAGAATCAAAGGCTCCTCCAGCAGAAAGCGCGCGTCGCCACTCAGAGATTACTGCTGGAAGGCCTGTTGCAACGACAGGTGTTTGAGCCAGCCGTTCAGGCGATGATTCCGACAGCAGAGCAAGAGTTGCAAGATCTGGAGGAGCAACTGGCTCAGTGGGAAGCCGAAGAGCAACGTCATCAACTCAAAGCTCTCGTCTCCGGAAGGTTGATCACAATTCCGCGCACAGAAAGTCGGGCAAAATCTGCGATTCAAATGGAGGATCCACTGCGGCGTGAACTGGCTTTGCCCACCTGGAGTGGTTCGATCCTGGATCCATCCAATCGCGGAGCTTTTGTCGAAGCAGGAGCCGAACTGGCATGGATCGCGCCCCAGCCTGGGTATGATGTCCTCATGAGAGTCAGTCAGAGCGATATTGTCAGGGTCTCTCCCGGGCAGGAAGTGATCATCTGGCCGCAAAGTGCGACGGAGCGCCTGCTCAAAGGGACGATCACAGAGATCTCAAACGCTCCAATCGCTACAACCGGTACAGTCAACAGTGCCTCTGGTTCGAAGTGGGGCTTCCCTGCCTTCACATCCGATCAGCGGGTTTACGAAGTCAAAGCCACACTGAACGATGCTTCAGAGCAAGTTCTCACCGGGATGCCAGTCACAGCCAAGATTCAACTTCCTCCCGAATCATGGTTTCGCTGGCTGATGAGAGAATTCCGGCGGATTCTGCGGATCGACTGGTAAATTCGTTGCAACTGCCCCCGCAGAGTTTACCCAGCTTCTATCTCGAAGGAGGTTCACTTCCTGCTCAAGCCGCGCGACGAGCGGCGACGATCAAAGCCAACGCGAAGGACTTGTTTCCCATTTCTGAGCTTTCTGAGGATTACTCTGGATGTCGGATCAGGCCAAGAAGGATCAGCTCCGCCTCGGCTTTCTGACGGCCGTGGAAGACCCCGAGCGGGGTTATGTCGGCGGCTTGCTGGTCACGAACCGGTACGGTCGCCCACTGGAATTTCAGTGTACCACACCGGTGAAACCCAATCGAACTCAGCAGATTCTCTATGGCCCGACACTCAGGCCTTACCTGCTCAGTGAATTGATCGGGAAGACGCTGATCGAAAAGGTGGGGGTCAAGCCTCATCTTGTCCTCACCGAAGACGAAAGCCTTTGCGAGTTGCGCGAGCATGTTGATATTCCCGTCGGCTGCTTCAGTGATGAGTCAACTGCCACCTTACGGATCGGCAATCGTCATCTGGAGTTCCATTCCTCGCATGCCAGCGAAATGGATCATGTGCGGGATCAATGCAAAGACGTCCCCACATCAGCCGACTTGAAAGAGCCGTTTGATCGTATTCGGGAAGCCCTTCAGGAAACGATGAAAGCGGCTCTCAATCGCAGCTAAGTATCGAAACAGGCGGCCCATGATGGAACGGGCAGTCGCTCACGAGAGGCCGGAGCCTGGGAGCCCAGAAGATCATGGACGAATCTTCAAAAACAACGAGCGTGGCTCAAACCCTTCGCACCGCTCCGGCACGTGCCAGTTCAGAAGACTTGCACGACGGTCTGGAGCAAAATCCCAGCTCATCAGCAGTCCCTGCTCCTCATTGGTTGCCGCAGGTGCTGGAGTCGATTGCTCAGTACGACGACCAGAATGTGGCTCCGCCTGATACAAAAAATGTGCCTCTTTCAATGGGTGCAGACCTGCATCTGGCAGGGATTAACAGTGCTCTGCAGCGCTTACCGAAAGTTGATGCCGAGCCTGTCACTCTGATGAAAACGATCCCGCTGGGGCCAGCCTGGAAGCCGAGCCGGCCACGCATTCAGACCTTTGGACTCAAGTTTCCCGAAGGTCTGGAGTTCCTGCCTCCACCGAAACCGAAAGAAGAATCTCGTCAAGAATCGACGGCTGAAAACGCCTCTGCATCCGAAGCTGCCCCTGCACAGGAATCCGTTTCGTCAGCAGCGGATGTTACTGCCGCTGATCTCATTGAGAAATCCGAGGCGGCACTGGTCGAAAAGCCCGAGGCTAAACTCACACGCATCAAGCCACCCGCAGGCGTTCTGACTCTCGAAGATCGATTGTTCTATCTTTTGCAGCCCCCTTTGCAGACCTGGCTCAAAGGACAGGAACTCATCATGCCCTTCGAGCCATTCCCTTATCAGTACGAAGGGATTGCCTGGCTCTTCTCACATGATGCAGCACTTCTCGCCGACGAGATGGGTCTCGGGAAAACGATGCAGACCATTACTGCCATTCGTCTGCTGGTGCGGAGCGGTCAGGTTCGCCGGGTGGTACTGGTTTGCCCGAAGCCACTCTTGCCCAACTGGCAGCGTGAGTTTCGCACATGGGCAGAAGAACTCCCCTTTGTGGTGGTCGAAGGGGATACTGATCGCCGCCGCATCACCTGGACGATGCCGGGCGTCCCGGTGCTGATTGTCAATTATGAAACTCTCGTACGGGATGTCGCCAATTTTGGCGACGAGTTTCCGAAGTTTGACCTGGTGGTGCTGGACGAAGCTCAGCGGATCAAAAACCGTACGTCGCGCACTGCCGAAACAGCGCGTCGGATTCCTCGCCGCAGAGCCTGGGCACTTACGGGAACACCCATCGAAAATCGGCCGGAAGAACTTGGTGCGCTCTACGAGTTTCTGGAACTCGTCCCACCAGGCAGCACGCCCGATCTCAAGCAGTTACAGTCGCTATCGAAGGAGTTTATTCTTCGGCGGACCAAAGACCTCGTGATGAAAGACATGCCTCCGAGGCTGGATCGCGATGCCATACTCGAATTGAGCCCGGCCCAGAGATATTCCTACGATACCGCCGAGAAAGAAGGGGTCATCCAACTCAACGAAATGGGTGACAGCATTTCGATTCAGCATGTGTTCGAACTGGTATTACGCCTGAAACAGATCACCAACTGGGATCCTCTAACGGGTGAGAGTGCCAAGTTCGATCGACTCGAAGCTGATATGGAGGAAGTGGCCGCCAGTGGTGGTAAAGCGATTCTTTTCAGTCAATGGACGAAGACACTCGACTTTCTCAAAGAGAAGCTCGAACGCTTTGGCCCGCTGGTCTACCACGGTGGCATTCCCACCAAATTGCGGGAACCTGTGCTCAAGCAGTTCAAAGAAGACCCCACCAAGCACATCATTCTCATGAGCTATGCCACCGGAGCTGTAGGACTCAACCTGCAGTTTGCCGGCTATGTCTTCCTCTATGACCGCTGGTGGAACCCGGCAATTGAAGATCAGGCCATCAATCGCGCTCATCGCATTGGCTGCAAAAGCCAGGTGATCGTGACGCGGTTCATTTCCAAAGACACCATCGAAGAAAAGATCGATCGCGTCCTCACTGAGAAACGCGAGTTATTCCGTGCCATTCTGGGCGATGGAGATAACCTCAATGCGTCACTCTCGATGACTGCGTCGGAAATCTTTGGCCTGTTCGATCTGAAGGCCCGGCACGGCAAGGGAACTCGCTCCATTGGCCCCAAGCCATAAAGTCTGGCCTAAATGGTGAAGTCGGTGGAACGACCCAGAATTCGATCGACCACCTCCTGACTCAAGTCGATCGAAGGTGAGATGCCGCCATCGACATCGGTGGCGTTGATGCCGCAATACATGGCCCAGGGACCCAGATGTCGCCAGCGGCCAGCTCGCTTGGGTTCGTTGGGCAACACCGGCGTGGTACACCGGTTACAGCCAATCGTGGAATAGCCTTGATAGTGCAAGGGATTGATGATGACGTTGTGCGTCGCGATGTACGCATCCATTTCGTCATCTTTCAGATTCGCTAGAGGATTCAGCCGGAGCGAGTTCATCGGCGGGTCGACCGAAAGAATCGGCACGTTATCCCGTTTGCCCCCTTCCGCACGTCGCAAGCTGCTGACAAGACAGTCGAACTGTCCTTTGGTTCTGGCCAGTGGGAGTGTCTTTCGCAGGTGGCAGCAACGCTCCTGACCATCGGGAGTGAGGTAGAGCACGCCCAGTTCCCGGGTCTGTTCTTCCATGGACATCGAGGGAACGAGCGTCCGGACTTCGACTCCATATTCAGCCGCAATCCGGTCACGCGTGTCGAGAGTTTCCTGGAAGTTGACGCCGGTATCGACAAAGAGAACCGGCAGTGCGAGCTTTTGCCGACTGATGATGTGGCAGAGGACACTCCCCGCCATCTGCATGGCGGAAATAGCAGCCACACGGGTGCCAAACATTTCTGTGGCCCAGCGCAGCAGTTCTTCGGGAGTCCGCTCCTCAAAGTTGCGATTGAGTTCAGTCAGATCTGCCTGCGAAAGCTTCGCCATACAAACGATTTCAGCTAAGGAACCACCTCATCACCAGGAACAGGGAGGAAGTCTAGCAAACGGCTTTAAGAATCGGCAATGCGAGCCTGCGCAAGGATCTTTTGCAGCAATTTCCGATTGGTTTTTGGGGAGGCGGCGTATCGCGACTCACTGGAACTCTGATGAAGACCACTTGGGACTCATTGGAAGAGTTGGCAGACGAGGCTCCTTGTCCCATCGGGGCGTACGAGCCAGAACCCTTTGTAGTCTGCGTTCGCTTTCGGAGGCGTGACGGTTGGCTCATTGCAGTAGAGCTGCCAATAGACGGCATACGGGCAACCAAATCGTTGGGCTTCCTCCAGCAGCATTCGAGTACGTTCAAAAGCCATTTGCGGAGTTGCCTCAGATTCCGGCAGGCCAAACTCGCCTACATAGACGCCATGCTCGCCAAACGGCTCCGTCCGGCGCTTGTGTTTGGCGATAAACTCCAGTGCCTGTGCGAACTGCTGGGGAGAGTCCTTCGTATCCCAGGCGGAATATGACGCCAAATCAACATCGACATGCGGTAAGACATCAGTAGTTACGCTCGGAGCACCGAGCATCTGTGCCTGCCTGACAAGGTTCACTTCGCAGGCATGGAAAACGCTTGCCCCGTTGTTTGCGAATTCTGCACGGGCCCGGGCTATGCCCCGTTGGCGGGCGGCGAGCCAACGAATCATTGAGGCCGTGGCGGCGGGAGCAGGTTTCGTCGTGGGGTCGAAACTTCCACGCAGGGCCCAGTCGCCCTCCCAGTTCTGAATGATGAACGTTTTGCGAGTGTGAGCATAGGTGCGAAGCAAATGTCGGGTCAGGGAGGCGAAACATGCCTCTTCCGCCTGCTCGTCCTCGGCTGAAAATTTTTCACGCCAATAACTCGCAGAGCATCCCGGGCGAAATGATGTGAGAATGAACGTATCGAAATCTTTTGCAAATAGATCGCGGTAATACGAAGTATCGGCAAGCGCATGAAGCGTAGTCACCTTAGGCCACTGTGAATGAAAGGGATACAGCTGGGGTGAAGGGTTGTCAGTATCGAGACTCAGACTCACCTTAATGCATCTTGCACCAAGGGCATGTGCCGTCGCTGCTCCTTCGTTGAGGTAGTCTTTCTCTGAGAAAGAATACAGCCCTCCAATATGCGCGACACCCAACTGAGTCCGCGAGGCGGGTGGTGCTGCCTGAGCGAAAGACAGCATCGACGAGCCGAGGAGTGATCGAATGAAAAGTCTTCGTCTCATGAATTTGAACCTGCGCTGGCGGTCTCAAGAAATTCAACTGCAAAATCGCAGTGTTAGGAGACCGCAATCATGCAGTGCGGCATGGG
The DNA here is from genome assembly GCA_027483405.1 of Planctomyces sp. GTDB lineage: Bacteria > Planctomycetota > Planctomycetia > Planctomycetales > Planctomycetaceae > Planctopirus. The sequence goes on along the minus strand of JAIXUU010000377.1, from coordinate 2,161 downwards.
CTTGACAACATTGCTGAGTGGCAAGTGCGGCTGGTCGTTGGACACTCATTAGGAGGAGGCGTTCATAGAACCGTGTTCCATGCTGAGGCGAAAAGTGACTTCGTGAATCGCTCTCCGGCAAACGATATCGAACAGCCATTTTTGGCAATACCTTGACCACTATGCATGGCTGAGAAAACTCGTTTCATGTCTTTATTTCTGTTCGGGGCCGAGCCAGCGCACGGCGTTTTCGATCACGCGCAGGGGCTTTTCCTGTTTGTAAATCGGGTAAGTTTCGTGACCTGGGCGGAAGTAGAAAACGCGGCCTTTTTCCACCTGCCAGACGCAACCACTGCGGAAACGTTCGCCTCGATCCCATCGTTCCTCGAAGACGACTGCATCTGGCGGGGGTACGTGGAATGGTTCATCATACATCTCGGTCTGTGGTATATCCCAGGTGGCAGGTAGTCCAGCGGCGATGGGATGCTGAGGCAGGAGTGTTGTCACATGCGATGGTGCGCCGTCGGCTCGCCAGCCGGGAAAGACACATTGTGGCAATGTGAGTCGCCAGACCTCACCTTCACGAGTGAGTGAGGGAGTCAGTGGACTGTCGCGTTTCACGACTTTATAGATCGGGTTTTCGTTTACATACTCCCATCGTGCTGAGGCCCTTTCAGCCTCTGGAACCTGTGCCAGTGCATCCGCTTTGGAGCGGTCTTGCATCAGCAGGACAAAGGGTTTCGCCCAATGGGCCGAGTGGAGTGCGATCAATCCAAGGCGACCTTCCCGAACACGTGAGGCGACTCGCTCGGCATGGGCATTGGTGAAGGTGTTGGCCTTCCGGTGTGCCCACCAGATCACGACATCTGTTGCGTCCAGCGTTGCTTCATCAACGCCTTGCTCTGGCGAATCAAGACTCGCTGTCTTGACGGTAATACCTGGTTGCGCTCGAAGGTGAGCGGCAATGGTTTCGCCAAGGAAGTTTGGACCGTAGGCCTGCTTCTGTTCCGGTTGTTGTTCGTCCCAGATCAAGACCCGAATCGGCTTTGTATCTGCACCACGCGAGACCATCGGAAGTAACCCTGAGAGGGCTGCAAGAATTAGGAGAAAGTGCTTCATAGTTCGGTATTCTGATGGCGGAATGTTGATGTCTGAAAATCTGTCGCAAGTTCTCTCATGACAGCGGTAATAAGAAAGTCGAGAATGGTTGACCTCTTGAACGAAGGGATCAGCCAGCCCTTGTTTTAAGCGATAGAACCCGGTGAATTGAGAATCCTGTTACCATTTTAAGATCCCCCGCATCACCTTTAAGCCACCCACAAAAGTAGAACCACTGTAGTCTCTGGCTAAATGCAGCAGAGATTTGTGAAACCCGCAATTAGGGAAAGTCGATTCCACCTTGACGATGTTGGATCTTTGCATGCCCTTTCGACACCAACCCTGCGTGGCATCGATCCAATCCGCCTTGCGGCAGGCCTCAATAACGATCTCGTGGTCTCCTTGATACCTGAAGATTTTATGGTGCCAGTGGATCGCACCCTTTAAGGCATTTGGAGCCAAACCCCAACCGAATTTCTCATTATCCCGAAGTGCTACCGCTTCAGAGGGCTCCAGATATGCTAATTTCTTATCTGTCCAGAGACCAATGTCATGGTAAACGAATACAGTTTCGACAAGTTGTTCATATTCCGCAGCATTGTCGAGAAAGTGCATCGCATACGTCACGCAGCGGTACACATGGTTTCGATAGCCATCAAAGTCGCGGCCAATCAGATCTTGATATCGTGCGAGCAGTTCTTCAATGTGTGGACGTTCGGTCTTTATAATGATGTCATGCACGATTAATTTTCATGGTGGTACTGAAATCAGGTTCGATTGTGATGGGGATGAAGATTGCACTTATTGCGGAGCAATGAAAGAACGTCCATTGCGGTGAAGTCCAATGCAGGTAACTCCGCCGCAAGTTCCAGCATAACAGCCGCCAATGTAGACCTTTGTCCCGCCACGAAATTGTTTGGTTCCCGATTTTGTATCAATGCCACCTTGACCAAACGGGTGTTCTATTTTGATGTTTGCTACAACGCACCAAATGCCTTCGGTGGCTTTTGCCTCGTCAGAAGTCATAACTTGAACCTTGACGTCGAAGTGAATGATTTAGATGAGCGTGAATTGAGAAAAAATT